>NZ_JBHXSO010000061.1:0-9589 GCF_042714775.1 Streptomyces sp. NPDC058691 | reverse complement strand
ACCCGCCCGCGGTCCGCGACCACGCGGGGGCGCGTCGTCGATATCCACGCCACGCCCAAGTACCCCGCCGGGCACCCGCACCGCCCGCGTCACACCGCGCGGCCGGCCCGGCGCCGGCTCGCAATTCCTGCGGGGGACATCCCGCAGGACGGTTCCGCCAGGCTCGCAGGGAGATCCGCAAGGATCCTGCGGGAACCGGCAGACGATCAGGAGAAAGACGTGATCCAGCAGGAGTCGCGACTGCGTGTCGCCGACAACACTGGTGCGAAGGAGATCCTTTGCATCCGTGTGCTCGGCGGCTCAGGTCGCCGCTACGCGGGAATCGGTGACGTCATCGTCGCCACCGTCAAGGACGCGATCCCCGGTGGCAACGTGAAGAAGGGCGATGTCGTCAAGGCGGTCGTCGTGCGCACCGTCAAGGAGCGCCGTCGTGCCGACGGTTCGTACATCCGCTTCGACGAGAACGCGGCCGTCATCCTCAAGAACGACGGTGACCCCCGCGGCACCCGTATCTTCGGCCCCGTGGGCCGGGAGCTGCGCGAGAAGAAGTTCATGAAGATCATCTCGCTCGCGCCGGAGGTGCTGTAACCGATGAAGATCAAGAAGGGCGACCTGGTCCAGGTCATCACCGGTAAGGACAAGGGCAAGCAGGGCAAGGTCATCGCGGCCTACCCGACTGAGGACCGTGTCCTGGTCGAGGGTGTCAACCGGGTCAAGAAGCACACGAAGGCCGGCCAGACGGACCGCGGTTCGAAGACCGGCGGCATCATCACGACCGAGGCCCCCGTCCACGTCTCCAACGTCCAGCTGGTCGTGGAGAAGGACGGAAACAAGGTCGTGACTCGCGTCGGCTACCGCTTCGACGACGAGGGCAACAAGATCCGCGTTGCCAAGCGGACCGGTGAGGACATCTGATGACTGCCACCGACACGACGCACGTGAAGCCGCGTCTGAAGGCGCGCTACCGCGAAGAGATCGCGGGCAAGATGCGTGACGAGTTCCAGTACGAGAACGTCATGCAGATCCCCGGTCTCACCAAGATCGTGGTCAACATGGGTGTGGGCGACGCCGCCCGCGACTCCAAGCTGATCGAGGGCGCCATCCGCGACCTCACCACGATCACCGGCCAGAAGCCGGCCGTCACCAAGGCCCGTAAGTCCATCGCGCAGTTCAAGCTGCGTGAGGGCCAGCCGATCGGCGCCCACGTCACCCTCCGCGGTGACCGCATGTGGGAGTTCCTGGACCGCCTGCTGTCGCTCGCGCTTCCGCGCATCCGCGACTTCCGGGGTCTTTCGCCGAAGCAGTTCGACGGCCGCGGCAACTACACCTTCGGTCTCACGGAGCAGGTCATGTTCCACGAGATCGACCAGGACAAGATCGACCGTGTCCGGGGTATGGACATCACCGTGGTGACCACGGCGACCAACGACGCTGAGGGCCGTGCGCTCCTTCGTCACCTCGGCTTCCCGTTCAAGGAGGCGTGAGCCGTGGCGAAGAAGGCTCTTATCGCGAAGGCCGCCCGCAAGCCCAAGTTCGGCGTGCGTGCCTACACGCGCTGCCAGCGCTGCGGCCGTCCGCACTCCGTCTACCGCAAGTTCGGCCTCTGCCGCGTGTGCCTTCGTGAGATGGCGCACCGTGGTGAGCTGCCGGGCGTGACCAAGAGCTCCTGGTAACAACCCTTCTGGGTTGTGCCGGACTCTCGGTGAGCATCAAGGACGGCGGGAGCCCAGCCCCGAATACCGTAAGGTAGAAGGGTTGGGCGCTCGTCGCCCATGACCGTCTTACTACGCCGTAGGTCCCCGCGCCGCACCCGTCCCCAGTCTGATGGGGGAGAGGGATGGCGCATATAGGAAACCCCGGCGAGAGAGGCCTAAGGCCATCACATGACCATGACTGACCCGATCGCAGACATGTTGACGCGTCTGCGGAACGCGAATTCCGCGTATCACGACGACGTCACGATGCCGTTCAGCAAGATCAAGTCGCACATCGCGGAAATCCTCCAGCAGGAGGGTTACATCACCGGCTGGAAGGTCGAGGACGCCGAGGTCGGCAAGAACCTCGTTCTCGAGCTGAAGTTCGGTCCGAACCGCGAGCGCTCGATCGCCGGCATCAAGCGCATCAGCAAGCCCGGTCTGCGGGTCTACGCAAAGTCCACCAACCTGCCGAAGGTGCTCGGCGGCCTGGGCGTGGCGATCATCTCCACCTCCCACGGGCTCCTCACCGACAAGCAGGCGAACAAGAAGGGCGTGGGTGGGGAAGTCCTCGCCTACGTCTGGTAGTCGGGAAACGGAGGTAAAGCCATGTCGCGAATTGGACGGCTGCCCATCCCGGTTCCCGCCGGCGTGGACGTCACCATCGATGGCCGGACGGTCTCGGTGAAGGGCCCCAAGGGTTCCCTGACCCACACCGTTGCCGCGCCGATCGACATCGCCAAGGGCGAGGACGGCACCCTTCAGGTGTCGCGCCCGAACGACGAGCGTCAGAACAAGGCCCTGCACGGCCTGTCCCGCACGCTGGTGGCGAACATGATCACCGGCGTGACCGCGGGCTACGTGAAGAAGCTCGAGATCAGCGGTGTCGGCTACCGCGTCCAGGCGAAGGGCTCCGACCTGGAGTTCGCCCTGGGCTACAGCCACCCGATCCTTGTCGAGGCCCCCGAGGGCATCTCCTTCAAGGTCGAGAACCCGACCCGGTTCTCGGTCGAGGGCATCGACAAGCAGAAGGTCGGCGAGGTCGCCGCGAACATCCGCAAGCTGCGGAAGCCCGACCCGTACAAGGCCAAGGGCGTCAAGTACGAGGGCGAAGTCATCCGCCGCAAGGTCGGAAAGGCTGGTAAGTAAGCCATGGCATACGGTGTGAAGATCGCCAAGGGCGATGCTTACAAGGGCGCCGCCAAGAAGCGCCGCCACATCCGGGTCCGCAAGCGTGTCTCGGGCACCGAGGTGCGTCCGCGCCTGGTCGTGACCCGGTCCAACCGCGGTATCACGGCGCAGGTCATCGACGACCTCAAGGGCCACACGCTGGCCTCGGCGTCGCACCTGGACACCTCGATCCGTGGTGCCGAGGGCGACAAGACCGACCAGGCGAAGAAGGTCGGCCAGCTGGTCGCCGAGCGCGCCAAGGCGGCCGGTGTCGAGACCGTCGTGTTCGACCGTGGTGGCAACCGGTACGCCGGGCGCATTGCCGCCCTTGCCGACGCCGCCCGCGAAGCCGGGCTCGGTTTCTGAGCCGGTTCCGTAGCTAGCGGAAACAGAGAGAGGTAATCCAATGGCTGGACCCCAGCGCCGCGGTGGCGGTGCCGGTGGCGGCGAGCGGCGGGACCGGAAGGGCCGTGACGGCGGCGCAGCTGCCGCCGAGAAGACCGCGTACGTTGAGCGCGTTGTCGCGATCAACCGCGTCGCCAAGGTTGTGAAGGGTGGTCGTCGCTTCAGCTTCACCGCGCTGGTCGTGGTGGGCGACGGTGACGGCACCGTGGGTGTCGGTTACGGCAAGGCCAAGGAGGTGCCGGCCGCCATCGCCAAGGGTGTTGAGGAGGCCAAGAAGCACTTCTTCAAGGTCCCCCGTATCCAGGGCACCATCCCCCACCCCATCCAGGGCGAGAAGGCCGCGGGCGTCGTCCTGCTCAAGCCTGCTTCCCCCGGTACGGGTGTGATCGCCGGTGGTCCGGTGCGCGCCGTTCTGGAGTGCGCCGGCATCCACGACGTGC
Source organism: Streptomyces sp. NPDC058691 (assembly GCF_042714775.1). Classification (NCBI taxonomy): domain Bacteria; kingdom Bacillati; phylum Actinomycetota; class Actinomycetes; order Kitasatosporales; family Streptomycetaceae; genus Streptomyces; species Streptomyces sp. NPDC058691. Next base: position 5,880 of record NZ_JBHXSO010000061.1, on the reverse strand, counting down.
TGTCGAAGTCGCTCGGCTCCGACAACGCGATCAACATCGTGCACGCCACGGTGGCCGCTCTCCAGGGCCTGCAGCGCCCCGAGGAGATCGCCGCCCGTCGTGGCCTGCCCCTCGAGGACGTGGCTCCCGCGGCTCTGCTCCGGGCGCGTGCTGGGGTGGGTGCGTAATGGCTCGCCTCAAGGTCACGCAGGTCAAGTCGTACATCGGCAGCAAGCAGAACCACCGTGACACCCTGCGTTCGCTCGGCCTGAAGCGGCTGAACGACGTCGTGGTCAAGGAGGACCGCCCGGAGATCCGCGGCATGGTCCACACCGTCCGCCACCTCGTCACGGTCGAGGAGGTTGACTGACATGGGCACCGACAACACGTCGAACCCGCTGAAGGTCCACAACCTCCGTCCGGCCCCCGGCGCCAAGACCGCCAAGACCCGTGTGGGTCGTGGTGAGGCGTCGAAGGGTAAGACGGCCGGTCGTGGTACCAAGGGCACCAAGGCCCGTTACCAGGTTCCGGCGCGCTTCGAGGGTGGGCAGATGCCCCTCCACATGCGTCTGCCGAAGCTGAAGGGCTTCAAGAACCCCTTCCGCACCGAGTTCCAGGTCGTGAACCTGGACAAGCTGACCGCGCTCTACCCCGAGGGTGGCGAGGTCACGGTGGCCGATCTGGTCGCCAAGGGCGCGGTGCGCAAGAACCAGCTCGTCAAGGTGCTCGGCACCGGCGAGGTCTCCGTGGCGCTGCAGGTGACCGTTGACGCGGTCTCCGGCTCCGCCAAGGAGAAGATCACCGCTGCGGGCGGCTCGGTCACCGAGCTCGTCTGAGACTGATGGCACATCCGACCGGGGATGTTCCGCACATTGTGCGGAGCATCCCCGGTTGTTCATTCCAAGCGGTGGTCGTGCGCCGGTAAGGTGGCAGACGCTGCTAGTCTCGTGAAGCCTGTGTGCTGACGCGGGTCTGGGATCTCACTCGTATTCGTTGCTGTTCAACCGTTACCTCCCGCCCAAGAAGCGGGGGGCGCAGGAGGCACCGTGCTCACCGCGTTCGCCCGGGCGTTCAGGACGCCCGACCTGCGCAAGAAGCTGCTGTTCACGCTGGGCATCATGGTGCTGTTCCGGCTGGGTGCGCACATCCCGATCCCGGGGATCGACTACCAGGTCGTGAACCAGTGCATCAAGGAGGTGCAGGGTAGCCAGGGTCTCTTCGGCCTGGTGAACCTCTTCAGCGGCGGCGCGCTCCTTCAGCTGACCATCTTCGCGCTCGGGATCATGCCGTACATCACGGCGAGCATCATCCTGCAGCTGCTGACCGTGGTCATCCCCCGGCTCGAGGCCCTCAAGAAGGAGGGCCAGGCCGGTCAGACCAAGATCACGCAGTACACCCGTTACCTGACGGTGGCCCTCGCGGTCCTGCAGGGCACGGGCCTGGTCGCGACCGCCCGCTCCGGCACCCTGTTCCAGGGATGCACCGAGCGCTTCAGCATCGTCCCGAACCAGTCGATCTTCACGACCATCACCATGGTCATCACGATGACCGCGGGCACCGCGTTCATCATGTGGCTGGGCGAGCTGATCACCGACCGCGGTATCGGCAACGGCATGTCGATCCTGATGTTCCTGTCCATCGCGGCCGGCTTCCCCGGCGCCCTGTGGGCGATCAAGAAGTCCGGCAAGATCGCGGACGGCTGGGTCGAGTTCGGTGCGGTCATCCTCGTCGGTCTGGCGATGGTCGCCCTGGTGGTCTTCGTGGAGCAGGCGCAGCGCCGGATCCCCGTGCAGTACGCCAAGCGCATGATCGGCCGCCGGTCCTACGGCGGCACGTCCACCTACATCCCGCTGAAGGTGAACCAGGCGGGTGTGATTCCCGTCATCTTCGCGTCATCGCTCCTGTACATCCCGTCACTGGTCGTCCAGTTCAGTGGATCCACCTCAACGTGGGCAAACTGGGTCAGGGACAACCTGGTCAAGGGCGATCACCCGATCTACATCACCACGTACTTCCTGCTGATCGTCTTCTTCGCCTTCTTCTACGTGGCCATCTCGTTCAACCCCGAGGAAGTCGCGGACAACATGAAGAAGTATGGTGGGTTCATCCCGGGCATCCGGGCTGGTCGACCCACCGCGGAGTACCTCAGCTACGTGCTCAACCGCATCACGTGGCCGGGCGCGATGTATCTGGGTCTGATCGCCCTGGTGCCCACCGTGGCGCTGGTGCTGTTCAACGCGAACCAGAACTTCCCGTTCGGCGGGACGAGCATCCTGATCATCGTGGGTGTCGGCCTGGAAACCGTGAAGCAGATCGAGAGCCAGCTTCAGCAGCGTAACTACGAAGGGTTCCTCCGCTGATGCGCATCGTCCTCGTCGGGCCCCCCGGGGCCGGCAAGGGTACGCAGGCCGCGTACCTGGCCAGGAACCTGTCGATCCCGCACATCTCCACGGGCGACCTCTTCCGGGCGAACATCAGCCAGGGCACGGAACTGGGCCGCAAGGCCCAGGAGTACATGGACGCCGGCCGGCTGGTTCCCGACGAGATCACCATCGGAATGGCCAAGGACCGCATGCTCCAGCCGGACGCCGGGAACGGCTTCCTCCTGGACGGCTTTCCGCGGAACGTCGGCCAGGCCCAGGCGCTGGACGAGATCCTCAGCGAGAACGGGATAGCGCTCGACGCGGTCCTGGATCTGGAGGTCCCGGAGGAAGAGGTCGTCAAGCGGATCGCCGGTCGCCGGCTGTGCCGCAAGGACGGCAGCCACGTCTTCCACGTGGTCTACAACCCTCCGGCCGCCGAGGGCGTCTGCGACGAGTGCGGTGGTGAGCTCTACCAGCGCTCGGACGACACCGAGGAGAAGGTCAGGGTCCGGCTCGAGGAGTACCACAGCAAGACCGAGCCGATCATCGACTTCTACAAGCAGCAGGGCCTGGTCCGCACGATCTCGGCTCTGGGCAAGGTCTCCGAGGTCACCCAGCGGGCGATGGAAGCCCTGGGCGTCAAGAAGGCCACGGGCGACAGCGCCGCCTGAACACATCAGAGTCCGTTACGGCCGCGGTGTCCGGGAGGACGCCGCGGCCGTACCGTTGAGCTATCCGCTGCACTGAGGAAGGCGAGAGCCGATGGTGGAGATCAAGACCCCCGAGCAGATCGCGAAGATGCGCGCCGCGGGGCTGGTCGTCGCGGCGGCGCTCAAGGCGTGCCGTGACGCGGTCGCGCCGGGGGTGAGCACCGGCGATCTGGACGAGATCGCGGCCAAGGTGATCGCCGATCACGGCGCGACCTCCAACTTCAAGGCCGACCACGGGGGTCTGTACTTCCCCGGTGTGATCTGCGCGTCGGTGAACGACGAGGTCGTCCACGGCATCCCCGGCGGGCGGGTGCTGGAGGAGGGCGATCTGATCTCCATCGACTGCGGCGCGATCATCGACGGCTGGCACGGCGACGCCGCGATCACCGTCCCGGTCGGCGCGGTGGCCCCTGAGCTGCTGCAGCTCAGCGCGACCACCGAGGGCTCGATGTGGTCCGGTATCGCGCAGGTGAAGAAGAACAACCGGCTGCAGGACATCAGCCGCGGGGTGGAGTCCTACATCCGCCGGCAGCCGCTGCCGCCCAAGGGCAAGTACGGGATCGTCGAGGGCTACGGCGGCCATGGCATCGGCTCGGCCATGCACATGGAGCCGCACGTGCTGAACTACGTCGAGCGCGGCCGGGGCCGTGGGCCCAAGCTGGTGCCGGGCATGTGCCTGGCCATCGAGCCGATGGTGAGCCTGGGTACTCCGCACACGCGGGTGCTCCAGGACCAGTGGACGGTGGTCACCACCGACGGCACCTGGGCCTCGCACTGGGAGCACTCGGTCGCCCTGACCGAGGAGGGCCCGCTGGTCCTCACTGCGGAGGACGGCGGCAAGGCCAAGCTGGCGGAGTTCGGGGTCACGGCCGCGCCGGACCCGCTTGCTTAACGATCTTCATTCGGGGGCATACACCCCGGATTCGTCTTTCACGGATGCCTGGCGTAGACTGACACGTCGGCTCACGTATGTCTTCAGGCATGCCAAAAGCCGACCAAGGTAGCCGATCCCGAAAGCAGGACATGGCCAAGAAGCAAGGCGCCATTGAGATCGAGGGCACCGTGATCGAGTCTCTGCCGAACGCTATGTTCAAGGTGGAGCTGCAGAACGGTCACAAGGTCCTCGCGCACATCAGCGGCAAGATGCGGATGCACTACATCCGCATCCTCCCCGATGACCGAGTCGTTGTGGAGCTGTCTCCCTACGACCTCACGCGCGGACGGATCGTCTACCGCTACAAGTAGATCTCACGACCCGGAGAACCTGACATCCCATGAAGGTCAAGCCGAGCGTCAAGAAGATCTGTGACAAGTGCAAGGTGATCCGCCGTCACGGCCGGGTCATGGTCATCTGCGACAACCTGCGCCACAAGCAGCGCCAGGGCTGACGCACACCGACCTGCACCTCGCAGTTCTTCGCGCGACGCAAGCAACTCGTACATAGGCAGCACCCGTTGAGCCGATTGCGGCTGACGATACCTCCGGCCGGGGGCCGGGGACCTGATCCGTACCTCGTACGGCGGTCAGGAGTGGTGCTGCGGAAGACCCCCGAACACCAACAGGAGCCATTGCATGGCACGCGTTTCAGGTGTTGACATCCCGCGCGAAAAGCGCGTGGAGGTTGCCCTCACCTACGTCTTCGGCATCGGCCGCACCCTGGCCCAGGAGACCCTCGCCGCCACGGGCGTGAACCCGAACACCCGCGTTCGCGACCTGGACGAAGAGGACCTGGTCAAGATCCGCGAGTACGTGGACGCCAACATCAAGACCGAGGGTGACCTCCGTCGCGAGATCCAGGCGGACATCCGCCGCAAGGTCGAGATCGGCTGCTACCAGGGCCTGCGCCACCGCCGCGGCCTGCCGGTCCACGGCCAGCGCACTCACACCAACGCCCGCACCCGCAAGGGCCCGCGTCGCGCCATCGCCGGTAAGAAGAAGCCGGGCAAGAAGTAGTCCTCAGCGGACGCTCGTCAGCGGTCTTCGCTGTAGGACCGACCACCTCCCGTAGGAGTTAGTAGATGCCCCCCAAGGGTCGTCAGGGCGCTGCCAAGAAGGTGCGCCGCAAGGAAAAGAAGAACGTCGCTCACGGCCACGCGCACATCAAGAGCACGTTCAACAACACCATCGTTTCGATCACGGACCCGTCCGGCAACGTGATCTCCTGGGCCTCCGCCGGCCACGTCGGCTTCAAGGGCTCGCGCAAGTCGACCCCGTTCGCCGCGCAGATGGCCGCCGAGTCGGCCGCGCGTCGCGCGCAGGAGCACGGCATGCGCAAGGTGGATGTGTTCGTCAAGGGTCCCGGCTCCGGCCGTGAGACCGCGATCCGCTCGCTCCAGGCCACCGGCCTGGAGGTGGGCTCGATCCAGGACGTCACGCCCACCCCGCACAACGGATGCCGCCCGCCGAAGCGCCGGCGCGTCTGATCTGTGGTGTGCCGGCGCCTCGCGTCGGCAGAGTTGTGGGTTCCGGGCGGTGTGGCGCTTCTCGCGCCGCACCGCCCGTACCCTTGCAGTATCGATATCGGGCTGACGCCCGGTGGTTCGGCATCAAATAGCGGGTGCCGATGACTGGAAGGCTTCATCCATGCTGATCGCTCAGCGCCCCTCGTTGACCGAAGAGGTCGTCGACGAATTCCGCTCCCGGTTCGTGATCGAGCCGCTGGAGCCGGGCTTCGGCTACACCCTCGGCAACTCGCTCCGTCGCACGCTCCTCTCCTCGATCCCGGGTGCCGCCGTCACCTCGGTCCGGATCGACGGTGTCCTGCACGAGTTCACCACCGTGCCGGGCGTCAAGGAGGACGTCACCGACCTCATCCTCAACATCAAGCA
>NZ_JBHXSO010000060.1:12392-45210 GCF_042714775.1 Streptomyces sp. NPDC058691 | reverse complement strand
ACCCACGGCTTGACGCTCACGCCCTCACGAACGGCTCAATCGTCGCACCGGTTACGGCTGACCTGCGCCGCTCCACGTGATCGTGTTACGAGCTCCAAGCACCGCAACCGCTGGCGGCGCTAAGTCGGTCAGTCGTGCACCCATTTCGTGAATGCGACACCACCCACAAGCCAACAACCCCGAGTTCGTTCGAGGTTCGGACGCGGAGCGTGACGCGACGGGCAGCCACACCCCACAATCTCCAGCATGATTGCGCTCATCATCGCCCTGGTTCCCACGTTGATTGCCTGGGGCATCACCGTTTGGCAGATGCGAATACAGCGGGTCCGTCAGGTCGAGGACGTGTACGTAGCTCGATACTGGACATTGCTGGACAAGATGTCACCTTCCACCCTGCGCGGTGCGCGCGTAGAGGATTTGGATCAGAAAGCGGTAATCCGCCTATATTTTCGCCTCAGCGAGGATGAAGCCGATTTGCGTGCACAAGGGTGGGTTTCGAAAGACACTTGGCACATCTGGAGCAGCTCCATCCACTCACAGCTACATCGCCAGCCGTTCGAGCACCTCTGGAACGAAACCCTAGAGGACTCCGACGCTGGGCATGAGTATCAATTCACGCACCTACGCAGGCTGTGGCACGACTCCAACTACGATCCGGCACCCACTCGCGGTGCCCGGAGGTGGCTACGCCTGGCTTCACCCCAACGTCCCGCCTGAGCGCCAGCGAGAAAGGATGGTCGTGCCATATCCGTGCCAGAACAGTCGGCCGCTCTGGCCTGCATACTCTCGACCGCCCTAACCACCCGGCCCACAAGGCAGTGGTTGGCCAACCCGCTGTGGATCGACGCATCAGACTGTAATCTGCAGCCACCAACCGTGGTCGAACTTGGAGGCTCCGTGGACGGTGCTGCCATCATCGAGCCTGATCGGCTGTGGTCAGCGCATGAGGTGTTGATCCGACCGAGCCCTGTGCCGGCGGTGGCAGGCGTCTACGGGTGGTATTTCGAGGAGGCGCCCCACGCAGACCTGGATGGCGGACGCCTGCTCTACGTCGGCATAGCTCCGCGACACATGGCGAACCGAGCCAGCTCCCAGAATCTACGCAAACGCGTGCGCTACCACTATCGCGGCAACGCAGCCGGCTCGACCCTGCGGCTTACTCTCGGACGCCTACTCGGGCTAGAACTGCGCCTCGTGGGCAGCGGAACGCGTATGACCTTCGGCAAGGCTGGCGAAACAGCTCTCAGCCAGTGGATGGCAGACAACGCACGAGTGTGCTGGATCGAGCAGAACGAACCATGGACCATGGAGTCTGAGCTCATCTCGAAACTCGACCTACCGCTGAACCTCGACCAGAACCGCCACAACGCCTTCCACGATCGTCTTAAGGCACTGCGAGCCCAAGCACGGCAGCGTGCACGAGAGTTGCCCATCAGCGCATAGGGCGTAAGGCTGACATCACCAGCTGACATCAACGTAGACGGACGCCGCAGTGCGGGGCGGCCGGGTACCGACCGGTCGTCGCTCATGCAGGCGCCTTCTGGCAGTCCGAACGAAGCCTGGCACGAACTTACAAGGCAGATGTCGGCGCTTCGAAACCGTCCAACCCGCCAGCGAGAAGACCCCCAGCCGGGCATCGCCGGGGGCCTTTGACATCCGGATGTGACCCCGTGGCAGCCCCACACTCAAAGCCGCTCCGATCTGGCCCATCCCGTCTGTCGGCGCGTGAGGCGTGGCAGTTCAATTCATAAACTGCATGACGATCTCGTGGACACTAGTCGAGGGATTTGTGTCGCAATTTCCACACTTCTCAATGCGGGCAATCGAACGCTCGACCGCCTCAGGGATGTGTGGTTCATACAATCGGAAGTCCAGGCGAGTCTTATCGTATCCGCCAATATACCTATCCAACATCAACTCCAGCTTTTTGTACGATTCTACATATCCGTTATGCGCACAAAAATGCAGGAGCAGCCAGTATTCAAAGCAGGGGTTAGAAAGGGCAATTCGAATACCTTCACGCTGGGCCAGCTTATTGGCAGGACGCAGGTCAAATTCATCGACGTCTATGACTACCCAGCACTCATCGAATGCGTCTTTGTCAGTGTCGCGATAGCGTACCGCAGCCCTGACCACGGCAAGCGGGTCGGTGGCCTCTATACGAATCTTGATTGCAATATTAGCCTTGCGCTTTGAATCGCGCAGCCCTTCAAGGTATTGCTTCTCCGTCTTCTCCGCTCCGCAGACGACTAGAATTCTCTTGTTCAAATTCCTTACAGCTCGCACCTTGCGATTGGGCGATATTTCACGACGCACGCCGGCCACGCTACTCCCCCGTCCCCCCGGTAACTGCATCAGCGAGTAGCGAAGCATTCACATACGGCACTGCCCCTAGGGCGCCACCCAAGTATCTCTTTTCCCAGTTCATACCGTCCCTCGGTTTGAAGTCCGTAAGGGAGAATAGAGTTGACTCTCCAACATCGCTTTTCTCGACGAACCAAATCTCGTCTCGGTGCAGCAACTCTTCTCCGCCCTGCCGCCCCAAAAGCGAGACATCGTGCGTTGTGAAGATTATCTGCGCACCCTTAGGGTTCGATGATGAGTGCTGAAATAGCCTAACGAGGTGAGCGATCAAAAGGGGATGAAGACTGGTGTCGAGCTCGTCAATCACCAGGGTCCAGCCGTTACGTAGAGCTTGAAGCACGAATCCGATCATGTCGAACCATGCTTTAGTGCCACGCGATTCCTCTTCGAAGGAGAGGTCGGCACTGCGCTGTCCCACATGCTCGAACATTATGTCTCGGCCACGCATCAGGCGGGAAATTTGCCTCTCAGTGAGGTTCGGCCGATCGCCACTGTATATAATCGTTGCGGCACCACCCTTCCCCGGCCGAACTTGAAATCCACCCGGCGGCGGACCGCCTCGATCCTGGGGCACTTCCTCAAAGACGAACTCTACCTCGGGCAGTCGAGCCTCTCGAATTCCTAGGTCTGCCGCGCGAATCAGCTCTTGCACTCGCTCGGCAGTCTCTACAGAACCCAATAGTTCTTGAGTGTTGCGGCGCCGCATGAGTTCGTTTTGCCTGTCATCGCTGGCGAACCAGATACTACTGCGAAACCAGTCGTAGACTGGCCGGAATTCTTCAAGCTTTGCCCGGGCAGCCGCCGACAAGAATAGGCCATTATCAGGCACGAGCTCCTGGAGTAGAGTGACGCGCGGAGCTGCCACACTAGGCCCGATGCTATATTCCTGCCCCTCCCGCTCGAACAATTTCCGCTTGGAACCCTTTGGGTAACCATATAGCCACTCCTCTGTAACTTTACTCCCATCGACAGAGAATCCGTATGAGTAGCGAACCCCTTCCGCCATCACATCAACAGCAAAGGAAGACGGTACGTCCTGGGACGATTCATCGAGCAGGAAGGCATCCCGAGGGGCGCCATCGGAGTTCTTCCAGCTTTGTTCTTGCTCCAAAATGACGTCGTGCATGAAACGGAGACTACGCAGAATATTGGATTTCCCAGACGCGTTTGCACCGTATATGGCCGCCACTCGGAGTGCGTGCTCATTCTTCCTATACACAGGGCGAAGATCGAATTCCTGGGTGTCCTTGAGGGACCGGTAGTTCGCGACCCTATAGTTGAGCAACATCAGATCCTCCAGTACGACCCGGTATCGACCCTTGTGAACAAGTGAATTGCAGATGTGAGGCACTAGCACCCAGCCTACGGGGCTTCAGCCCCCCTTGTCAGGACCGTAAGTGACCCAGTCGAGTGGTGTCACAGGTGGTCGGGAGACCCTAGTCCTCGGCCGCCTGAGCCCCCCTGCCTGGCTCCATGTACCCATGGCCTGCTTGGAGCTTGGATCCGCGGCATCCGTTTACGAGGACGTTCACTTGGGGTTCCGGTAACCGATCAAGGCAGCAGAGTTGCCTACGAAGACAAGGATGTGGTTCCTGGCTCGTAACGTCGGCGCAGACGTAGTCAGCTAGCAAGCCCGGACACAGTCCCTGAACCCGCTGGGGAACTCGATGCCGCTGCATGCGATGAGTGACGCCCCGCTTCCCAGCCGTCGCCGCAGGTGGTCGCATCGTCGGCGATGTGACGCTTGGCTGAGCGCCGGGTACTAGGCCCGCACGGCGGAACGAACGATCCACAGCGGGCCTCTGAGGTCGTGCACCAACCGGCATGATGTTGTCCATGACTTCCAAAGCCAACTCGCACTCCGCTCGTGAGCAAGGGTGGGTGCGAGCACGCCAGGGGGGGCTGCTTCCCGTGGCGGCTGACATCACCACATGACAGCAACGCCAGCTGATGACCGCAGATCGGAACGGCCGGGAAGCAGCCAAAGTCCGGCCGCGTCGACGCCTTCTGGCAATCCGCACCGAGCTGCACTCGAACTTACAAGTCAAGGATCAGCAACGACGCTGCACTTGAGCCTGCCTCGGGGCCTGACGCTGTCTGCTCGTGCCAATGAGAACGGTCGGGTGCGGCGCCGACGGGATTCGAACCCGCGCGCTAGGTAGGGCAAGGGCCGCCCGGACCCGCACTGGAGCGTCGTAGGAGGGACCTTCCTCTACGACGATCGCAATCGACCGCTCTGCCACGGCGCCGCAACCTACGGGACCACGCGATCCCGCTTCGGCGAGCGTAGAGGCAGTCTCGTGCAAAGGGCGACCACATTATTCGCGGATGCCGGCCCAGCTCAGAGAACGTGAAGGTGCGATCCTCGCTGAGGGTCGCGCAGGACTTGTTCCGTGCCACAGCCGTGCCACATCGGGCGGTCAGCCACGGTCAACGACGGGGCGCCGTGGTCGCGATGACTGGCTGAGCTGGAGACTCTCCCAAGCCACTCTGACCTGCGCACCCTCAACAAGCCTGACCACCAGGCTTACAAGGCAGATGTCGGCGGTTCGAAACCGTCCACGCCCACCCCAGTAAACAGGCCATTTGAGGCCAACAGCCCAGGTCGCCGAGCATTTCGGCGCCCTGGGCTGCTGCATTTGCTGCATGCCCCGGAGGCCCTCGGAAACCCCTTGTAATACCCGGTCCCGTCTCCCAAATCTCTCCCAGACGATCAAGGGGACTCCGCAGGTCGGGCACCCCAACGCGGGGCCGCGCCTCCTGGATGGCCGGCCGCCGGCTCCCGCTTGAGCGGGCCGGCCACCCCTTGCGGCACATTCGGGTGACGGCCACCCTTGCGTCGGCAGTTTCCACGAGTTCATGCTGACAGAAGCCTCATCGTCGTCATCGTGCGACCGCCAGAGACCCCTTCCGGGTGACGGCAACCACGGCGCAGAGGCCAGTGATCACCATTGTCGGCGATCACTACGGGAAGAGGTCGCCCCGGCCGGAGCGTTCATCGGGGCTCACCTGGAACGGCAGTTTGAGTTCGGCAAGGCCGGTTGGGGCAGCGACGGCCACTTCATCGGCTACCCCGGCGGACCCATCACCCCTCGGCCCGTTGGGTGACGGCTGCCTCGGTGCGGTCCCCCAGGAACTCGTACCACCGGCGTTCCAGACAGACATAGCGCACGTCCGCCTCGACGAGGCTGAGGAAACCCGACACGGTCTCGGTGAGACGTTGCTGCAGCCCCGGGTCGGCCAGCGTTCCGTCCTCGGCGAAGACCTGGTAGCTGTTGGCCAGGCTGAACATGTCCGGGTAGACGCGGGTGCCCAGGTGCTCCAGGGGAATTCTGAGGGCCCACAGCCCGCGGTTGCCGCCGATCAGGGACGGCGAAGCGGATACGAGCATCGCGTGCTTGGTCTTGAACGGCTGCGGACGGACTCGGGAGACCCAGTCGATCGCGTTCTTCAGCCCTCCCGGCACGGAGGCGTTGTACTCGGGCGAGGAGATGACGAAGGCGTCGCTCTGCTCCAGTCGGTCGCGTAGGGCGAGGGCGCCGGGCGGCAGCCCTTCGGTGGCCTCCACGTCACCGTCGTACAAGGGCATGTCGAAGTCGCGCATGGCGGCGAGGTCGACGGTGGCGCCGGTGTCGGAGATGAGCCGGGCCACGAGGGAGGCGAGGCGGGCGTTGGTCGAATCGGCCCGCAGTGCCGCGCCGAAGACCAGGACCCGCAGCGGGCCGGGTGATGTGTCCGTGGGCATGGTTCCGTCCTTCCGTCGTCGTGGGCATGCGCCTCGGCGAGATGCCCCACTGATCAGTGTGGTTCCGGGAGGGCCGACGTGCGACAGGGCCGGGAACCGTAGGCCCGGAGCAGCCCGGGCCCACGGTTCGGCGCCCGCTCGGGGCCGCCAGGGGCCGCACATCCAGGCGCTCCCCGTCTTCGAGCAGGCGACTGACGTCAGTGCCTGGCATCAGCGCCACACACCAGGGGTCTCCTGGTGTGCACCACGGAGAGGCGACCCGGCCCGGACGTGGTCGAGCGGCCTGGTGCGTGTTCAGTTCGCGCTGATGCTCCGGGCCTTGGCCACGAGTTTCGGGGGCAGCCCAGGCCCCGCGCACGCGTAGTCGATCAGCACGTCCCGGTAGGAGGTGTTAGCGAGCTCCGGCGCCAGGGCGATCAGGTCCCGCAGTTCGTCGGACGAGCCGGACAAGCGCGTGCGATAGGCGGCACCCGCCGCACGCAGGGACGCCTCGTGCGGTTCGTATTGCAGACCCTGTTCGACGAGGGCCACCGCTGCGGCGAAGTCACCCTGCGAAGCACGTACGTCGGCGAGGTCCAGGTAGAGGGACCAGTTGGTGGGATCCAGTGTCAGGGCCTGTTCCAAGGCCGCCGCACCTTGGTCCAGGTCGCCCATCGCGAGCCAGGTGTTCGCTCGTGCGACCTCGGTCCACATGACCCGATCGACGGCATCGGCGCGGTCGCACAGGGCGAAGGCCAGTTCGTAGCGGCCGCAGGCGCGGGGCAGCCGGGACATGGCGGCCAGCGACTCCGGCAGGGGGCTCCGCTCGGACACCACGTCGAGGGCATGAAACCAGGGCGTGAACCGCTCGCGCATCTCGGCGGTGTTGAGGTCGTGGCCATAGTCCAGTGTCCGCAGGCACGCCTCGGCCAGCGCCTCGGCACTCACCGCGCCGAGGAAGCGCGCGTCGCCGAACCACGGGGCGTTGCCCCATGCCACGTCGGGCCTGGCCCCCGTGACCGAACCAAGCGTCATCACCGCGTCATCCATGTCCCCGTCGAGGAACAGGAAGTACGCCTGCGGCAGCACGGCGCTCAAGGAGCCGTCCCCTTCGAGACCCGACTCCAACTCCGAGCGTCGGTCCCGCCACAACTCGGCGAGAGCCGCATAGGGCTCCGGGGCCGCCGGCGCGGAGGCTATCGCCCCCACCAGAAACTTCACGGCGCCGACCGGGCTTCCGCCGCAGTGCGCCATCACACCGGCGAGAGCGACCCCTGCTGTCACTGACTGATTCGACATCGCCGGAGAATATCCGTGGCCAGGGATTCTGTGGAACTCTCCGCTCGCGCGGTGGCGCAGCCGTCGGCTATCCGGCGGCCGACCGGGCCGGGAGCCCGATCGGCCAGGGCCGGCGACCCGGTGGCGGGACGGCGGCCACCCTCGGGGCCGGGCCGACGCCGACGGGTCATCGCTCGCCCCTCAGCGTGGCGGCACTGTCAGAGGCTCCCCGAACGTTGCTCGTCGCCCGCCCATGGAGCGGGCCACGCGCTGGTCGGACAAGCGCCGGCGCGAGGGACCAGCGACGAGCAGAACACAGCGGTGGGCGCGGCCGGGTGGGCCGGAGCCCTCAGACGCCAGGAGTGCGCGACCTCAGTTCACAGCGGCGTTGAAGATCCCGGCGACAATGAGCCAGACAAGGTAGGCGGCCAGGACGACACCGGTCATGGCGAGCGCCTTGAGCGGCGCCGGGAACCGCTTCCTGGCGATGGAGGTGTTGAGGGCGACGCTCAGGAAGCCGATGCCCGCACCGATCGCTCCGCCCACGAACAACCCCAAGGGCAGCACGGACAGCACCCACTGCCACCAGGTGAGCCCGCGGAAACGTGCCCATGGATCGGACTTGTCGAGATCCGGTTCGGCACCCTTGAGCCGCTGCATGTGAAGACCTCTCCCCCACTCTTCGAGGGTGGCAGTTTGCCATGGGCATATGTCGGGCTGGAGGCCGAGGCCCGGCCAGCGCTTCAACGGCGTGCGAAAAGGCACCTGCGCCGCCGTACGGCGCACGCGCGGGCCAGGTCAAAGCGTGTGCCAAGCCCGTGGGAACGTGGCCGATGTGCGACTAGGGTGTCCGGTTACTGCTGGTGGGGAGCCGGCGAACGAACGATTGCGTGGGGCGATGGTGTCCCGGGGGAGGACGTGTACCGCCATGAGTCGTCGTTCCAGTGGGCTGGCCGGGATCTGGGCCGAGGCGCAGCGCCAGCAGCAGCGGCAGCGGGAAGCGCAGTTGCGCTCGCAGGCGCAGCGTCAGCGGGACGCGGAGCGGCAGCAGCGGGCCTACGAGCGCGACATGGCGCGCGGCCATCGTGAGCAGCAGGCGGCGTACCGGCGGCACCGGGAGGCGGACGCGCGTCGCCGTACCGAGGAACTGGACGCGCGGGTCGCGTCCCTGCAAGGTCTGCTGGCCGCCGGCTGCCGGGCGCCGGCGTTCCGGTCGGCCGCGCTCGTCCGGCCGGAGCAGATAGAGGCGTTCGCGCCGGGCCCGCTGGCCCACCCCCTGGCGATGCCGGACCCGAACCAGTACCAGGCGCAGGGCGGTTGGGGACTGGGAGCGCAGCGGCGGGCCCAGGCTCAGGACGAGGCGCGGGCACGGTTCGAGCGCGACTGGCACGCCGCCCAGGCCGCCGAGGCCCAGCGGCAGCGTCAACTGGCGGCGTACCGGCAGCAGTACGACCAGTGGGCGAGCGCGCAGCTGGCGGAGATACGCCGTCACAACGCCGCGATAGCGGAGATGGCGACGGCGCTCCGGGGCGGGGATCCCGAAGCGGCCGTGGAGTACTTCTCCGCGGCGCTGTACGCGTCCTCGGCGTGGCCCGAGGCGATGCCGCGGCAGCTGACCGCCGCCTACGACCCGTCCGGGCGTCAGTTGGTGGTGAACTGGGAGCTGCCGAAGTACGGCATCGTCCCGGAGGCGAAGTCGGTGCGCTTCATGCCGTCCGTCGACCAGGACAAGGAGACGGCCCGCCCGGTCGCCCAGCGGCGGGCGCTGTACCGCGATGTGCTGGCGCAGTGTGTGCTGCTGGTGCTGCGCGACCTCTTCGCGGCCGATGAGTTCGGGGCGCTCGAGTCGGTGGCGCTGAACGGATTCGTGGACGACCACGACCCGGCGACCGGCCGGCGTACCGAGATCTTCCTGGCGACCGTCGTGGCCGCGCGCCCGGCCTTCACCGCGCTGAACCTGGAGCAGGTGAACGCGGTGGACTGCGTCGTGGACGGCCTGCGCGGGCAGCTCTCGGCGCGTCCCGACCAGCGCACCGCGGTCCGGCCGGGCCGGCTGCCCGGCGATGTCGGCGGGAACGTCGTCACCCACGGAGGGGGCGACGAGCCGGACCTGTACGCCATGGACCCGATCGCCTTCGAGTCGCTGGTCGCGGACCTGTTCCGCGCCATGGGGATGCGCGCGGTGACGACGCAGCGCTCGAACGACGGCGGTGTCGACGTCGAGGCCGACGATCCCACCCCGATACGGGGCGGGAAGATCGTCGTGCAGGTGAAGCGCTACCGCAACACGGTGCCGCCGACCGCCGTCCGTGATCTCTACGGCACCGTGCAGGACGCCGGCGCCAACAAGGGCGTGCTCGTCACCACCTCCGGTTTCGGCCCCGGGTCCCATGCCTTCGCCAATGGCAAGCCGCTGGAGCTGGTGTCCGGCAGCCAACTGGTCGACCTGCTGCACCGCCATGGACTGCGCGGGAGACTGGGCGACGGCGCGCCCGGCGGCCCCGGCGCGCCCGGCCGGCAGCCGGCGCAGGTGCCTCCGGAGGCGGAACGGCCCCTCGATCACAACGTGTTGGGCATGTCGTGGGCGGGCGGTGTCGCCGTGGACGTGTGCGCGCTCGTCTGTCAGGGGTCCCGGGTGCTGAGCGACGACCACTTCGTCTTCTTCAACAACCCCGGTACCCCCGACGGGGCGGTCCGCTCGGTCGGCGACGCCGCCCCCGACAAGGCGGCGATCCGCGTCGCCTTCGACGCGCTGCCGGAACGGGCCGACCGGCTCGTCCTGGTCGCGGCGGTGGATCCCGTCGCCGACCCGCGCGCGGACCTGTCGGGGTTCACCGACGCGGGCATCCGGCTCCTGGACTCCTCGGGCGCCGAACTCGGCCGCCTGGAGGTGTCCGACGGCCGCCCCGGCGAGACCGCGCTGGTCCTCGGTTCGTTCCGCCGTCGCGCCGCCGGGAACTGGGACTTCGTCATCGGTGGCAAGGGCTACGCCGGCGGCCTGGAGGCCCTGGTGCAGGAGTACGGCATCGAGGTGGCGTAGGCGGCCCGGGAAGTCCTTCCGGCCGCCGGGCGCGTTCGTTCGTCCTTCACCTGTCCGTGGTCCCCGGTTGCCACGGGGCGCGGATCCTGACGCGATGCGGTCGGGACCCTGGGGAAGGTCCCGGGAGAACGATGGGGCGGACGATGGCACGGGCGAACCGAGCGGCAGTACGGGGCAGTTCCTCGCGGAGGTGGCGCCGGCACGGGTTCGGGGGGACCCTGGCCACGGTGACCACGGCGTTCCTCGTCGTCCTGGGCGGTGCGTCACCCGCTCACGCGAACACCGGTGCGCCGATCGACGGAGCCGGTTCCACGTGGGCTCAGGACCAGATCGGGCAATGGGGCGTCGCGGTCCAGAGGCAGGGCTTCGGCACGGTCCACTACAGCGGGACCGGTTCGATCGACGGGCGCGGCCAATTCCGTTCCGGGACGGTGGACTTCGCGGCCTCGGAGCTGCCGTACGGACTGAACGAGGACGGGTTCACCGACCCGCCGCCCACCAGGCCGTTCGCCTATCTCCCCGTCATGGCGGGCAGCATCGGCTTCACCTACAACGTGCGGGTCAACGGCAGGCGCATCACCGACCTGAGGCTGTCCGGCACCACCGTGGCGGGGATCTTCACCAGGACCATCACCCGGTGGAACGATCCGGCGATCCAGGCGGACAATCCGAGGACCACGTTGCCCGCCACGGCGATCACCCCGGTGGTCCGCGCCGACAACAACGCCACCACGGCCGGCCTGACACAGTGGCTGTCAGCCGGGCAGCCGACGGTGTGGGGGGCATACTGCTCGGCGGCCGGGCGGGGTCCCGGATGCGGTACGACCACGACCTTTCCGACCGTGCCGGGGGACGTGGCCGTGGCCGGCTCGCTCGGTGTGACCGTCGAGACCAGGTTCACCAACGGTGCCATCACCTACGTGGAGTCGGGGTACGCGTCGTCGGCGGGCCTACCGGTGGCCAGTCTGCTCAACACCTCGGGGTACTACACGGCACCCACCGGCGGCGCCGTGGTGGTCGCCCTCTCCTCCGCCACGGCCGGCCCCTCCGGCCTCGTCGATGTCACGCCCGCGTACACCGCCCCGGACCCGCGGACCTACCCGCTGCCGCTCGTCGGCCACCTGATCGTCCCGACGACGACCGGCACCGGGTTCACCGACGAGAAGGGACAGACGCTCGCCTCCCTCGGTTCGTACGCCCTGTGCCACCAGATCGCGACAGCGGGCATGGAGAGCGCGCCCCTGCCGCCCCATCTCGTGTCGGCCGGTCTCGGCATCGTGCGCCGCATCCCGGGTTCCTCGCTGAGTGGGGTCGACACGTCGAACTGCGTCGGCGCGGCCGCCGGGGAACTCCAGAACGCTCCTCAGCCG
Organism: Streptomyces sp. NPDC058691; assembly: GCF_042714775.1. Taxonomy (NCBI): domain Bacteria; kingdom Bacillati; phylum Actinomycetota; class Actinomycetes; order Kitasatosporales; family Streptomycetaceae; genus Streptomyces; species Streptomyces sp. NPDC058691. Next base: position 33,434 of record NZ_JBHXSO010000060.1, on the reverse strand, counting down.
CGGGCCTGCGACCGGGTGGGCGGTCCGCCGTGCACCGACGACAACCCGGGACACCGGATGGAGACGATCACCACCACCCTCGAACCCGGCGCCCTGGTGATCTCCGTCGCGGGCAGCCCGCACGTGGAGTTGCCCAGCCCCGAGCTCGACCCGTCGGGCGAACACCTCCACACCACGGGGCAGATGACCCCGGTGACGGTCACCGACACCCGGCCCGGCAACATCGGCTGGACCGCCACCGCCCAGGCCGGCGACTTCACGGACCTGGCCGGCGACACCATCGACGCGAGCCATCTGACCTGGGCCCCTGCCGTCGTCGACCGCGGCACCGCGCAGTCCGTCACGCCGGGAGCCCCGGTCGTACCGGGCGGCGGAACGGGCCTGAAGGACGTCCGGACCTTGGCCACCGGGACCGGCCCCGGCACCGCGAGGGTGGGGGCCAGGCTCGACCTCGACGCGCCGACCTCCACACCGCCGGGTACCTACACCGCGGTCCTGACGCTGACCGTGATCTGACGCCCGGCCCATGGACCTGGGCCCCGCCACGGCGTCGTGGCGGGGCCGTCGGGCGCTTGGGTCAGGTGGCGGTCCACTTCTGGGTGGCGGCCGTGCCGCAGGTCCACAGGTACAGCCTGGTGCCGTTGACGCCCGGGGCTTCCTTGATGGTGACGCACTTGCCGGCCTGCAGATTGACCAGCCGGTGCGCGGAGTCGAACTGGAACTGCTGGGCGCCGGTGCCGTTGCAGTCGGCGAGCTGGATCCCCGCCCCGTTGTCCCGTGAGCCGTTCACGACGTCCAGGCACCGGCCCACGGACCGGATGCTCGTGTCGGGCATGGCATGCCAGGTCTGCTGGGCGCTTCCGGTGCAGTCCCACAGCTGGAGCGGCGTGTTGTTCGGGGTGCTGTTGTCGATGCAGCGACCGGAGGCGGGGTTGTAGATGGCCCCGTCCGGCACGTTGCCGTTCGCCGAGGCGCCGGACGGCGAGGTGCTCGACGTGGGCTGGTGCGCGGTGCCGCCGGGCTTTCCGGCCTTCCCCGGCTTCTCGCCGGTCCGGTCCGGGGACGGGCTGGTGCCGGCGTCGTCGCGGGCGCTCGCGCCGCTGCCGGGAGAGTGCCGCGGACGGGCCGTGGCGACGGGCGACTCCGGGCCGGACGGGCTCGCGGGAGCCGTCTCCTCCCCGGGGGCCCGGTCGCCCGAGGCGGCGTCCGTGATCGTGACGGATTGCGTGCTTCGGTTGTGGTCTTCGACGGCGCGCAGGACGAACGGGACGCACGCGAGGACGCCCACGGCCAGGACGGCGCCGATGAGGACGGTCCTGCGGGAGCGGGAGCGGGGGCGGGGGCGGCTGGTGCCCTGCGCCACGACGTCCTCGTCGGCGGCGGCAGGGTCCGCCGCCGGGGCCGGGGCCGGGGCCGGGGCCGGGGCAGCCTCAGCGGCCTCCTCGGCAGTGGGGCGCGATGCGAAGGCGAGCCCGGCCGCGAACCCGTCCGCGAACGTGGACCCGGACTCCCCCGAGCGATCCTCGGGCTCCTCGGGTATCTCCGCGGCCCGCCGGGAGCGCTCCGTCACGATCCGGCCGTCGCTCCAGTCCCCGGGCGTCGCACTCGTACTGGCGGCAGCCTCGGCGATAGCGGTCGTCCTCTGCGTCCGGCGGGGCAGCGGCGCGGAGCCCGCGGACCGCTTCGGCCGGGTCTCGTCGGCTGCCGCCGTCCCGTCGTTGGGAGAAGCCGTCATTGCGTCCTTCCAGGATCAGAAGTGGCCAGAACAAGCCCGGCCGCACGGACGGGAATCCGCCTCAACCGTCCTGGGGCACCCCGCGCCGGCGAACTGGCCGAGCGCGGGCGGCCGGACGGCATTCGAGGACCCCTTCTGCCTGGGGACGCAGATACGGCGAGGGGCGCCAGCCCGTGCTGCGCCTTGTGCCTTGGAGTACGGCGCCTCGGGGAGCGCCACACGGACATTAGCACTCGGCGCCTGCTGACACCGTGTGGGAGGCAGCACACTCCCCTGCCCGACGCGCACCCCTTGACGGCCGGACGATGAATGGCCACCCCGACCTGGGTGATCGAACACTGAACGCTGGACGTCGACTGTGCCACGCGGGCCCCAATGCCCCTGCGAACAGCGTGGATCGGGGACCGACCGGGTCGCCGGCCGCCTCCGGCCCGTCATCGCGACGCCCGGAGCTGAGGGCCGCGTCGGCAGCGGGCGGAGTCCTTCTCGGGGTGCCACGGTGTGGACGGGTCCGGCCCACGTGTCACACCGTCCGGGCGGGATGTCGGAGGCCGCGCATACCCTCGCGGGCATGGCGACAAGACCTTCCGAACACTGGCGTGCCGGGGTGGCCGAGGAAGCACGAAAGCTCAGGGCCGGGGCGATCGATCCCGAGAGCGCCTACATGTCCCGGCTCTTCCCCGAGTCGCTGTCGGCGGCGACGGACCGTGTGCTGTCGTCGTTCGAGGCGGAGATGACGGCGCTGCGGAACCCTTCCGACGCGGAGGTCTTCGCGGCGGTCGAGCGCGCCGTCCTCGCGCTGAACTCCGTCAACGAGGAGCACGGCGGCGGGGGGTGCGAGACCGGCGAGCGGGAGGAGCTGTGCGCGTACCTCGACCTGACCCTCGTGGAACACGGGATCGACGTCCCCGCACTCGCCGCGCGGAACGGCATCGGCCGGTACGAGATCACGGACCGGTGGCGCGAGTGGTGAACGCCGCCCGCCAGGCCCGGCGATTCGCCCCCTCCCCCGGGAACACGCTCAGCCGTCGCCGGGCCGGAGGGGACGCGCCGTGGCGCGGACGTGCATGCGCTCGCCCTGGCGGCCGAAGAGGCTGAGGATCTCGACGGGGTGATCGCCGGCGCTGCCGAACCAGTGCGGCCTGCGGGTGTCGAACTCGGCCGCCTCGCCGGCCCCGAGGACCGCCTCGTGGTCGCCCAGTACGAGGCGCAGCCGTCCCGCCAGTACGTAGAGCCACTCGTGGCCCTCGTGGACGCGCGGCTCCGGCTCGTTCCGGGAGGCCGGGATGATCACCTTCAATGCCTGCAGAGCACCGGGGTGGCCGGTCAGCGGGACGACGGTGCGGCCGTCGACCCGGCGCGGGGTCAGGCGCGGCCGGGGGTCGCCGGACGCGGGGGCGCCGACCAGTTCGTCGAGCGGCACGCGGTGCGCCCGGGCGATCGGCAGCAGCAGTTCGAGGCTGGGGCGGCGCCCGCCGGTCTCCAGGCGCGACAGCGTGCTCTTCGAGATCCCGGTGGCCTCGGACAGCCCGGCCAGCGTGACACCCCGGCGGGTGCGCAGGTGCTTGAGCCGGGGGCCGACCTCGGCGAGGGCGGCGGCGATCGCGGGTTCGTGGTCCACGCGCCCCATTGCACCGCGCGCGTCCCGGGAACGCCAATGCCGTTCGCCGTTCAGTCCGTGAGCCGGGTGTCCAGCACCGTCTCCAGCCGTGCCTTCGGTTCCTTGGCCCGCGTCTGGTCCAGGCGCAGACGCGCGGTGCGTCCCCGCAGGGTCAGCGTCATCAACTGGTTGCCGAACCAGGGGCCGCCGAGCCTGCTCCACTTCAGGGAGGTCGCGGAGGCGCGGCCGTGGCGGGTGAGGGCGCGGCCGAGGAGGCGGGCGGGGCGGGTCCAGGCGAGGCGGAAGGCCACCCGCATGAAGCCGGGGATTGTGTTGTGCACCGGCGAGCAGGTGAGCTGGAGGACCCGGGCCCGCAGCGGGGCGCCGGGCCGGTGGGCCTCGGCGGTGTAGGCGTGGTGGACGTCGCCGGACAGGACGCAGATGGTGGCGGGTGCGTCGGGGTGGTCGGCGGCGGTGGTGAGCAGGCCGGCCAGTTCGTCGAAGGAGTCGGGGAACGCGGACCAGTGCTCCAGGTCGCCGGCCTGGCGCAGCCGTTCGCCGCGGTGGCTCCAGCGGTGGCCGCGGTTGCCGCGGGCCAGGGCCGAGCTCCACACCTCGGCGTCGTGGACGGCGTGCGGGAGCAGCCACGGCAGCGACGTGCCGATGAGCAGGTGGTCGAACGCGCCGTCGGGGCGGGTCTGTTCGCGCAGCCAGTCGAGTTCGCCCGGGTCGAGCATGGCGCGGCGTTCCTCGGCGAGGACGCGGGCGGCACGGGAGTCGACCATGAGCAGCCGGGTGCGGCCGAGGTCGCGGCGGTAGCTCCAGCGGTTGTGCGCGGGATCGGCGTCGGCGCGGGCGGCGAAGGCGCGCAGCACTTCGGTGCCGTCCTGCTCTGCCCGTATCGCGGCGAGGAGCTTGTCGGAGGCGAGTTCGGCGGGGCTCAGGTTGCCCAGGTGCTGGTGGACCCAGTAGGAGGCGAGGCCGCCGACGATGCGCTCCTGCCACCACGCGGTGTCGCGCATGCCGGCGCGCCAGGTGTGCGAGGTGTTCCAGTCGTCGATGACGTCGTGGTCGTCGAAGATCATGCAGCTGGGCACGGTGGACAGCAGCCAGCGGATGTCGGGGTCGAGCCAGGACTCGTAGTAGAGGTGGGTGTATTCCTCGTAGTCGGCGACCTGGTCCCAGGGCGGTTCGCTCAGGTCGCGGCGGCGGGCGAGCCAGGTGCGGGTGGCGGCGGAGGTCTCGTCGGCGTAGATCTGGTCGCCGAGCAGGACGAGCAGGCCGGGGCGGGCGGCGGTGCCCTCGGCGATGTGGTGGGCCAGGGTGTCGAGCGCGTCCGGTCCGATCGGGTCGGGCTCGTCGGGCGGCGGTGCGGCCCAGCGGCAGGAGCCGAACGCGACGCGGAGTTCGTCGTCCTCGCCGGAGGGGGTGTCGATGGTGCTGGGCGGATAGGAGGACCCGGGCAGCGGCCAGACCTCGCGGCCGTCGAGCAGGACCCGGTACGGGGTGCTGCCACCGGGGCGCAGCCCGGTGACGGTGACGATGGCGTAGTGGTGCCCGGCGATCTGCCAGGTGCGTTCGCTGCCGGCGGAGCCGTCGTCGCAGCGGATCTCGGCGGTGGCGGGGCGGTCGGCCTCCAGCCAGATGGTCGCGGTGTCCTCGTCCACGTATCTCAGCAGCGGGCCCAGGCGCAGCTCTGCCATGCGGTCGGCCTTCCCTCCGTCGTCACTGGGTACGGACGTCGGAGGGAAGGCGTGAGTTCCCGGTCGCGGTCCCGGCGGCCGGACGGTGGGGGGACGGCGGCCGGGCGCGGGGGTCAGCAGCCGCTGAGGACGCTGGTGAGCTTGTTCTTCTCGGCGGTGTCGACGGACAGGCCGTAGTAGTACTTCACCTGGACCCAGGCGCGGACGTAGGTGCAGGCGTAGGCGGTGCGCGACGGCATCCACGTGGCCGGGTCCTGGTCGCCCTTGGCCTGGTTCACGTTGTCGGTGACGGCGATGAGCTGCGGGCGGGTGAGGTCGTTGGCGAAGGACTGGCGGCGGGAGGTGGTCCAGGCGGAGGCGCCGGAGTCCCAGGCCTCGGCGAGCGGCACGAGGTGGTCGATGTCCAGGTCGGAGGCGGCGGTCCAGGTGGCGCCGTCGTAGACCGAGTACCAGCTGCCGCTGGTGGCCGAGCAGGAGGAGTTGGTGACCACGCCGCTGCCGTCGCGCTTGAGGACGGTCTCGCGGGTGTCGCAGGCGCCGCTGATGGTGATCCAGTGCGGGAACAGGTCGCGGTTGTAGCCGGTGCGGTTCTCGGTGGCGACCTTGAGCGAGGCCAGGTAGCTGCGGGCGGTGGCGGCGCTGACGGGCGTAGGGAGCGCGGCCTGGGCGGCGGGGCCGTTGAGGGTGCCGAGGGTGGCGAACAGGCTGGTGAGGGCGGCGAGCAGACCGAGGTATCGACGCGCGTAGACACCGCGGCGCGTGAGGGCCAGGCGTATGCGGGACATGGGGTCTCCCTTGGATGTGGGGGTTCGGCCGGTGGAGCCGACGGCCATCCTTGTGTCGCGACGTTTCGTGGGGGCGTGCGGCAGGTAACAGACTGCCGACATGGACACGTCATGTCGAGAGGGACGGCACGAGCGGATCAGCCGCCTCCCGCCGGCGCCCAGATGTGGCGTCGGTCACATCACCTCGCGCCCGGCGCCCGCCGCCCTCGCGCCCAACCCCCGCCCCGGCCGGTCCACTTGGGCCCACGCCCTCCGCGCCCCCGCCGGACGTCCCCGGGGGACACCGCCCGGCAGCCGGTAGACTGGGAGCAGCAGAAGGGGAGTAGCTCCTCGCCGGACCGTCGACATACTGCCCGTCCGTCGCCCGCCCACCGCCAGGTGGGATGTGCCCAGGCACAACGGATGACGGCCAGGCCGGCGCCCGGAGCCCGGTACACGCGTCATCGTCGCCCACGGGGCACGGCGGCGGACCGGGCCAGCGAGACCTTCGGCCGCAGTGTCCGACACTGCCGTGCCGAAGCGACCCCTTTCACGGAGTTCCCGGTGCGGCGCCCGAACGCAGAGGAACCAGTCCGTTGTTCAGCCTCACCGTCGCCGCCATCACCTTCGGCGTCATCTTCCTCGCCGAGCTGCCCGACAAGACCGCGCTGGCCGGTCTGATGCTCGGCACGCGCTACCGCGCCTCGTACGTCTTCTGCGGCGTGGCCGCCGCCTTCCTGGTCCACGTGGCACTGGCCATCGCCGCCGGCAGCGTGCTGACCCTGCTCCCCCACCGCTGGGTGCAGGGGGTGGTGGGCCTGCTCTTCCTCGCGGGCGCGGCCGTGCTGCTGTTCAAGAAGGGCGAGGACGAGGAGGAGGTCAAGGCCCCGGCCGACCAGAGCTTCTGGAAGGTCGCCGGCGCCGGCTTCATGCTGATCCTGGTCGCCGAGTTCGGCGATCTCACGCAGATCATGACCGCCAACCTCGCCGCCCGCTACGACGACCCGATCGGCGTCGGGGTCGGTGCCGTGCTGGGGCTGTGGGCCGTCGGCGCGATCGGCATCCTGGGCGGCCGCACCCTCATGAAGCACGTGCCCCTGCGGCTGATCACCAAGGTCGCGGCGGCCGTGATGGTGCTCCTCGCGGGCTTCAGCCTGTACGAGGCGTTCGCCGGCTGAGGGGGGCGGGCAGGGCGACCCCGGTCAGGCGCTCGGCCTCGGCCCACAACCGGGCGTTGACCGCGGGGTCCTGGGCCCGTCGTGTGATGCGGGCCGTAACGGTGGGACCGACCAGGCCGAAGCGCCCGCCCGGTCCGTAGTAGCCGCCCGCGGCGGCGTCGGGGGCGGTCGCCGCGTACAGCAGCGGCTCGGTGCCCGGCTCGACGCCCTGCGAGGGCAGCAGCGCGTTGAGGGCGCGGAGCACCGGGTTCGGCCGGTACGGCGCATCGCGCCCCAGGCTCGCGCCGGAGGTCTGGAGATTGGTGCGGGTGTAGCCGGGGTGCGCCGCGGTGCTCAGCAGGTGCCAGCCGCGCTCGTCCGCGACGCGGGCGAGGTGGACGCTCATGATCAGGTCGGCGAGCTTGGACTGGGCGTAGGACAGGGCCGGGCTGTAGCGGCGGCGCTCCCACTGCAGGTCGTCGAAGCCGATGCGGCCGTAGTTGGCGGTGCCGCTGCTCATCGTCGCCACGCGGGGCGCGGGGGCGGCGAGCAGCGCGGGCAGCAGCCGCAGGGTGAGCGCGAAGGGACCGAGGAAGTTGCTGCCCATCTGCAGCTCGAAACCGTCCGCCGTGGCCATCCGGGTGGGCGGGGACATCACACCGGCGTTGTTGACGAGCAGGTCCAGCGGGGTTCCGTCGGCCGCGATCGCGTCGGCGAACGCCTCGACGGAGGCGAGGTCGGCCAGGTCCACCCGGCGCACCTCCAGCCGGGCGTGCGGATGCCGGGCCAGGATCTCGGCGCGGGCCCGCTCACCCTTGGCGGGCGTGCGCACGGCCAGGACGACCCGGGCGCCGGCCTCGGCGAGCCGGCGGGCGGCCTCCTTGCCGGTGCCGCTGTTGGCTCCGGTGACGACGGCGAAGGTGTCGGAGCGGTCGGGGACGACGTACATGAGAACTCCCGGGGGCAAGGGTCGACACGGTTCAACAGACCGCCGGTCTGTTGAATGCGAAGCTAGCAGACCTTCGGTCTGATAACAACAGACCGCAGGTCTGTAGACTGCGGCCATGGCAACCACGTTTCAGCGCGCGCGCAACGAGGAGCAGCGCGCGATGCGCAGGAAGGCGATCCTCGACACCACGGCCGCGATGCTGACCGAGATGCCGGTCGCCGAGGTGAGCCTGAACGAGCTCAGCCGCCGCGTGGGCCTGGCGAAGTCCAACGTGCTGCGCTACTTCGAGTCACGCGAGGCCGTGCTGCTGGAACTGCTCGACACCGCCACCCGCGACTGGCTGGAGCACCTGGCGACGCAGCTGGACGAGGCGATCGACCCGGCTGCCGGCACCGCCGCACGCGCGGACCGGCTGGCCGCCGCGCTCACCGACTCCCTGGCGGCCCGGCCCGTGCTGTGCGACCTGGTGAGCGCGCAGGCCGCGGTGCTCGAACGCAATGTCTCCGCGCAGGTCGCCGCCGACTACAAGCACGCCGCGATCGCCAACGTGACGGTGCTCGCCGGGCTGGTCCGTGCGCACCTGCCCGAACTCGGCGAGCAGGACGAGATGCGCTTCGCCGCCGCGGCGGTCATGGTCACCGGCGCCGTCTGGACGCACGCGCACCCCTCCCCCGGAATGCTCGCCGCCTACGAGGCCGATCCGTCGCTGGCCGCCCTGCGCCTGGAGTTCTCCGCCACGCTGTGCGACATGCTCCAGGTGGTGCTGTCCGGCCTACTGGCCCGCTCCGCCAACTGACGGCGGCACGCCGCCGGGGAGTGGGGGCGGTGCGGGGGCGGCGCCGCCGCCGGGGCACGGTCAGGCGGAGGCGGTACGCGCCGCGCAGCGCGCGAAGACGTCATGGCGCCCTCCAACCACCCGCAGAAGGCGGCACGCCGCTACCCGGACACGGTCAGACGGGGGCGCAATACGTCCCACGCACGCGGTGCAGCGCACGAAGGGAGATCGTGGCGGCAGGGCGTGCCCTGCCCCAGACGCTAGAGCACCGCGTGCTTGCCGGCGCTGTCCAACCACCCGCTACAGGCGGCACGCCGTCACGCGGCCGGGCGCCCGAACTCGCTCAGCGCGTCCTCGACGATCGCCTCCAGGCGGGCGTGGTGCGCTCCGCGCCAGTACAGCCGCTCGCACGCCGTGCAGCGCGCGAAGACGTCGTAGCTGCGGCGCGTGCCCTGCTCCAGATGCTCCAGCACGGCGTGCTTGTCGGCGTCCTCCAACCGCCCGTTGCAGGCGGTGCAGCGCGTCCACGGCGCCAGGTCCGGGGCGAACCGGCTGAGCACGTCGCGCAGTTGCTCGTCGGGCTGGTCGCTGTAGACGTACGCGCCCGCCCACAGCTCGCGACGGCGCAGCAGGCCGCGGTCCCGGGACAGCAGCACGCGCTTCTCGGCCGCCGACCGCCGCGCCAGCGCCGGGTCCCCGATGTCCTCGCTCTCGTACGCGGCGTCGACGCCCAGCAGCCGCAACCGCCGCGCCAAGGTGCCCAGATGCACGTCGAGCAGGAAGCGCAGCGGCGCCCCGGGCACCGCCTGCGGGCGGCTGACGGGCCGGACCTCCACGTACTCCCCGGCGCGCGGCACATGGGAGAACGGCATCTCGCTGCCGTCGACGAGCAGGCTGCCCACCTCGGTGAGGGGCACCCCCAGCGACTCCACCACATGCCCGAGTGAGGACACCCCGTCGGTGACCACGCTCGTCCGTCCCTCGCGCCGCGGGGCCGCGGCGAAGAGCCGCAACCCGGAGGCGAAACTGATCCCGATCTCCAGCCCGCTCACCCCGTCAGCATGGCACCGCGCCGGGCGGATCACACGCAGGTTTTCCGGCCGCGTTTCCCCGGGTCTCAGCCGATGTGCAGGACGAGGCCGCCCTCCGGGGCGATCTCGACGCGCACCTGCTCCAGGGTGTCCACGTGAACGGTGGGCGCGTGCGCCGCGGCACGCGGGCCGACGCCGACCACACGCATGCCGGCGGCCTTGGCGGCGGCGATGCCGACCTCGGAGTCCTCGAAGACCACGCAGTCCTCCGGGCCGAAGCCGAGCTCGGCGGCACCCTTGAGGAAGCCCTCGGGGTCCGGCTTGCTGGCACTCACCCGCTCGGCGGTGATCATGACGTCGGGCAGCGGCAGCCGCGCGGCGCCCATGCGGGCGCGGGCCAGCGCGTCGTCCGCCGAGGTCACCAGGGCGTGCGGGAGATCCCGCAGCGCGGCCACGAAGGCGGGGGCCCCGGCGATCGGCACGACACCCTCGACGTCGGCGGTCTCCTCGGCCAGCAGGCGCTTGTTGTCGGCGAGGTTCTCCGCCATGGGGCGCTCCGGGAGCAGCACGGCCATCGTGGCGTAGCCCTGGCGGCCGTGGACCACCTTCATCACGGCGTCGCCCTCCAGGCCGTGCTCCGCGGCCCAGCGGCGCCAGCAGCGCTCGACGACCGCGTCGGAGTTCACCAGCGTCCCGTCCATGTCCAGCAGCAGCGCGCGGGCGGGGACGGTGGTGGACGACGACATGAAGGCTCCCTCGGAAGAACAAGACAAGTGGCCCGCCCGCCGGTCAGGGGAAACGGGCGGAACCACTTTGTTCCTACACGATACAAAACCGTACGGGCATCGCGCCAGGGGGCCCCTCGTGTCGGCGTCAGGCCCGTGCCGGAAGGACCGCGTCCACCGACATCTCCCACAGCCGCGCGGCCGCCTCCGGGTCCAGGGCGTGCGCCGCGACCCCGCCGTGCATACCGGGCCGGTGCGGCAGTGCCTCGTTGCCGTCCTCGAAGTAGCGGCCGCCCACCCCGTCGAGCGCGGGCCACGTCGCGACCACGACGGACGTGGCCGCGCCCTGTTCGCGCGTCTTGAAGGTATAGCCCCCGTTCGAGACCGCGTTGTCCAGGGCCTCCTGACTCAGGTGGCGGCTCAGCCCGGTCTCCAGAATCGCCCCGGGATGCACGGCGTTGACGGTGATGCCGTCGTCCGCCCAGCGCCGCTGCGCCTCGACGGCGAAGAGCACGTTGGCCGTCTTGGAGCGGGCGTACGCGAGGGACGGGTCGTACGCCTGCCGCAGGAAGTGGGGGTCGTCGAAGTCCACGCCCGAACGCAGGTGCGCGACCGAACTCAGCGCGACCACCCGCGCGCCGCCGGCCGCCGCCAGAGCCGGGTGGAGGCCGGTCGTCAGCGCGAAGTGGCCGTAGTGGTTGGTGGCGAACTGCAGCTCCCAGCCGGACGGCGTACGGGTCTCGGGCGTCATCATCACGCCCGCGTTGTTGACCAGCAGGTGCAGCGGCCCCTGCCAGGCGGAGGTGAACTCCGCGACCGATGCGAGGTCGGCCAGGTCCAGCCGCCTGACGTGGACCCGGGCACCGTCGGCCGACGCCCTGATGTCCTCCGCCGCCCGCTCGCCCGCGGCGGTGTCGCGGACCGCCAGCGTCACCTCCGCCCCGGCCCCGGCCAGCGCCCGGGCGGTCTCGACGCCGATGCCGGAGGCTGCGCCGGTGACGATGGCACGGCGGCCGGTCAGGTCGACCGCCGCGGCGGTCACGGCCTCGGCGGCGGTCGATTGGCCGTCGAAGGGCGTGGTGATACGGGGAGTCTCAGTCATGGGGGTTGCCTTTCCGCGATGCGCGGGGGGCGTCCTTCGCGTCCCGCTCCGCGCACTCCAGGCAACCATCGGGATCCCCTCCGGCGGGCCCCCCGGCGGGGACCTGTCAGGCCCCCTCAGCGTCCCCCGCCCGCCCTCCCGTGCGCCCTGTGAAGTCTGGCCGGCCCAGCGCCCGTGGTTGGTAGGCCGGGGTCGGGGCCTCCGGGGCTGGCCATTCTGGACAGCACATTTACGTGCGTTTCCAGCACCTGCCCATCCCATCCCGACCCGGATACCGCACACAAATATGCTCCACAGTCCAGAACACCCACCCTCCCCCAGCCTTCGGCCGGGGGTGCCCCCACCACCCCCGCCCCCTCCGTGAGTTGTCGCGCCTGATCCCCAGTGGGGGGTGTGGAGGCGGACCGGGTGACCGCAGTTGCCTGGATACTGCCCCACCGGCCGCCAGGGCGCGCAGCCGACCGCGAGCACGGCCCATGGGCGGGATGTGTGGGCGGTGACGGCTGGGCGGCTGATGTGCCGCCGCACCAACCCTGGGCCTGTGCCATGGCCGCCCTCCACCCCCCACTGGGGATCAGGCGCATGACGAAACCGAGGGGGCGGGGGCGTAGGGGTGGGCGTTCTGGACTGTGGAGCATATTTGGGTGCACAACCCGGGGTGCCCAGCGGAGAGTGCCCGAGGCACCGAAATGTGCTGTCCAGAATGGCCAGCCCCGGAGGCCCCGAACCCGGCCCACCCCGCACGCGCGCCGGGGTCACTGACTTCACAGGGCACACGGGCGGGAGGGCGGGGGAAAAACCTAGACCCGGTCCACGGACTGCACCAGTCCATACGTGAAGTGCGCAACGCACGCACCCCCCACCCCCGGATCCGTGAACGCAAGCCGCCACCTCGTCGGCGCATCGCCCTCGAGAGGCGTCGCCGGCGCAAACGCGTGGGCCAGCTCGTCGACCGTGCAGGACCACGGTTCGATCTCGGCGGCCGTGGCGGGCCTCGGCCCCGCTTCCCCGGGGGCGCGCACCAGCCACTCGTTCCACACCGCGCCGCCGCCGGGCGCGCACAGGACCTCGAAGCGCAGCGTCGGCCAGAGCGGCACGGGCCACAGGGAGGCGGGGCAGACCAGGTCGCCGACGCGGCGCTGGGCGACCGCTACGGGTGGGCCCAGCACCGCACGGTAGCGCCGCTCCCCGCGCGGGAAGCCGCGCGCGTGGCCCCAGGCCTGCCAGCGGCGGTTGGCCTCCCGCATGTCGGTGCGGCTCACGCCGAGCGTGTGCAGCGCCTCCTCGACCAGCTCGGGCCGGTGGTCGGCCATCCGGCGCAGCAGCACGAGCTGGAAGCCCAGCGTTCCGAAGTCGTCGATCGCCACGGGGAGATCCTGCCAGCCCCGCGCGCCGGGGCGCGCGGCGGGCTAGCGGGTCGCCTCCTCCAGGGCCTTGCGGGTGTTCGGGCCGTAGACGCCCTCAGGGTCGCCCGTGACGTGGTGGAAGTACTGGAAGCGGGAGACCGCGCGGGTCACGCCCTGGTCGTACTGGCCGTCGGAGTCGCGGTAGTACACGCCGGCCTTGCGGAGCCGGTCCTGGAGTTCGACGACGGCGGGCCCGCTGTCGCCGGGCCGGAGCGTGGCGGGCACGGCGGGGGCCGAGCTGGTGGGCGGCGTGGACACCCCGCCGGTGGCGGACGTGGAGGCGGAGACCGTGGCGGAGGCGGAGGCGGCCGGCTTGGAGGGCGTCGCGGTGGCGCTCGGGTAGTAGGCGGTGGCCGAGTTCATCCCCTTGGTCGCGGCCAGGGCCGACGGGCTCTCGCTCGGGGCGGCGGACGGCGAGCCGGCCGCGGCGGTCGGCCGCGCGCTCGGCGGCAGTTCGAGCGCGGGCTCGGAGGCGCCCCGGTCCGGCGCGGCCTCGGTGCGGTCCGGTGCCTGGGTCAGGTGCCCGGTGAGGAGGACGGCGCCGACGGCGAGCACGACCGCGCCGGCCGCGGCACCCGCGATCACCGCCGCCCGGCGCGGCCCCATGGCGCGACGGCGGGCCCGCCCGGCGGGGACGCCCGCGGCGGCCGCCCCGGGTGGTGCGTACCGCTCCAGTTCGCGCGAGGCCGACGACAGCGGCACGGGCAGCCGGTCGCCGGACGAGACCGTGCCGAGGTCGATGAAGTCGACGTCCTCCTCGGCGGCTTCGCGCAGCGCCTCCGGCAGTGGTGCCGCGGCCCCGCCGTGCTCGTCGGGGTCCGGCCCCGGAACGTACGGCCGCACGCGCAGCGACTCGTACTCGTATTCGTCCTCCGGAGAACCCGGCCCCTGCGACGCCACCGGCGCCCCCTCCCGACGTCCTGACAGTCGCAGTGATTATGCAGACCTCCCGTCACGGCCGCCCAGCCGCCTCCGGCTCCGCCGGTCGTACAAACTGCGTGAATGATGTGCAATGGGTGTGAAACTTTGTGATGAAGTGGCAGGTACGCGGTAACGGGCACCCTCGGTGCCCCGAGCGGAGCGACATGGCGCGGCACGACACCGACGACACCAAGGCCCCGGAGGGACCGGAGGGACCGGCCGCGGCCGGTCCCGTCGAGATCGCCGACAGGCGGGCCGTGCGCGTGGCCATCGGCGCGCTCGCCCTCGGCCTGCTGCTGGCCGCCCTGGACCAGACGATCGTCTCCACCGCGCTGCCCACCATCGTCAGCGACCTCGGCGGCCTGGACCATCTGTCCTGGGTGGTGACCGCCTACCTGCTGGCGTCGACCGCGGCGACCCCCTTGTGGGGCAAGCTCGGTGACATGTACGGCCGGAAGAAGCTCTTCCAGGCCGTCATCGTGATCTTCCTGATCGGCTCGGCGCTGTGCGGCCTGTCCCGCAGCATGGGCGAGCTGATCACCTTCCGCGCGTTGCAGGGCCTGGGCGGCGGCGGTCTGATCGCGCTGTCGATGGCGATCGTCGGCGACATCGTGCCGCCCCGTGAACGAGGGCGCTACCAGGGCGTCTTCGGCGCCGTGTTCGGTGCGAGCAGCGTGCTCGGGCCGCTGCTCGGCGGGCTGTTCGTGGACACCCTCAGCTGGCGCTGGGTGTTCTACGTCAATCTGCCGATCGGGCTGGTCGCGCTCGCGGTGATCGCCACCGTGCTGCACATCCCGGTCCGCCGCACCTCGCACCGCATCGACTACTGGGGCATGGCGGTGGTGGCGGCCGCCGCGACCTGCCTGGTGCTCGTGACCTCGCTCGGCGGCTCCACATGGGCCTGGGACTCGTGGCGGATCATCGGGCTCGCCGTGCTGGGCGTCCTGCTCGTCGTGGCGTTCGTGCTGATCGAACGGCGGGCGGAGGAGCCGGTGCTGCCGCCGCGCCTGTTCCAAATCCGCACCTTCTGGCTCTGCTCGGTGATCTCCTTCGTCGTCGGCTTCGCCATGTTCGGCGCGCTGACCTTCCTGCCGACGTTCCTCCAGGTCGTGCACGGCTACTCCCCGACCTGGTCCGGCGTGCACATGATCCCGATGGTGGTCGGCATGCTGGTGGCGTCCACGGCCTCCGGCCAGATCGTCTCGCGCACCGGGCGCTACAAGGTCTTCCCGATCGCCGGGACCGGCGTCACCATCGTCGGCCTGTTCCTGCTGCACCAACTCGACGAGCACACCGAGGTCTGGGCGCTCAGCACCTTCCTGCTGGTCTTCGGCCTGGGGCTGGGCCTGGTGATGCAGGTGCTGATCCTCGCCGTGCAGAACGCCGTCGGTTACGAGGACCTGGGCACCGCCACCTCCGGCGCCACCTTCTTCCGCTCCATCGGCGCGTCCTTCGGCGTCTCCATCTTCGGCACGATCTTCACCACCAGTCTGGCCCGCGAGATCACCGCCGCGCTGGCCGGCCGTACGCTGCCGCCCGGTTTCAACCCGGCGGTCGTGCAGGCCGACCCGCGCGGGGTCTCCGCGCTCCCGGCCGGGCTGCGCGGGCCGGTGCTGCACGCGTACTCCACCGCCATCACCGGCGTCTTCCTGTGGGCGGTGCCGGTGTGCGCGGTCGCGTTCGTACTGGCCTGGTTCCTCAAGGAGGAGCCGCTGCGGCGGTCCGTCACCGTGCCCGACGCCAGCGAGACCATCGGCACCAATCCCGTGAGCCGTTCCTCGCTCGACGAGATCGCCCGCTGCCTGAGCGTCCTCGGCGGCCGCCAGGCAGGCCGCGACCTGTACATCCGCATCACCCGGCTGGCCGGGCTCGACCTGCACCCCGCCTCCGGCTGGCTGCTGCTCTACCTGGCCCGGGCCCGCAGCGCCGACCCCGCGGAGCTGGCCCGCCAGACCACCGTCCCGGCGGACGTCGTCGAGCGTGCCGCCCGGGAGGTCGAGGAGCGCGGGTACGCCCTGCGGGAGGGGAACACGCTGGTGCTCACCGAACGGGGCCAGGAGGTAGCCGCGCTGCTGACGGAGGCCCGCCGCAAGCTCCTCGCCGACCTGCTCGGCGACTGGAACCCCGAACGCCACGAGGATCTGGCGGCCCTGCTCACCAGGCTGACCGGCGAACTGTGCGGCCAGGACCAGGACCGCCCCGGGCACGACCCCGGCCGGGCCGCGTAGCTACCCGCCGTCCGCGAAGGCGGCCAGCGCGGCGAAGTCCGGCTCGCGCAGCCCGATCCGCGGGTCGACGTGGTGCAGCAGCGCCGGCGCGGGGTGGTGGGCGGCGACGTACGCCGTGTCCGCCGCGCTCTGCTCGTCGTCCACCCAGGCGAACGGCCGCCCCGCGGCATGGTCCACCAGCGTCTGTGTCTTCCAGTGCACGAGGTCCGGCCGGTGCGCGAACAGCACGTCGCCGAAGTCGACGTACGGCAGCGGCGGCAGCCCGAGGACCGGGCCGATCCAGGTGTTCGCCTCCGCCATCCAGGTGGTCGCCCAGCACAGCTCGTACCCCAGGCCGAGCAGCGCGGGGCCGTGGGCGGGGTTGAGCCAGACCCGCAGCGGCCGCGTCGCCACGCCGACGGGCGGTACGCGCAGCGTCGTGTACCCGTCCGGCCGGCGGGTCGGCTTCGCCGCGTAGGGGTTGAGCGGCCCGTCCACGTCCAGATAGAGCAGGGGCCCGGGCGACGGCGCGCTCACCGGCTCACACCCCCGCGTCCGCGGTCAGGCCTGCTTGGGGGCGGCCTGCTGGACGACCTCGAAGGACCACAGCGTCGAGCCGGTCGCCGCGGGCTGCGGGCGGCCCTCGCCGCCGCCCTGGTGGGCCTCGCGCATGGAGCCGGACATCCAGTTCTTGAAGTCCTCCTCGCTGCGCCAGCGCGTGTAGACCAGGTACTGGTCGGTGCCCTCCAGGGGGCGCAGGAGCTCGAACCACTCGAAGCCGTCGGAGTTCTCCACGGCGCCGGCACGGGCGGCGAAGCGCTTCTCCAGGACCTCGCGCTGCTCCGCCGGAACGGTGAGGGCGTTGATCTTCACGATGCTCATACCCCCCATCGTGCCAGCCGGAATTCGGATGCCGGGGGCGGGGCGGGCGTGTCAGGCTGCGCAGCGGTCCCCGAATCGTCCGTACGAAGGAGAGTGCCGTGTCCGAGACCGGTGCGCACGCCGTGTCGGCCCTGTTCCGCGACGGACGGCTGACCGTCGTCCCCCGTCGCGCGGCGCGCCGCGAGCAGTTGCTGCGGCACCTGGCCGAGACGCTGTTCCGGCCCGGCCACGCCTACGACGAGCGGGAGGTCAACGAGGTGCTGCGCACGGTGCACGACGACTGCGCCGCTCTGCGGCGGTATCTGGTCGAGGACGGCTGGCTGGAACGTTCGGCCGACGGCACGGCCTACCGCAGGATCCGCTAGGGCGTGTTTCGAAAGTAGCGCCGGCCGCCCGGAGGGCGGGTCCCGCGGCGTCTGGTGCGGTGCATCGCAAGGCGGAGAGTCGTCCTCGTAGTGGGCTACTCGGACGATTCGACAACGCAGCGTGGGGGCACCCCCGGCCGAAGGCTGGGGGAGTGCCGTGCCAGGCGCCGCGGGTGGGGGCACCCCCCAGCGGTAGCTGGGGGAGGGACTTTCGAAACACGCCCTAGGGCGCGTCAGCGGGTCTGCTCGGCCCGCTGCCGGCGCGGGCGGGGCGGCCCGGCCAGCCAGACGCTCACGGCGATGACCCACAGGCCGGCCAGGCCCAGGCCGATGAAGCCGGCGAACGGGATGAACATCAGCACGCCGAGGACGAAGGCGATCCACCCCAGCCAGTGCGGCAGCGGCCCGGAGGACCGGGCCGTGCTGAGCCCGGCCGCCAGCAGCATCACGCCCACCCCGGCGAGGAACGGCATGAACAGGTCGCCGCTGAGCACATTGAGGGCCTGAAGCGCGCCGCCGCCGACCATCTGCTCGCCGGCCGCCTCGATGAGGCAGAGGGTGAGCCCGGCGCTGATCCAGAAGCCGAGGGCGGCCAGCGCGCCGCCGGCGAGAGCGACGTCGGGCAGCCACCCGGAGCGGTCGGTCGTGGCGAGCGCGTGGCGCAGGCTCCCGGCGAAGAAGACCAGGAAGACCCCGGCGACCAGGAGCAGGTACAGGCCGATGCCCTGGGCGGTGTCGTGCCGGGTGTAGAAGAGCCGGACCGTGAAGCCGGAGCTGCCGACGCCGGGGGTGTCGCCCTGGAGGGCGAAGGCGATGGCGGCGAGGATCACGGCCACCAGGCCGTTGAGGGGCCCGAATCGCATCCGGGGCCTCCGTCCGTGCGTCCCTGCTGCTGCCGCCCCCGGCACCGGCGATGCCCGTAACGATGTTGGCACGGGTGCCAGGGGGCCGCCATCGGCGGACCGGGGGCCTCAGCGGGCCTCCGCCACCGCCGCCCGGTCGGGGGTGGCCGTGGCCTGGACCGGCAGGGAGACGGACACGACGGCATGGGTGCGGCGCTCGCGCCGGAAGACGTACGCCGCGATGGAGCCGGAGCCGATGAGGGCGACGGTCGAGGTGGCGGTGCCGATCCAGCCGGCGCCGAACCACTGGCCGCCCACGTAGCCGAGGCCGACGCTGTACGCGGCCCAGACCAGGCTCGCCAGGGCGGACCAGGGCAGGAACTCGCGGACCCTGCGGTGCGCGGCGCCCGCGGTGAGGCTGACCACGGAGCGGCCGGCCGGCGCGAAACGGGCCAGCACCACGAGCGCTCCGCCGCCGCGGGCCAGGACCGCTCCGAGGACCTCCTGGGCGGTCGACAGCCGGCGGGAGTTGGCGACCCGGTGGTCGAGCCAGTCGCCGCCGCGCCAGGCCAGCCGGTAGGCGGCCAGGTCACCCAGGGTGGAGGCGGTGGCGGCGCACAGCAGCAGGACCATCACGTCGAGGAAGCCGCTGCTGCCTCCGGCGGTGGTGCCGGCGGTCGCGGCCGAGATGAGCAGCACGCCACTGGGCATCACCGGCACGAAGACATCGAGCACGATGGACGCGGCGACCAGGGCGTAGATCCACGGTGAGTCGAACAGCGAGCCCGCTCCGGTCAGCACCGCGTCCTCCTCTCCCCCTCTGGTGCGCGGCGCCCTCCGGGGTGTGTGGCGGTCTCGCGCAGAAGCGGTTCTTCTGCGACCCGCCCTCAGCCGTACAGCGTACGCCAGAGACGCACTGAGGATCCCTTCGGGGGCGCGTGACGTTTTCCTCATCATCGATGGCGGGGTTGGGGAATAGCACGCGAATTACCGGGGAGTCACCTCGATCACCCTGGGATCACGCCGTTCCGCGCGACAGCCGCGAGGCCGTGACCTCAGCCGATGCCCCGACACCCGGCAAAGCGCGGCCCTTGGTCACGATTCGGCGCGAGTGGGCCGGCGAAAGAAACGAAGCCCTCGGATCTACCCAAGTCGCTCATTCCGGATTCTCATCCATACGAGTGAGTGCAGGCCGCTCTGTCCCCTGGGTAGCTTCCGTGAGGACAGCGGCCGAGGGCAGGGGGGTCCCGCAGAGAACGTCGTTTCGCGGTGAATTGATTGCATAAACCACGCATTTGAGCGCGTGGGCCACAAGGCCGCAAGGGAAGGACCATTCATGACGGTTGAGCCGGGTGTCGTGTCGGAGGCGGCGACGGAAAACGGCCAGTCGCAGCAGAGTCTGAGCACCGCTGCCGCGCGGAATTTGGCGACGACCACCAAATCCGCGCCACAGATGCAGGGAATCACCTCACGCTGGCTGCTACGGGTGCTGCCGTGGGTCCAGGCGGCGGGCGGCGCGTACCGGGTGAACCGGCGGCTGAGCTACTCGGTGGGTGACGGGCGCGTCGACTTCGTGCAGACCGGCTCCCAAGTACGGGTGATCCCCGCGGAGCTCGGGGAACTGCCCCTGCTGCGCGGATTCGACGACGGCGCCGTGCTCGCGACGCTGGCCGAGCAGTTCGACCAACGGGAGTTCGCGCCGGGAGAGGTGATCGTGTCCGCCGGGCAACCGGCCGACCACGTCTTCCTGGTCGCCCACGGAAAGATCAACAAGCTCGCGCCCACCAAGTGGGACGGTCAGGGCGTGGTCGGCACCATCGCCGACGGCGACCACTTCGGCTCCGAGGGGCTGGCCGCGGCCGACGCCACCTGGGGCTACACCGCCAAGGCCGCCACCACCGTGACCGCCCTCGCCCTGCCGCGCCAGGCCTTCCAGGCCCTGATGCAGCAGTCCGACGGACTGCGCGAGCACGTCGCCGGGTTCGTGAGCGGCACCCAGCAGGCGCAGAACAAGTACGGCGAGAAGGCGATCGCCCTGGCCTCCGGCCACATCGGGGAGCACGAGCTGCCCGGCACGTTCGTGGACTACGAACTCTCCCCACGCGAGTACGAGTTGAGCGTCGCCCAGACCGTGCTGCGGGTGCACAGCCGCGTCGCCGACCTGTACAACCAGCCCTACAACCAGGTCGAGCAGCAGTTGAAGCTCACCATCGAGGCGCTGCGCGAGCGCCAGGAGCACGAGCTGATCAACAACCGCGAGTTCGGGCTCCTGAACAACGCCGACTACCGGCAGCGGCTCACCACCCACGCCGGCCCGCCCACCCCGGACGACCTCGACGAGCTCATCAGCCGCCGCCGCGGCGCCCAGTACCTGCTGGCGCACCCGCGGGCCATCTCCGCCATCGGCCGCGAGTTCAACAGCCGGGGCCTCGTCCCGCACACCGTCGAACTGCACGGCAACCACGTGCCCTCCTGGCGCGGCCTGCCGATCCTGCCGTGCAACAAGATCCCGATCACGAAGGAGAACACCACCTCGATCCTGGTGCTGCGCACCGGCGAGGACAACCAGGGCGTGATCGGCCTGCACCAGACGGGACTTCCGGACGAGTACGAGCCGGGCCTGTCCGTCCGCTTCATGGGCATCGACGAGAAGGCGATCATCTCCTACCTCGTCAGCGCCTACTACTCGGCGGCCGTCCTGGTCCCCGACGCCCTCGGCGTGCTGGAGAACGTCGAGATCGCCCGCCGCGGCGAGTAGGCCCGGCTGCTCAGCCGCCCGACCGGCTTCCGGGGACCGCGCGACCGCGGCCCCCGGGAGCGGCGGCCCGTGCTCGCGTCGGACGGCGGCCCCACGCGGCCCCCCGTCCGCCGCGAGCGC
>NZ_JBHXSO010000060.1:0-12382 GCF_042714775.1 Streptomyces sp. NPDC058691 | reverse complement strand
GCATGTCTGCTCCCTACTGTCTTGTCCTGCTGTCTTGTCGCTGGTGCTGAACGAGGGGCGCGGGGGCCGGGCCGGGGGCGGCCCCCCCCCCCCAGGGGGGGGCCGCGGGCCCGCCCCCCCGCGGCCCCCCCCCCCCGGCGCGCGCGGCCGTTGACCCCCGCGCCGGGCGGGGGTTTGCCCCACCCCGTATCCGGTGGGCGGCCTGATTCCGGCTCCGCGGCGCTCTCCGTACCGTCCTTGACATGACGGACACGACGCAACGCACACGCACTCTCAGGACCCTGACCGCCGCCGCCGGTGCGGTGGCACTCGCCATGACGGCCTCCGCGTGCGCGGACGCCTCCGACGACACCCGGCCCGAGAAGCGCGACTTCGCGCTCGCCGGGACCCGGCTGACCATCGACGCCGCTGACAGCTCGGTCGTGGTCAGGCCCGCCGACGTCAAGGACGTCGAGGTCACCCGCTGGTTCGACGGCTGGTCCGTGCTCGGCGACAGCCCCAAGGCGACCTGGTCGCTGAACGGCCACACCCTGAAATTCCGGGTCACGTGCCAGGGCCTGGTGCAGAACTGCTCCGCCCGCCACGAGGTGCTGGTGCCGCGCGGCGTGACCGTGACGGTGAACAACGGGGACGGCCGCGTGGAGGCCAGTGGCTTCGGCACGCCGCTCACGCTCACCACCAAGGACGGCTCCGTCCGGGTCCGGGATGTGACCGGCCCCCTGGAGCTGTCCAGCGGCGACGGCCGGATCGAGGCGACGGGCCTGGCCTCCCGCCGGGTCACCGCGCACACCTCGGACGGCTCGCTGACGCTGGCCTTCGTACAGGCCCCCGACAGCGTCGAGGCCGCCAGCGGCGACGGATCGGTGCGGGTGGCCCTTCCCGAGCAGAGCTACAAGGTCAGCGCGAGCTCCGGCGACGGGCACGTCCGCATCGCCGTGCCGCGCGACGACAGCAGCCACCGCACGGTCACGGTCCGGACCTCCGACGGATCGGTGAACGTCGTCGAGGCGGACGCCGGCTGACGCAACCGACCGGCCCGTGTATTCGTCCCTGCCGGGTGGGAGACTGGAGCGGACAACCACCGGCGGCGGACCTGCGGGAGAGGGCGACTGTGACGACGGCACGCTCGTGGTGGCGGCGTGGGGACAATCTGCGCGCCGACGCCCAGGCCGCGAAGGACGCCGCCGCGCAGGCTTTCTACGAACTCGACACGGCCCAGCGCGACCTCGTGATCTCCATAGAGACGGTCACCGCCGTGGACGACACCCCGGCCGCCCGGCGCGCCGTCGAGGACTTCCGGGCGCTGAGCGAGCGCATCGACCAGGTAAGCGCGGGCTACATCGCCGCCGTCGACGCCTACGACCTTGACCATGACGAACTGGACGCCTCGACCGCGGCCCGTGCCCGCACCGAGCTGACCCGCGCCAAGGACGAGCTGACCCGCGCCCGGACCGACCTGGACACCTTCACCCGGAACCTGACGCCGCTGCTGGAGAAGGCCGGGACCCAGCTCGCCCGCCTCGCGCCCGCCGTCGAGCGCGCCCGGCAGGCCCTGCTGGCCGCCTCCAACGCCCTGGACGCGGTACGCGCCGACGGGCTGCGCGCGGACGACCTGGCCGCCCGGCTCGCCGCGCTCGGCCCGGAGCTCACCAAGCTCAACCAGGGCGCCGGCCGGCACGGCGTCCAGGAGACCATCCGCCGCGCCGACGAGGTCCTGCGGACGGCGGAGACCATCCGCGCCGAGGCCGAACGGCTCCCCGAGCGGGCCCGCGAGATCGACAAGCGCCTCGTCTCGCTGCGCACCCGTACGCAGGCGCTGGCCACCCGCAGCGAGGGCGTCACACCGGTCCTCAGCGAGTTGCGGCGGCGGTTCTCCATGGCCTGCTGGGAGGACCTCCAGCAGGTCCCGCAGCGGGCCGCCGAGGCGGTCGGGCGCGCCGAGCAGAAACTGGTGGAGGCCACCAAGGCCCGCGAGGAGCAGCGCTGGCCGGACGCCACGGCGCTTCTGGCGACCGTGCGGGCGCAGCTCGACGACGCCGACGGCGCGGTCTCCGCGGCCGGGGACCGCCTGCGCCGGCTCAACGAGGTCAGCAAGGACCCCCAGGGCGAGATCGACCGCACCCGCTTCGCCCTCCGCGACGCCCAGCGCCTGGCCATGCAGGGGCGCACGACCCCCGAACCGCGGCACGCGCGCCCCCTGGACGACGCGGTCGCGCGCCTCGACCGCGCGGTCACCGGGTTGGAGGGCCGCCACCCGGACTGGTGGCACTTCCTTCTGGAGACGGCGGCCGTGCGGGATGCGGCGGCCCATGTCGTCACGGCGATCCGTGAGGACCGGGCGGGCGGCCGGCCCTAGCCCGGTGTTGCTGTGCGGGTAGGCTTTTTCCCCGCCCTCCCTCCCTCCCCCAACCTTCGGCCGGGGGTGCCCCCAGCCCTGTGAAGTCAGTGACCCCGGCGCGCGTTGCTGGTGGGTCGGGTGCGGGGCCTCCGGGGCTGGCCATTCTGGACAGCACATTTTGGTGCCTCGGGCACTCTCCGCTGGGCACTCCGGGTTGTGCACCCAAATATGCTCCACAGTCCAGAACGCCCACCCCTGCACCCCCGCCCCCTCGGTTTCGTCATGCGCCTGATCCCCAGTGGGGGGTATGGAGGCGGACCGGGGTGACCGCGGTTGCCTGGATCCCGCCATTGGCCTGCTAGGTCCTGCCCCAACATTCGGCCGGGGGGCCCGCTGTGGGCGCGACGTGGCAGCCGATGCCGTTGTGCGCTGCACCAAGGGGGCACGCGCCATTGACCGCGAGCCCTATCGAGGCCCCCAGGGGAGCGGAATGCGACGGCCTGCGGGGTTGTGTGTTGGCGGTGACGGCTGGGCGGCCGATGTGCCGCTGCACCAACCGTGGGCGCACGCCATGGCTGCCTTCTACCCCCCACTGGGGATCAGGCGCTCGTAACTACGGAGGGGGCGGGGGTGGAGGGGTGGGCGTTCTGGACTGTGGAGCATATTTGTGTGCGGTATCCGGGTCGGGATGGGATGGGCAGGTGCTGGAAACGCACGTAAATGTGCTGTCCAGAATGGCCAGCCCCGGAGGCCCCGACCCCGGCCCACCCCGCACGCGCGCCGGGCCGCACGGACTTCACAGGGCACCCGGGAGGGAGGGCGGGGGAGAAACCCACCCCGGATCAACCCCCCGCAAGCGCCGCGCGGATCTCGCCGGCCGGATCCCCCTCGTGGTACGCCCGTTCACTGGGCTCGATGTTGTCCAGGAACTCCTGGTAACGAACGGCGTACAGCAGATGCGCCAGCGGCGCGCCGACCGTGAGCGCGCGGCGCGGATCGGATCCGGGCACCAGCGCCGACCAGGCCTCGACCCAGGCGTCGGCGGCGTGCTCCCAGCTGCGGTCGTCCAGGAAGTCGCGCGGCCGCAGGCCGTCGAGCACCGGGTGGCCGAAGTGGCTGTCGGCGAAGTCGATCATCACGATGCGCCGTCCGTCGCTGCGCCAGTTCCCGGGGTGGAAGTCGCCGTGCACGACGGTGTGCGGCAGCCCGCAGGCGTCGAGTTCCGCGATCAGCGCGGGCAGCCGCGCGATCAGCCGGCGTGCCCCGGCCCGCTCCGCCGGGGTGAGGTCCCGGCCGGCCTCGCCGTCGAGCAGCCCTGGCAGCCGGTCGATCAGGGTGCCCGGGGTGAGGTCCCGCAGCCCCTGCGGAGCCGTCGCGGAGGCGATGGCGGCCTGGGCCGCCGCCAGCCGCCGCACGGCGGCGCTCGCGACGTCCGGCTCCGCCCTGTAGCAGTTCACGCCCTCCACGTGGCCGAGCAGCACCCGCCGCCGCGGCGTGTCGGCCGCCACCACGTCCGGGACGAACTCCCGGTCCCCGGCGGCGAAGAGGCGGATGACGGTGGCCTCGCAGGCGTTGAAGCGAGGGCTGGTGGTCTTCAGCCACACTGTGCGGCCGTCCTCCGGCGTCATGCGGAACACCCCGGAGAGGTTCCAGGTCCTGACCTGCTCGGCCGTGCCGCCGCCGAGCTCGCCGAACGCCCACGTCAAGGCGGACCACAGGCCCTCCGGCGTCGCCCAGTCCACGCGCAGGGCCGCCGGTCCCAGGAGGCCGTCGGTGCCCGCCCCGGCCGCGTCCTCGCGGAGCGCGCCGTCGCGGGGCCTGCGCAGTGCCTCCGCGTGGTAGGTCACCGACCCGTCGCGGCCCCCGTCGCCCCCGTGAGCGCGCAGCAGCCGGAGCACGACCACCGGCACGCCCAGCAGGGCCTCCAGATGCGCCACGATCTCCGTGACGTCGGACCACCACCGCGTCACGACCGGGAAGGGACCGGTCCCGCCGAGCCGTTCCCCGTCGTACGTCACCACGACATCGACCGTGCGCCCTGTTGCCTGCTGCTCCGTCACGCGGGCAGTGTCCCTCCCGCGGGCACGTGCCCGCGAGCGGTTATCGGCCGCTGCCGCGGTGGGTCAGCCGCAGCAACCGCCGCCGCAGCAACCCCCGCCGCCGGCCGGGCCGGTGGCGGCGCCCGCGGCGGAGGCGGTGCCGCCGACCGCGACGGCCGACAGGAGCTTGACCGTGTCGTCGTGCCCGGACGGGCACTGCGCCGGGGAGGAGGACTCGGCCATGGGCCGGTTCAGCTCGAAGGTGGTGCCGCAGGACCGGCAGCGGTATTCGTATCGGGGCATGAGCACAGGTTAGCCAGAGCTCAGCGCTTGCGCGCCAGGGTCAGCCCGTCGGCGACGGTCAGCAGCAGGGCCTCCACCCGGGTGTCGGCCGCGACGTGGTCGTTGAACTCCCGGATGGCCGCGGCGGCGCCGCCCGCGGCGGGGTCGGCCACCCGGCCGTGGAAGAGGGTGTTGTCGGCCGCGAGGACCGCGCCCGGCCGCATGCGGGGCACCAGTTCCTCCCAGTAGGCGATGTAGTTCTCCTTGTCGGCGTCCAGGTAGACCAGGTCGATCGCGGGCTGCTGGGGCAGCGCCCGGAGCGTGTCGAGCGCGGGCGCGATCCGCAGGTCGATGCGGTCCTCCACCCCCGCCTTGGCCCACGCCTCGCGGGCGACGGCGGTCCACTCCTCGGAGACGTCGCAGGCGAGCAGGCGCCCGCCTTCGGGCAGGGCCTGCGCCATGGACAGGGCGGAGAAGCCGGTGAAGGTGCCGACCTCCACGATGTCGCGGGCGCCGAGCAGCCGGACCAGGAAGGCCAGCAGCGGCCCCTGCTCCTGCGCGGACTGCATCCCCGCCGCGTCGCCGAAGCGGGCGTGGGTGATCTCGACCAGCTCGCGCTGGACGGGGTCCAGGGGCGGGTTGTGGTCCAGCACGTAGGCGTAGAGCTCGGGGGTCAGAGGGGGATTCTTGGTCTCGTTCACGGCTGCTCCTTAAGGTGACGGGCATGTACGTGGATGACGCCGTCGCCTTGGTGCCCAGCATGCCAGGCAGGCGGGTGCTGCTGGGCGTTGCCGGAGCTCCCGCCGCGGGCAAGTCGACCCTGGCCAGGTCGCTGGTGGACGGGGTGAACGCGCGGCTCGGCGCCGGCACGGCCGTGCACGTCCCGATGGACGGCTTCCACCTCGCCAACACCCAGCTGGACCGGCTGGGGCTGCGCGGGCGCAAGGGCGCGCCGGAGACCTTCGACGTGGACGGTTACGTCCATCTGCTGCGGCGGCTGCGCGCGCCGGGCGGCCGCACGGTCTACGCGCCGGACTTCGACCGGGCGCTGGACGAGCCGGTGGCGGCGGGCATCGCGGTGCCGGACGGCGCCCGGCTGGTGGTGACCGAGGGGAACTACCTCGCCGACGACGGCCCCGGCTGGCACGAGGTGCGGGACCTGCTGGACGAGCTGTGGTTCCTGGAGACCGAGCGGGCGGTGCGCGAGGAGCGGTTGCTCGCACGCCATGTGACGGGGGGTCGCACGGAGGACGAGGCGCGCGCCTTCATCGAGTCCAGTGAGCGGCCGAACGCGCTGCGCGTCGAGTCGACGCGCAGCGCGGCCACCCGCGTGCTGCGGATCAGCGGCGGGACACGCTGAGCATCCGGCGCAGGATCTCCTCGCCCGCCGCCGCGCCCGCCAGGGTGAGCGCGTCGATGTGCGGGGCGGTCCAGCCGGAGTCGGCGAGTTCGCCGTGGCCCGGGCGCCAGCCGGTGTGCGCGGCGAGCAGCAGGTCCGCGTCCAGGAGGGAGTCGCCGGCGGCCAGGACGTGCTCGGCGCCGGTGCGCCGGACGACCTCGGCCAGCGCGGCGGACTTGGTGAGCGGCCGGGGCACGGCGTAGATCTTGCGGCCCTGCAGCGACACCGTCCAGCCCCGCTCCTCGGCCCACTCGGCGAGCTCCTTCACCCAGTTCTCGGGCAGCAGGGAGCGCTCGACGACGAGGTAGACGAACAGGTCCTCGGCGACGCGCTCCTTGCGCAGCCAGGACTCGTCGGAGGTGCGCGCCATGTACGCCCGCACCTCGTCCAGCGGCGCGCACCCCTCGTCGAGGCGGCGGCGCATCTCGGCGTTCCACTCGTGGTCGGTGTGGCCCTTGACGAGGATGTGCCCGCCGTTGGCGCAGATCGCGTAACGCGGCACCGGGCCGGGCAGGTTGATGCGCCGGTACTGCTTGCGGGTACGGGTGGTCGCGGGGACGAACTCGGCGACCGCGGCCAGCTTCTGGAGCAGGCCGGCGGCGGTCTCGGTCATGAAGGACAGCGGCCGTCCCTCGTGGACCTCCACGCACAGCAGGCGGGGCGCGTCCTCGTCGGGTACGGTCAGGGCGAGCGCCGACGGGGAGTAGACGAGGGTGCGGTCGAGGTCGCTGGCGACGAGCGTGCGCTGGTCCGGACGCTGTTTCACTGGGCCGTCACGGCCTTTCCGTTGGTGCCTGTCGCGCCCCGGGTGAAGCGCGGGTGGATCAGCCCGACGCACGAGTACGGCAGGTCGTCCACCTCCTCCACCGGGACGCCCCGCTGCTCGGCGAGCAGCCGGATGTGGGCCAGGTCGGCGCCGGCTCCGCGGCGGGCGAGCACCCGCCAGGGCACGCGGCGCAGCAGGACCCGGGTGGTCTCGCCGACGCCGGGCTTGACCAGGTTGACGTCCCCGATGCCGTACTCCTCGCTGATCCGCTCCACGGCCTTCCAGCCCTCCCAGGTGGGGGTGCGGTCGGCGGCCTGGAGCTCCTTGAGGTCACGGGCCACGTCCTCGGCCACGTCGCCGAAGCGGGCGGCGACCGTGTCGAGGAAGAGGGTGGAGACGTCCGAACCGGCCAGCTCGCGGTAGAACTTCGCGCCGTGGAAGTCGTCCGGGCCGATCAGGTCGGAGCGCAGCACGGTGCGCG
The DNA here is from genome assembly GCF_042714775.1 of Streptomyces sp. NPDC058691. NCBI lineage: Bacteria > Bacillati > Actinomycetota > Actinomycetes > Kitasatosporales > Streptomycetaceae > Streptomyces > Streptomyces sp. NPDC058691. The sequence goes on along the minus strand of NZ_JBHXSO010000060.1, from coordinate 5,077 downwards.
AGATCAGGCCGGAGACGGTGGAGTTGAGGCACGCGGACGGGATGAGGAAGTCGTCCCGGGTGCCGTAGGTGCGCACGCACGACCCCGGGTCGGCGAGCACCGCGATCTCCGGGTCGAAATCCCCGAAGGGGGCGACGGCGTCGGCCAGTTCGCGGGTGATGGCGCCCTTGCCGGTCCAGCCGTCCACGAAGACCACCCGGGCCGGGTCGTGGTGCTCGGCCAGCCAGCGCAGCGCGGTGGTGTCGATGCCGCGGCCGCGCACGATGGAGACCGCGTAGTGCGGCAGTTCCAGGCCGTGGGCGTGCCGGGCCCAGCGGCGCATCAGCACGCCGACGGGCGTGCCCGCGCGGGCCAGCGAGACCAGCACCGCGTCCGGGCCGCGCTCGGCGAGCACCAGGTCGGTGACGGCGCCGACGGCGCGGGCGATCCGGTCCGCGGACTCCTCCAGGGCGGCCCGGAACAGCTCCTGGTACTCCGTGCTCGGCTGGTACTCCTCGGGCAGCGACTCCGCGTAGTGCGCGCCGCCGCTCTGGATGGCCTCCTCGCGCTCCTCGGTCGGGGCCTCAAGCTCCACGTCGGACAGGTCCTTCAGCAGCCAGCCGACCTCCTCGGCGGCGTAGGAGGAGAACGCGGGGCCGCGCAGCGGCTCCGGGAGCCCTGCGGAGGTGCGGGGTTCGTACGAGGGCACCACGGTGAGCAGCAGCCTTTCTGTGTGGTCGGCGAGCCGCGCGAGCAGCCCTCGCGGGCCGTGCAGCGCGGGCGTGTCCGCCACGCTGTCCACGACCGCGACGATCGTGTCGAAGCCGGCGCCCGCGACGTTGTACGCGTAGCGCTCGCCGGGGCCGTCCGCGGGCGCGTCGTGGTCCGGGAAGACGATCCGGGTGCGGATCGCGTACCCGGGGTCGTCGACGGCGAGCACGGGCGAGCGCGTGGTGGTGGAGAAGCGGACCTCCGCGTGCGGCAGCGCCTCCTGAAGGGCTTGCGCGAGCCGCAGCGGGGCGTACATCAGCTCCTCGTTGCCGAGCACCAGGATCCGGCCGCCGCCCGTCGCGTCCTTCGCCCGCGCCGCCAGCGAGGCGGCCATCCCGGGCAGGGCGGCCTCCAGCCGTGCGCGGTGGGCGGGGGTGAAGCCGTGCCGACCGCCGTCGGGCACGCCGGCCGGCCAGTCGAGCGGGACGCGCTCCGGCCGCGGGCGGTCGCCGTCCGGTGCCGGATGCGCGGCCGGGGCGTCACCGCCGTGCTCGGCGACCAGTGCCCGGCCCCGTTCCAGCACGTCCTCGGGGAGGTCGACCCCGCCCGAGGCGAGGGCGATCAGGTCGACCTCGGCGCCCAGCTCGGCGGCGACGGCGGTGAGCCGTTCCCGGTCGGCGGGCGAGCGCATGTCGACCAGGGCCACCACCACGTACCGGTCCCGCGGGTAGCGGGCGTGCAGCGCGCGGATCGTGTTGAGCACGGTGCGGCCGGTGGAGAACTCGTCGTCGACCAGGACCAGCGGTCCGTCCCCGGCCAGCAGCGCGGGGTCCTCGGGCAGCAGCAGGTGGGAGGTGGCGTGGCTGTGCTCCTCCTCGAAGCCGCCGACCGGGGTCACGCCGGGCACCGGCCGCCGGGTGGAGTGGAGGTAGGGGGCCGCGCCGAGACCGTCGGCGACGGCGTGGCCGAGGCCGGTGGCGGTCTCGGCGTAGCCGAGCACGACCGCGCGCGCCGCCGCGCCGGCGCCGAGCAGTTCGCGCACGCGCACGCCGAGCCCGTGCCCGGCCGCGTAGACGGCCCCGGGCCGCTGCGGGACGTGCTTGCCCAGCACGTTGGAGACGAGCAGGTGCGCGCGCTTGGGGTTGCGCCGCAGGGCGAGGCCCAGCAGACCGCTCAGGCCCTCGCCGCGCAGGGCGATGCCGAGGCGGTCGGCGACCCACTGTCCGGACCAGACGGGCTCTGCTGCCATGGGGACGGCCCTTTCCCGGTGGGTGCCGGTCATGACGGCACGCACGCGGCGAGGAGCTCCACGAAGCTGGTCTCCTCCCGCGCCACGCCGAAGACCTCGGCACGCCGCACGGTGCGCTCGGCCCAGGCGCGGTGCGGCTTCACCTCGTTCATCTTGTTGGTGTAGGCCGACCGCAGGACGCCGCCGCCGCTGCGGTCCTCGTGGAGGATGTCCGCGGCGTCCGTCCACTCCTCGTGGGAGACGACGTTCAGCGCGTGCACGGGCTGCACGTGCGAGGGGTGGATGCAGGTCTTGCCCTGCAGTCCGTTGGCGCGGTCGAGTTCGATCTCGCGCAGCAGGCCGTCCATGTCGCGCTGGATGAGGGCGTCGCGCAGGTCGACGGCCTCGGGCACGAAGGGGCTGTGCCGCAGCAGCGGCTTGAACATGCGCTCGGAGTGCCGGAAGTACTCCCACACCGGGCCCGTGATCGTGAAGCCGGTGCCGTCCGCACGGCCGAGGACGTTGACGACGTCGGCGATGACCGAGGCCACGATGCGGACGTCGTAGGCGGTCATGTCCGGCGAGCGGCGCAGGCCGTAGGCGGAGCAGAAGTCGGTGACGCCCAGGCGCAGCGCGAGCACGCGTTCGCGGTACTTGTCGACGGTCCGCGCTATCCCGTACAGCGTCTCGGTGCGCGTCTCCAGGTGCATCAGCTGCGGCGACTCCAGCACCGGCATCGCGAAGAGCCGGCGGCCGCACATGGCCTCGGCGGCCGCGAGCGCCTCCAGGAAGGCGACGCCGGACTCCTCGGTGAACTTGGGGAGCACGAACCCGGACAACAGGCGCGCGGTGTCGCCGAGGCGGCGCACCAGGTCGGTGATCTGCTCCGGGGTGCGGACGCGGATGAAGAGCAGGGGCGGGTCGGCGTCCCCCATGCGGGCGGCGAGCGCGCCGAACTGGAGGACCAGGTTCTCCTCGCCGGCGGCGACCTCGCGGTCGTCTATCGAGTCCTCCAGGCACAGGACCATGGAGACCACACCGCGGGCGGACTGCTTGAGGACGTCCTCGGCCAGGCTCGGACGTGTGGCCGGGCTGTAGAGGGTGGCGCCCAGGGCGACGGCGAGCGTCGCGGCCGGGGAGTCGGCGGTGAACTCGCCGGGCTCCCGGTAGAAGAGTTCGTTCCGTACGTCCGGCGCGAGGTGCGCGAAGTGGCGCATGCGTTCCCCCGTGGCAGGTGGTGGATGGTGAGGCGGGAAGCGTCCCCCGACGCCGTGGCCGATTATCGTACGTGCGAGGTCATCTGGGTCGTTCCCGTAGTGCATGAAAATCAGGTAACCCCCTCGCGTCCGCAGCATGTCGGCCTGCCCGGGTCGGACGCCGCCGTCCTGCCCCGCGTTGTGACCGCGGCCCCCGGGAGGGCAGGATGACGGGCATGACGCAGGCGATGGTGAAGGGCTCGAACATCCCCGTACCGGCTTCGGGCGTACGGGCGGTACTGCGCTGGAGCCCGGGCGCGGGGATACCGGACGTCGACGCGTCGGCGCTGCTGGTCGGGACGGACGGGCGGGTGCGCTCGGACGAGGACTTCGTCTTCTACAACCAGCCCCGGCATCCGGCGGGCGTGGCACGGCACCTGCCCAAGCGCAGCGAGCCGGCCGGGCTGACGGACGCGGTGGAGGTGGACCTGTCCGCGCTCGACGAGAGCGTCGAGCGGGTGGTGATCGCGGCCTCCTCCGACGGCGGCCCCTTCGCGCTCGTCTCGGACCTGCGGGTGCTGCTGTACGACGCCTCCGTGGCGGCCGGCGCCGAGGGCGAGGCGCTGGCGGTCTTCGACGTCGTCCCGGACACCGGTGACGAGTCCGCGCTGATCTGCGGGGAGCTGTACCGGCGCTCCGGCGGCTGGAAGTTCCGCGCGCTGGGGCAGGGGTACGTGTCCGGGCTGGAAGGCCTGGCGACCGAGTTCGGGATCGCCGTGGACGAGGGCGACCTGGTCGAGACCCCGGCGCAGCAGCCGCGGCCGGACGGCGAGGTGACCTCGCTGCCGCAGCCGGTGCCGCCCACGGTCCCGGTGACCGCCGAACCGGAGGCGTACACCTTGCAGGCCCCGGCCCCGGCCCCGGCCACTCAGGCCACGCAGCCCGCGTACGGCTATCCGCAGCAGCCCCAGCCGACCGTGCCGGCCCCCGCCTACGGCTATCCGCAGCAGCCCCAGCCCACTGTGCCGGCCCCCGCCTACGGCTACCCGCCGCAGCAGCCGGCCGCCACGGCGGCCGCGCCCGCCCCGGCCTACGGGTATCCCCAGCCGCAGCAGGGCGTCACGCTGCCGCCCCAGGGCCCGCAGTTCCAGGAGGAGCGCCGCTGACCGCGGGCGGGCCGCGGGAGGGGCTTCACACCTTGCTCTTGTAGCCGCGGCCCCACTGCAGGCCCCAGCCGTACAGCCGGTCGAGTTCGGCCTGGAAGCCGTAGACGTACTTGACCTCGCGGCGCACGGTCAGGTCGCCCTTCTTGTTCTCGATGAGCACGACGGCGCAGGACCGGGCCTGAGGCTCGCGCTCGTTGAGCGGGATCTCGATGCGCGGCCCCGAGCTGGGGAAGATCTCCACCTTGGCGTGGGTGCGGTCGAAGGCCGGCGTGCCGTCGTAGATGTAGACGAAGACGAGCATGCGCTTGAGCTCGTCGCGCTTGTCGAGGTTGATGTAGAGCGTCTCGCCCGAGGAGCCGCCGAAGCGGTCGTCCCCGCTCATCTGGATGTACGGCGCCGCGTCCAGGTCGCCGAGGAAGTTGCCGAGCGGCTGGACGACGCCCTTGGTGCCGTCGGCGAGTTCGTACATGCAGGCCAGGTCGAGGTCCACGTTGACCATGGCGGGGCCGGCCGCCTGCACCGGCTCGGGCTTGAACAGGTGCATCTGGCGGCTCAGCCAGGAGCCGCCGCGCTGGTTCCAGCCGCCGGTGTCGGAGGTGCGCATCTGCCAGGACAGGTTGATCCGCAGATTGCCGACGGCCGCGCCCTGCTTGGTGAGCGAGACGACCTGGTTGCGCCGGGTGAGCTCGATGGTGTGCGCGTTCGCGAGGTCGAACTGCACGTTGAAGCCGCCGCTGGGCCGCAGAAAGTTCCACATGTGGGCTCCGCCCCTCCCCTGACGTACCGCCGCCCACCGC
>NZ_JBHXSO010000059.1:0-45542 GCF_042714775.1 Streptomyces sp. NPDC058691 | reverse complement strand
GGGCGGAGCGCGGGATGCGCTCCGCCCCTCGCCCTGTCGGCGCCGTCCTCAACCGCCCACGACGGGCCTGGAGTCGATGGCCGCGCAGGCCGCCTCGTCCGTGGGGTATCCGTCGGCCGGATAGACGACCGGCCCGCCCAGTCGCGCACGCCCGTCGGTGCCGGAGGACTCGCCGTGATCGGGCCCCGCGATCGGGTGGTAGCACGCCGCGAACCGGGCCGGCTGCGGGCTGCCCTGCCACATCCGGTTCCAGGCCGTCGCGCAGGAACGAGCGGCGTCCTGCGGATCGAAGTCCTTCTTGGCCTCCGACGGCAGTTCACTGAGGTCTGCCTCGGCCGCCAACGTGCGAGCACACATGACCCTGTTGCCGTCCTCCCCCCACGGCCCGAGGGTCGCCACCGCTGCCGTGCTGACGCCCCCGAACAGCGCGGCCGCGACCCCGGCCACCAGGAACAGGCGGCGTCGGCTCCGGGCGCGGCCCGTGGCGGGCGGTTCCTCGGTGCGGCGCAGGATCTCGTGCAGCACGCGCCGGCCCGCGGCGGACGCCGCCCAGCCGTCGGTGCCGTCGTCGTCGGGGCGCACGGCCCGGACGGCGGCGAGATCGGGCGCGTGTCGCGGCGTGATGACGGTCTTCTTCATGCTGACTCCCGCTGGGCGAAGTGGGGGTGGCGGCGCGTGCCGGGGACGTGTGGTGCGTGGTCCGCTTCGGTCAGCGCGGTCAGTGCTGCCCGGAAGCGCTTCCGCGCGCGATGCAGGCGTACGGCGAAGGCGGTGGCGGTGCAGCCCATGACCACGGCCGCCTGCCGGGCCGTCAGGTCGTACCAGGCACTCAACAGGAGTGCCTCCCGGTCCTGTTCGGAGAGCGCCAGCAGAGCGGCGGCCACCTCGGAACGCGTTCCTATCGCGTCCGCGATCTCCACGCTGCCGGGCCGGGAAGCCAGCGTCGCCAGGCGCTCGGTCGCCGCGCGGTACCGCTGGTCGGACCGTACCCGGTTGGCCAGCAGCCGCCGGGCCGAGGCGAGCAGCCACGGCAGGGCGTCATCAGGGACGGCGCCGGACTTGTGCCAGGCCAGTACGAAGGTCTCCGAGAGGATTTCCTGGGCTGTCTCCTGGTCCGTGCGGTGCCGCAGATACCCGAGGACCCGGTCGGCATGAGCCGTGTAGAGAGCCTCCAGCGCCTCGTGCCCGGCGGGGCCGCCGGAGGTTGTTCGTCGTCGCTTCACTGCACCTCCATGGTTTCGTCCGTCAACCAGGAGATGTACGGCCGAGCCGGATCTCTTACCGCCCCCGCGGACCCGGTCCGCGGTCACCGGACCGGACATACCCCCGACGGACCCGATGGTCGCAGAGGGGGAGCGACGAAAGCCCGCAACTGGGGAGGCGCGGCAAGCGCTTCGCCACCGGTGCTGGACGCGTCGTGCGGCAGCCGGGACCGGCGGTCGGGGTGGCGGCGGTGCCGCTCACCTGCTCCCGGCTGCCCGCCGGAAATCGCTGGTCGTTGATTTGTTAACACCATTGACATATGACCTGACCCTGCATACGGTCCTGCGTCGAAGCGCTTCGACGCGTCGCATCGAATCCATTCGATGGGCGTCTCTCCGTTCGTACAGCCCAGGTGGAGGTCACTTCAATGTTGAAGGTGCGCAGACCGGCAGCTCTCGCGGCGGCTGCCCTGGCGGGCGTCCTGCTCATCACGTCGTGCGGCGGTTCCGGCGGCGAGGAGGGCGACGGCAAGACCCTCAAGCTCTGGCACTACGAGGCCCCGAACAGCGCGATGGGCGTCGCCTGGGACCAGGCGATAGCGGAGTTCAAGAAGACCCACCCGGGCGTGAAGGTGGAGTTCGAGGCCAAGGGCTTCGAGCAGGTCCAGAAGACCGCGTCGATGGTCCTCAACTCCAGCAACGCGCCCGACGTGATGGAGTACAACAAGGGCAACGCCACCGCCGGACTGCTGGCCAAGCAGGGCCTGCTCACCGACCTCACCCCGCAGGTCACCAAGTACGGCTGGGACAAGCTGCTCAGCCCCAGCGTGACCACCACCAGCCGCTACGACGCCAAGGGCGTCATGGGCTCAGGGAACTGGTACGGCATCCCCAACTTCGGCGAGTACACGATGGTGTACTACGACAAGGACCTGTTCAAGAAGAACAACGTGCAGGTCCCCACCACGTTCCAGCAGTTCGAGGACGCGCTGGCCGCCTTCAAGGCCAAGGGCATCACCCCGCTCGCCAACGGCGGCGCGGAGTACCCGGCCCACCAGTACCTGTACCAGCTGGCGCTGACCAAGGCCGACCGCAGCTGGGTCGACGCCTTCGAGCTCTACAAGGGCAAGACCGACTTCCACGACGCCGCCTGGACGTACGCCGCCAACACCCTGTCGGACTGGGTGAAGAAGGGCTACATCGCCAAGACGACCAGCGGCGCCAAGGCCGAGGACGCCGGCGTCTCCTTCATCAGCGGCAAGGCCCCGATCTTCTTCTCGGGCAGCTGGTGGTACGGGCGCTTCCGCGACGAGAACAAGTTCCAGTGGGGCTCGTTCCTCTTCCCGGAGTCCAAGCTCACCCTCGGCTCGGGCGGCAACCTGTGGGTCGTCCCCAAGAACGCCAAGAACAAGCAACTGGCCTACGACTTCATCGACATCACGATGAAGAAGGGGATCCAGAACACCCTCGGCAACAACGGCGGCGTCCCCGTCGCGGCCGAGCCCACGGCGATCACCGACCCCAGCTCCAAGGAACTGATCGAGAACTTCAACAAGGTCTCGTCCCAGGACGGTCTGGCCTTCTACCCGGACTGGCCGGTCCCCGGCTTCTACGACGTGCTGGTCTCCGCCACCCAGAAGCTGATCACCGGCAGCGCGAGCCCCGACGCGGTGCTCGACGAGCTGCAGAAGGCCTATGACGCGGGTGCGCCCACGTCATGAGTGCCCGACCCCTCCGGCTGCGCAACCCCTACGCGCTGTACCTGATCCCCGGTGTCATCGCCTTCCTGGCGGTCATCGTCGTGCCGTTCGTGATGAACATCTACTTCAGTTTCACGCACTGGCAGGGCGTCGGCTCCCCGGCATGGGCGGGGCTGGACAACTACCGGGAACTGATGAAGGACTCGCGCTTCTGGGAGTCCTTCCGGCACAGCCTCGCCATGGTCGTGGCGATGGCGGTCGTCCCGACCGCCATCGGCCTCGTCGTGGCCGCGGCCCTGTTCGACTTCATCGGCAAGCACTTCGGATCGAAGCTGGCCGGCGTGCTGCGCGCCTGCTTCTACCTGCCGCAGGTCCTGCCCATCACGGTCGCCGGCATCGTGTGGAGCTGGATCCTCGCCCCCGAGAACGGCTCGCTCAACGAGGTGCTCAAGGCGGTGGGCCTGGGCTCGCTCCAGCAGGACTGGCTGGGCGACCCGAAGTTCGCGCTCTGGAGCGTGATGGCCGTGATGGTGTGGGTGCAGCTGGGCTTCCCCGTCGTGATCTTCATGGCGGGGCTCCAGCGGGCCGACCCGGCGCTGTACGAGGCGGCCGAGCTGGACGGGACGAACTGGTGGCAGCGTTTCTGGCATGTGACGCTGCCCCAGATCCGCCCCGAGATCTACGTGGTGATGCTCTGGTGCACCATCGCCGCGCTCAAGGTCTTCGGCGCCGTGTACGTCCTCACCAAGGGCGGACCGGCCGACGCGACCATCGTGCCGTCGTACTTCTCGTTCGCCACGTTCTTCGAGAAGACCGACGTCGGCTACGGCTCGACGATCGCGACGGTGCTCACCCTGATCATCCTGGCGCTGACCATGGTCGGCCTGCGCTTCCAGACCCGCGCGGAGGACGCCCAGTGACCGCGGCAAAGCGCTACCCCGTACTGGTGGCGATCATCCTCGGCGCGATCTTCATGGTGCTGCCGCTCCTGATCGTGCTCAACAACGCGCTGAAGTCGCCCGCCGACTACTCCGCGCACGGCCCGCTCGCCCTGCCCCACGGGCTCCACTTCGACGCGCTCTCGGACTTCTGGACGCGGGTGGACTTCGGGCAGATGCTGCTGAACTCGGTGCTGATCTCCGGCCTGGTGGCCGTGTTCGGCGTCGTCCTGTCGGTGCTCAACGCGTACGCGATCGGCATCGGCCGGATCAAGGGACGCGCGTGGATCCTCGGCTTCTTCGTGCTGGCCAACGTGCTGCCGCAGGAGGCCCTGGTCTACCCGCTGTACTACCTGGCCAAGCAGGTCGGCCTCTACGACACCCGGGTCAGCCTGATCATCGTCTTCAGCGTCATCCAGGCGGCGTTCGGCACCTATCTGCTCTCCTCCGTGCTGGGAGCGTTCCCCAAGGAGGTCATCGAGGCCGCCCGGATCGACGGCGCCAACAGCTGGCAGATCCTGTGGCGGATGGTGGTCCCGATCAGCCGGCCCACGCTCGGCGTCCTGATGGTCTTCTTCTTCATCTGGACCTGGAACGAGTTCCTGCTGCCCCTGGTCATGCTGCCGTCGAACGACAACCAGACCGTCTCGGTCGCGCTCGGTGTCCTCCAGGGCCAGCGGCTGATGGACGCGACGATGACCAACGCGGCCGGCCTGCTCGGCGCGCTGCCCGCCATCGTCTTCTTCCTGGTCTTCCAGCGGACCCTGACCCGCGGCATCGCCGTGGGCGCGGTGAAGTGACCCGGCCGCCGGCCGCGCCTGTCACCACCGCCCGCCCGCGGGGCGGCTGACCACCGCCCCGCGGGCCCCGCCCACCGCTCTGCCTCCCGCCCTCCCTCCCCGGGCCGGAGGCAGAGCCCCCCATGCCTCCCACACGTACCGAGAACGCCGGTGGCATCCACCGGGAAAGGCATCTCCATGAAGTTCACCGACGGATACTGGCTGCTGCGCGAAGGCGTCACGGCGGCGTATCCGGCAGAGGTCCTCGATGCCGTCCCCGGAAACGGCACGCTGCGGATCTACGCGCCCACCCAGCACATCCGGCACCGCGGCGACACCCTCAAGGGCCCGGTCGTCACCGTCGACTGCACCGCGCCGATGCCCGGCGTGATCGGCGTACGCGTCACCCACTTCGAGGGCGGCGTCGGGACCGGCCCGCACTTCGAGCTGCACGAGCGGCCGCACGAGCCCGTGGTGACCGTCGACGACAAGGAAGCCGTCCTCACCTCCGGCGAGCTGAGCGTGCGCTTCGCCCGCGACGGCGAGTGGCGGATGGAGTTCCGCGACGCCGACGGCCGCACGCTCACCAGCAGCGACGTCAAGGCGATGGCGCTGATGAGCACCGCCGACGGCGGCCACCACGTCCGCGAGCAACTGCGCCTCGGCGTCGGCACCTCCGTCTACGGCCTCGGCGAGCGCTTCGGGCCGCTGGTCAAGAACGGCCAGACCGTGGACATCTGGAACGCCGACGGCGGCACCAGCAGCGAACAGAGCTACAAGAACGTCCCGTTCTACCTGACCGACGCCGGCTACGGCGTCTTCGTCGACGACCCCGGCAAGGTCTCCTTCGAGGTCGCCTCCGAGCAGGTCTCCCGCGTCCAGTTCAGCGCCGAGCGCCAGCAGTTGCAGTACTACGTCATCCACGGCCCCTCGCCGAAGGAGATCCTGCGCAAGTACACCGCGCTCACCGGCCGGCCGGCCCTGCCGCCCGCCTGGTCCTTCGGGCTCTGGCTGACGACGTCGTTCACCACCTCCTACGACGAGCAGACCGTCACCGGGTTCGTCGAGGGCATGGCCGAGCGTGATCTGCCGCTGTCGGCCTTCCACTTCGACTGCTTCTGGATGCGCGAGTTCAACTGGTGCGACTTCGAGTGGGACCCGCGGGTCTTCCCCGATCCCGAGGGGATGCTGCGACGGCTGAAGGAGCGCGACCTGCACATCTGCGTGTGGATCAACCCCTACATCGCCCAGCGCTCCCCGCTGTTCGCCGAGGGCAAGGCCGCCGGTTACCTGCTGAAGCGCCCCGACGGCAGCGTGTGGCAGTGGGACCTGTGGCAGCCCGGCATGGCCCTGGTCGACTTCACCAACCCCGACGCCTGCGCCTGGTACGCGGGCAAGCTCGAGGCGCTGCTCGACATGGGCGTGGACTGCTTCAAGACGGACTTCGGCGAGCGCGTGCCCACCGACGTCGCGTACTTCGACGGCTCCGACCCCGAGCGCATGCACAACTACTACACGCAGCTCTACAACAAGACCGTCTTCGACGTGCTGCGCGGGCACCGCGGCGAGGGCGAGGCCGTGCTCTTCGCCCGCTCGGCCACGGCCGGCGGCCAGCAGTTCCCGGTGCACTGGGGCGGCGACTGCGAGTCCACGTACGAGTCGATGGCCGAGTCGCTGCGCGGCGGCCTCTCGCTCGGCCTGTCCGGCTTCGGCTACTGGAGCCACGACATCGGCGGCTTCGAGGGGCTGCCGGACGCGGGTCTCTTCAAGCGCTGGACCGCCTTCGGCATGCTCTCCTCGCACAGCCGGCTGCACGGCTCCTCGTCCTACCGCGTGCCGTGGCTGTTCGACGAGGAGGCCGTGGACGTACTGCGCCACTTCACCAAGCTCAAGCTGAGCCTCATGCCCTACCTCTACGGGGCCGCCCACCAGGCGCACACCGAGGGCGTCCCGATGATGCGCGCCATGGTGCTGGAGTTCCCCGACGACCCGGGCTGCGCGCCGCTGGACCGCCAGTACATGCTCGGCGGCGACCTGCTGGTGGCGCCGGTGTTCTCCGCGAGCGGCGAGGTGTCGTACTACGTGCCCGAGGGCACCTGGACCCACTTCACGACGGGCGAGCGGGTCACCGGCCCGCGCTGGGTGCGCGAGACGTACGACTACCTCGGCGTGCCGCTGCTGGCCCGGCCCGGCGCCGCGATTCCGGTCGGCGCGGTCACCGGCCGCCCCGACTACGTGTGGGCGGACGACGTGACCGTCAGGGTCTTCGAGCCCGCCGACGGCTCCCGGACCCTCGTCCGGATCCCGGGCGAGGACGGCGCCACCGCGGCCGAGATCACCGTCGTCCGCGACGGTGCCACGCTGCGGGCCGAGACCTCCGACGCCCGCTTCCCGTGGGGCGTCGAGGTCGCGGGCGGACCCTCCGCCCGTGCGGCGGCGGGAACGGCGGTGCTCACGCTGGACCTGTCCGTCTAGCCGGAGACAAGGGACAGACAAGGCACAAGGCACAAGGCACAAGGCACAGGGACAAGGGACAAGGGAGTCTCATGGTCAAGATCACCGATGTCGCGCGGCACGCGCAGGTGTCCCCGAGCACCGTCAGCTACGCGCTGAGCGGCAAACGGCCGATCTCGCCGGAGACCCGGGAGCGCATCGAGAACAGCATCCGTGAACTGGGCTACCGGCCGCACGCCGGTGCCCGTTCGCTGGCCAGCAGCAGGTCACGGGTGCTGGGTCTCGTCCTGCCCCTGCGCAAGGGCATCCACGTGCCGGTGGTGATGCAGTTCGCGACCTCCGTGCTGACCGCGGCCCGTGAGCACGACCACGATGTCCTCCTCCTCACCCAGAGCGAGGGGGAGGAGGGCATCATGCGGGTCGCCGAGAGCGCCATGGCGGACGCGTTCATCATCATGGACGTCGAGTTGGAGGACCGCAGGCTCCCGCTGCTGCGGACCCTGGACCGCCCGTCCGTGCTCATCGGCTTCCCGTCCGACCCGGCCGGGCTCACCTGCGTCGACCTGGACTTCGCGGGGGCCGGCGAGGCCTGTGTGGAGCATCTCGCCTCGCTCGGCCACCGCACGGTGGCCCTCGTCGGCTCACCCCCCGAGGTCTACGTCCGCGGCACCGGCTTCGCCCGCCGGGTCGCGGCCGGTTTCACGGCCGCCGCCGACCGGCTCGGCCTGCGCTCCAGCGTGCACCCGTGCCCGGAGACGCCCGCCGCCGCCCGGGCGATGGCCGAACAACTCCTGCGCGAGCAGCCCTTGTTGACGGGGGTCGTGGTCCACAACGAACCGATCACCCAGCCCCTCATCGACGCCTTCACCGCCATGGGACTGCGGGTGCCCGAGGACATCTCGGTCACCGCGATCTGCCCCGACGAGATCGCCGAGCAGACCCCGCTGCCCATCACGTCGGTCGCCCTGCCGACGGCCGAGATCGGCACCCGCGCCGTGGGCCTGCTCATGGCCAAGCTCACCGGTGACGACGTCCCCGAGACCACCGTCCTCCCGGCCCGCCTCACCCCCCGGTCCACGACGGCCCCGCCCCAGGCCTAGCCGGGCGTGCGCCCGGGGCCGGCGGCCGGACGGTGACCCCACTATGAATTCCCTGTATACGTCATGTGTATTGTCCCGGCATGCACTTCTCCAGTCTGCGCGGGCGCTCGTCCGCATCCCCCCGGCCCGCCTCGGCGGCAGTCCGCCGTACCGTCATGGCCCTCGGGGCCGCGACGGTGGCCCTGACCCTGACGCTGACCGGCTGCACGCGGGTGGAGACCACCACCCCCAGCGCTGTGCGCGACGCGGCGGGCAGCCACGGCACCGGGCACTTCGGGAGCGTCGACTGCCGCAAGGCCAAGTGCATCGCCCTGACCTTCGACGCCGGGCCGAGCGCCAACACCGCCCGGCTGCTGGACGTCCTCAAGGAGAAGCAGGTGCACGCCACCTTCTTCCTCCTCGGCGGCAAGAAGCACATCGAGGGCCACCCCGACATGGTCAAGCGGATGGCGGCGGAGGGCCACGAGGTGGCCAGCCACACCTGGGACCACAAGATCCTGACGGACCTGGACGCCGACGGGATACGCGAGGAGCTCAGCCGCCCCAACGACGCGATCGAGCGTCTCACCGGCCACCGCCCCACGCTGATGCGCCCGCCCCAGGGCCGCACCGACGACACCGTCCAGGGGATCGCCCGCGAGATGGGGATCTCCGAGGTGCTGTGGAGCGTCACCGCCAAGGACTACGCGACCAGCGACTCCGCCCTGATCACCAAGCGCGTCCTGGACCAGGCCGGCCGCGACGGCATCATCCTGCTCCACGACCTCGTCCCCACAGGCGACTCCCCGGGCTACCGGGGCACCCTGCCCGCCGTGCCCGGCATCATCGACAAGCTCAGGAGCCGCGGCTTCACCTTCGTCACCGTCCCGCAGCTGCTCGCCCCGGGCACCCCCGCTCCCGGCGCCGTCTACCGGCCCTGACCCCGCCGCGGCCGGGCGGAGGGACCGGCCGCTTCCCCGAGCCGCCCGGCGGGCCGCGTTCACCCTGATGCCCCGCCGTCGTCACCCGGTCGGACAACGTGGCCGGGCCCGGACCCGTCGCCGCGTGAACGCTGTGTGCCATAGGCCTCAAGGGAAGCGAGAACGGCATGACGGCATCTCCGGTCCTCGGCTCGCGGCGGTACGCAAGGCGCTCCCATCTCGCCGCGGCGGCGTGCGCCGCGGCCCTGTGCGCCGCGACCGCCGCCCCGGCCGCCGCCGACGGCGACACGAGCCGTACCAAGCCCACCGTCGTCCTCATCCATGGGGCGTTCGCGGACGGCTCCAGCTGGAACGGGGTCGCGGAACGACTCGAACGCCGCGGGTACACGGTCATGGCACCCGCCAACCCGTTGCGCGGCCTGTACAACGACTCGACGTACATCTCGTCGGTGCTGGACAGCATCAAGGGCCCAGTCGTGCTGGCCGGCCACTCCTACGGCGGCGCCGTGATCAGCTCGGCCGCGGCCGGCCACCCGCAGGTGAAGGCGCTGGTCTACATCAACGCCCTGATGCCGGACGTGGGGGAGAGCGGCGCGTCGCTGGCCGCCCGGTTCCCCAGCGCCCTCGGCACCGCGACCAGGTCCGTCCCCTACCAGGAGGGCCACGGGCAGAGCGGCACCGACCTGTACCTCAAGCGCGACAAGGTGTACCCGGTCTTCGCCGCCTGCCTGCCGGAAAGGCAGGCCGACCTGCTGGGCGTCACCCAACGGCCCGCGGCCACCACCGCGTTCTCCGAGACGGCCAAGGTCGCGGCCTGGAAGACCATCCCGTCCTGGGCCCTGGTCGGCCGCCAGGACATGACCATCAACCCGGAGCAGGAGCGCTTCCAGGCCCGCCGGGCGCACTCGCACACGGTGGAGATCAACTCCTGCCACGTCTCCCTGATCGCCCACCCCGACGCCGTCACCGACCTGATCCTGCAGGCCGCCACCGCGTCCGGGTCCGGGTCCGCGTCCGGGTCCGCCGGACCCTCGCTGGCGGCCACCGGTGCGGCCGAGCCCCGGCGTGAGCTCACCGGTCTCGGCGGCATCGCCGGGATGTCCCTGGTCGCCGGTGCCGGCGCCGTCCTCGTCGGCCGCCGTCTGCGCCGCCGCGTGCGCTGACGGGACGTCCCGCGGAGCGCGCGGCCCGGATCGCGTCACCGGCCGCGCGCCTCGGGGCCGACCAGCAGCAGGGCGATGTCGTCCCGGCCCTGGTCCGTGCTCCGCGCCTCGCGGATCAGACCGTCCGCGAGCACGTCGAGGGAGTCCGCCGGGGCGGTGGCGAGGCGGTCCGCCAGATCGCGCACGGCGGTGCCGATGTCCGTGCCGGGGCGCTCGACGAGGCCGTCCGTGTACAGGAGGAGGACGGCCCCCGGCGGCAACGGGATCTCGGCGGTCGGGTACACGGCGTCGGCCTCGATGCCGAGGAGGATCCCCGCCGGCGCGCGCACGATGTCCGCGCCGCCGCCCGGGTGGCGCACGATCGCCGGCGGGTGCCCCGCGCTGGCCAGCGTCGCCCGCTGTCGGGGGAGGTCGAGCCGCGCGTACAGGCAGCTGGTGAACAGGTCGGTCTCGAGGTCCTCGAACAGCCGGTTGATGCGTGCCAGCACCTCGCCGGGCGGAGCGCCGGTGCTGGCGTGGGCGTGGACGGCCATGCGCACCTGGCCCATGAGGGCGGCCGCACCGACGTTGTGTCCCTGGACGTCGCCGATCACCGCGGCCGCCGCGGAACCGTCGAGGCGGATCAGGTCGTAGAAGTCCCCGCCGATGTCCATCCCGCGGGTCGCGGGCAGATAGCGCGCCGCCACCCGCAGTCCCGGGACGCCCGGCAGGGACCGCGGCAGCAGGGCGTTCTGGAGCCCGCGCGCGAGCAGATTCTTGGCGTCGTACAGCCTGGCGCGTTCGAGGGCCTGGGCGATCATGCCCGCGAGCGAGGTGAGCGCGGCGCGGTCGTCCGGTCCGAACGGGCGGCCCTCGGCATAGCCGAGGACGCAGTAGCCGATCGTCCGGCCGGAGGCGTTCAGCGGCAGGAACGCCCAGCCGTCCATCTCCCGGTAGAGAGCGATGTCCGGGTGGGCGCGGCGGAGCTCGTCCGGCCGGGAGAAGAAGGCGGGCACGCCCGTCTCGACCACCTGTGCGCCCTGGCTGCCGGCCGCCAGCGGCAGGTGCTCGAAGTACGCGGTGCTGCTGGGCGAGAACCCGCGCGTGGCCAGTATCTCGATGCGTCCCTCGTCGGCGGTCAGCAGCCCGAACCCGTCGGCGCCGAGCACGGGCATGATCTGGTCGCTCACGGCCGCGGTCACGTCCCGCAGGCCGACCGCTTCGGTGAGCCCGGCCGAGATGTAGAGCAGGTGGTACAACGCGCCGGCCCGGGAGGGCGCCGTCGCCGACGGGGCCGAGGGCCACGCCGAGTTCCCTTCGGGCGCCCCCGAAGGCCGGACGCGGACGCTGATGCCGGTGGCGTCCGGGCTCAGCAGGAACGACAGCCAGTGGTCCGGTGGGCGCAGGGCGGTGAACTTCGAGGGCAGGCGGCTGAACAGGGCGCCGAGATAGGGATCCTCGAACGCCGGGTCGTTCAGCCAGGGAAGGGCGTCCCAGGGACGCGTGTGCATGAGGTCGTCCTTCGCCCGCCCCAGCAGCTCCGCCGCGCGGGCGTTCAGGAAGGTGAAGCGGCCCTCCAGGTCGAGGGCGAACATCCCCACCTCCAGCCGCTCGGTGAGTTCGGCGGCGGCCTGGGCCTCGTCGGCCGGCCGCCGCGCGGGCGGCTCGGGGGGCAGGACGCGGGGCGCGTCCGCCGGACGCAAGGCGTCGTCCTCGGCCGCGGCACGGCCCAGCGCCGCGCCCATCCGCTCCGCGGCCGAGGCTATGGCGGACTCCTCGGCCGGTGTGAGCCGCTCGGCCCGCGTACCGGGCCACAGCATCTGCAGAGCGCCCCAGACCGTGCCGTCCGTCGACAGCGGCACGACGTTCATGGCCAGGTCGTAGGGCAGCGCGTACGCCGTGCGCGCGAACCGCCGGGCGAGTTCCGCGTGGCCGCGCACCCACACCGGGCGTCCCTCGCGGACGGCCGTGGCGACCGGGACGGGCGCCGCCAGCGCCAGCCGGGACCATGGCTTCACCACGCCGGAGGAGAGGCCGGTCACCACCTCCATGCGCAGCGCCTGTTCCTCGCGGACCAGCAGGAACACGGCCGCGGCGTGCGACCCGGTGGCCCGGACGGCTTCGGCGAGCGCCCGGTCCAGCTCGGCCGCCGCCCGCGCGGCGCCCGGTCCCGTCCGCTGCCCGCCCGTCATCCAGCGGCCCCTGACGGAGACACCGCGAGCGCTGGCCGCCGGGGAGCGCCGGGCCGGCGAGACCGGGGGTCTCCCATAACGGGACGATATCCCCGTCACCCGTCTGCGGGCATCCGGACCCGTGGGCTTGGGGGCCCGGGGGACCCGCGGGGGCCAGGGTGCGATGGAGCCGAGCGGTTGGCCGGAGGCGGTCCGCCTGACGTCCGGCGAGATGTGCGTGAACTGCCGGAGCCTCAGGACTCGGTGGCGGCCTTGCGCCGGCACGATGCGCACAGGCCCCACCAGGTGATCTCGGCCTCGTCGATGACGAAGCCCTTGTCCTCCACCGGGTCCAGGCAGGGGGCGGCGCCGACGCCGCAGTCGACGTCCTCGATCAGTCCGCAGCCGCGGCACACCAGATGGTGGTGGTTGTCGCCCACGCGCAGTTCGTAGCGCGCGGGTGAACCGGCCGGCTCGATGCAGCGGATCAGCCGCGCCCGCGTCAGGTCGTCCAGCACGTTGTAGAGGCCCTGCCGTGACAGGCGGCCGCCTGTGGCGGACTGGGCCAGGCCTATGCGGGCCTCCAGCTCCGAGGCCGTGGAGTGGGGATGTCCCTGCAGTGCCGCCAGAATGGCGCGACGCTGGGTGGTGCTGCGCAGCCCTTTGCGCTTGAGCAGGTCGCCGGGTGAGTCCTGCATACGGCTGTCACGCTCCTCGGCCGGTCCCGGCACCGCTGCCCCGCCCGTCGGTGCGGGCGACGTCAATTCTGTCGCGTCCCGGCGTAGTCGCCGCTGGTGGCGGACGTCTCGGCAGTGCGGCAGACCGTGCAGACGAGCCGGCGCGCCGGCACGCGGCTCGTGGCGCGCCCCAGGCCGTTCGGCTGGTGGAGGAGGTGCCGGATCACCAGTGCGTGGTCGGCGCAGACGAACAGGTTGCAGCGGGAGCAGATGCCGATTCCATCGGTGTCCCGGCGCGCTTCCTGGAGGCAGTCGTAGCACTTCACATCGGCTCCCTGGGGGTGGTGGGGCGGGTGGGGCGGTGGCCCCACGTGCGGTGGCCCCACGTGCGGGGCACCTCGCGGGCGGTCCTCCGAACGTACGGAGCAGAATGGACTGAGTCAAATCTGAGGCCGCCGGCCGTGGCCGGTGCCTTCGAAGGCACCGGCCTCCACCAGGCCGAGCCCGAGCAGGCTCGCCGACAGACCGGGCCAGGTGTGCACGTCCCAGCCGGTGAGCTCCCGCCAGCGCGCCAGGCGGTACTTCACGGTGTTGGGGTGCAGGTGCAGCGCTCGCCCCGTCGCGGTGAGCGAGAAGCCGTTGTCGGCGAAGCCCCGCACCGTGACGGCGAGGTCGGGGTGGGACCCGGCGGGCTCCGCGGCGGCTTCGAGCAGCGGCGTGAGCCGGCCGGCCTGTGGGAGCAGCGTCGCCGCGAGCCAGGCGCTGCCGAAGGACACCGCTTTCCCGTCGGCACCCGCCAGCGCCAGCGCCTCCTGGGCGTCGACGATGCTGGCGGCTGCCCCGTCGAGACCGGAACGCGCCAGTCCGGTGCCGATCGGCAGCGCCGGGTCATGGCGGCGCATGGCCTCGATCAGGACGTCGACGGGCATGGACTGCACGACGGCCACCATGGTGGCGCCCCGGTTGGCGCACCGCATGTTGCCCGTCCGCCGCCCGACGCGCCCGCGCAGCTCGGCGAGCTGTTCGTCGGCCCAGGCCGAGGACGGGGCGCACACCGCCTGGAAGGTCCCGGCCGGGTCGAAGCCGAGCGAGTGCGCCAGCCGGGCCACGTCCACCTCGGCGGGCGACGAGGCGTACAGGCCCTCGAAGAAGCGGTACGTCAGGCCGAGTTGGGCGGCCTCCTGGGCCCGGATCGTGTCGTTGTAGGCCTCGGCCGCGGCGCCGGTGGCCTGCTCGACCCAGGTCCACACGGTGCCGACCAGCCGAACCAGCTGCCGGCTGAGATCCCCGCCGTGCGCGTCCGCGCGGATGAGCAGCACGTTCCAGATCTCCCGGTAGCCCACGTGGAAGGCACCGATGAGGGCCTGCAGCGGCAGGCCCTCGCGGGCGCGGTCGCGTCCCAGCGTGCGGGCGTGCTCGCTCTCCTCGGGGGAGGGCCCGCGGCGGGTGGTCAGACCGGTGAGCAGCCCGGCGACCTGCTCGGCGACGCCCGCCTCGTGCTCGTCGCGCGGCACGATGTGGTATTCCGGGATCTCCTCGCGGATGCGGTCGACGATGCCGGCGGTCAGCCGGGGCAGCTCGGCCCGGACCGACGTGCACAGTTCGGCGAGTGCCCGCCAGTCCTCCCGCACGGGTCGGGAGGGCAGGGGTGGAGTCGTCATGGCGGCTCACCGCTCTTTCCGCGAACAGGCGCTTTTCCACCATAAGCCCGCCCATGGCCTGACTCGTCTGCGGTGGCCTGCGCCTTTGCGTATTCCACAGGGCGCCCGCGGCGGAATTCTCGCTTTCGGTGAGCCCAGCGGCACGGCGACGGAGAAAGCTGGAGGGCACCCGGCTTCGGCTCGCCGGGTGGGCCTGGGACGGCGGAACGGCGTGGTCGCGGGCCGATGCCCCCGAGAGAGGTATTGGCTGGGCGAGAAGTGACGCGGTGCGACCAGGACGTGTTGTGAACGAGGAGTGGACCCCATGACGACAGCGACGGAGAGCGGCCCGGTCGAGGAGTTCCGGCGGCTGAGTGACGGCGACGCCGAGGTACAGGCCCACGGCGCCTACTTCTCCTGCGCCTACCTGCTCGACATGGAGCGGCACACCTTCCTGGTGCGTATGCACCGGGGCCGGGTGGAGGAACTGGTCACGGACCCGGAGCCCCTGACGGCGTACGACTTCGCGATCAGGGCGAGCGCGGGGACCTGGCGGGAGTTCTGCAAGCCGGTGCCCAAGCCCATGTACCACGGCATCTGGGCGGCGACCTTCCAGCGGGACATGCGCCTGGAGGGCGACCTGCTGGTCCTCATGCAGAACCTGCGCTGCCTGACCCGGCAGCTCGAACTGCTGCGTGTCACCGGGCCGCTGGGCTGACCCGCGGCCCGCGGCCCGCGGCCCGCCACCTGGCGCACGCCGCCCGACTCCCGCCGAAAGGACTCCCGATGAGCACTCCGTCCCGCATCTCCCCGGTGACCGGCCACTACGTCACGATCGACGTGGAGGACGCGCAGTACAAGGTGTTCTACCTGGAGAGCGGCCAGGGGCAGCCGCTGGTCTGCCAGCACACCGCGGGCTGTCACAACCACCAGTGGATGGGGCTCCTGGAGGACGAGGAGATCACCGCGAACCACCGTGTCATCGCCTATGACCTAGCCCGTCACGGCAAGACCGACCCGCCCCTGAACAAGGAGTGGTGGAAGGAGGAGTACAAACTCTCCGCCGACCACTACGTCGCGTTCATCACCGCCTTCTGCGACGCGCTCGGCCTGGAGGACCCGATCTTCATGGGGTCCTCCTTCGGCGGCAACGTCGCCCTGCAACTGGCCCTGCGCCACCCCGACCGCTTCAAGGCCGTCATCCCGGTCGAGGGCGCCGACCACTCGCCCGGCTTCTACCTCGACTGGTGGCAGCACCCGCACGCCAACGCCGCCCAGGTGTGCGCCAGCGGCGTGTGGGACCTGATGGCCCCGCAGTCGCCCGACAAGGACCGCTGGGCCACCTGGTTCTACTACAGCCAGGGCTCGGAGGCGTTCAAGGGCGATCTGTACTTCTACTCCGTCGACCACGACCTGCGCGGCCGGCTGGGGGAGATCGACGGTGAACGCTGCCCGGTGATCATGATGACCGGCGAGTACGACTACCTCACCACGCCCGCGGACGGTGCACGCACCGCGCAGCGGATCCGCGGGGCGGAGTTCATCGAGATGAAGGAGATCGGGCACTTCCCGATGAGCGAGAACTACCCGCGTTTCGCCGGGTATCTGAAGCAGGCGCTGCGCCGTATCGAGGAGCGCACCGGCGCCTCCCACTGACCGTCCGGGCCGGCCCCCGGGCGGCGGATGGGCGGGGCGGGACCGAATTGCGGCGGTCCCGCCCCACCCGTGCCCGGCCCGGCCGGAGCCGGGCCCACCCTCGGGTCAGCTCAGCCCGAAGGCCCGGGTGATGCTCTGCTCCACGCTGTTGCCCCGCGCGTCGCGGGCGGTGGCCCGCAGCGTGACGAAGCGCGCGCCGCGCGGGGCGTCGAGCCGGGTGCGCCAGCCGTCGCCGCTGTGCGTGAGCGCGGCGGGGTGCCAGGTGGCGCCGTCGTCGTACGACAGCTCGAGGCCCACACTGCCGACGGCGCCGGCGTCCACCGACTGCGACAGGTGCGACGCGGTGACCGTGACCTCGGCGTTCCGCCGTGCCGTGCCCGCCGCGTCGGTGTCGACGCCGTAGTCCAGCTGGATGAGCGGAAGCTGCACGGCCTGGCCGGCGGCACCGGCCTGCGACGTGAACCGCCACTCGGTCCGCGTCTTGGTGGAGTAGGGCGCCGCCCACGCGTCACGGGAGTTGTCCGAGACGAGCCGGTACGGCAGCCGCTCCGGACGCAGTCCCGTGGTGGTCATCCACATCTGGTAGCGGTTGGTCTCCCCGATCAGCGTGTCGCCCTGGTAGAGCTTCAGCAGGTTCTCGACGTCGAAGTTGCCGAGGGTGCCGCCCATGTGGGCGGTGCCGGAGTCGCCCCAGCCGGGGACGAAGGAGAGCAGCGTGTCGTCCTGGCGCACCACGGCGTTGCCGTCCAGGAGCCGCGGGCGCTGGACCGGGCCGAACCAGCTGATCTCGTTCCTGGACCTCGGAGCGTAGGTCACCGGCAGGGCGTACTGGTCCTGCTCGCCGGGGACCCGCGCCTGGTCGGTCCACTGCTCACCGGCGGCGACGTAGTCGGTGCGCTCCCCGACCGCGGGGGCGCCGGACGGGTTGAGGGCGCTGGGGCCGCCCCGGGAGATGTCCTGGCGGTCCTCCAGTGCCTTGTCCTGCCGGAAGTTGCGGAAGGAGACGTCGACACGGGCCAGTTCACGGTGCGTGACCCGGTACGTCAGGTCCGCCGGCACCTCGCCGGTGTAGTCGTGGACCAGGTCGTAGACATACGAGGTCTCCGGGTTGGAGGTGACGTCCAGCCGCACGCGACCGTGACCCAGTCGCTCGATCAGCTGCTCGCCCTCGTCGTGGGTGAGGGTGGCCACCGTCAGCGGGGCGGGGTTCGCCTGCGGAGACCACGGGGAGTCGTTCCACGGCTCCAGGCGCCCGGATCCGTCGTTGACGACGATCAGGAGACCGGCGCCCGCGGCGGCCGCGGCGGCGGCCTGCTCCTCGACGCCGACGGTGTCGTTGCGGCGCACCACGACGGCCTTGCCCTTGACCGCTCCGGAGGCGTAGGCGGCCGCGGAGCCGTCACCGGCGAACACCGCGTCCAGGCGGTGGCCGCCCCGGGACATCGGGGTCCCGGCACGCTGCACCCGCAGGTCGTCGTAGACGCGGTCGCCGTCGGCGACGGTCAGCGCGGGCTGCTGCATGCGCCACCGGGTGCCGAGGACGAAGTCGCCCTCCTTGACCTTCCGCCCCGTGGGCAGCGTCCACACGCTGTCGTACGAGGGCGAGGGCCACCACGCCGAGGTCGACCAGTCGTCGTCGGCGAAGCCGCGGTAGAACTCGAAGCGCGACCCGTCAGGGGTGCTCGGCTTGGGCGTCCGTGCGGAGATCTCGCGGGCCTTGGTGGCGTCGATGACGACGGTGCGGTCCTGGTCCAGCGCGATGTCGGACACCGAGAGCATGCCGAGGCCGAGGGACTGCGGGCCGTGCGTGCCCTCCAGGTCCGTGCT
Source organism: Streptomyces sp. NPDC058691 (assembly GCF_042714775.1). Classification (NCBI taxonomy): domain Bacteria; kingdom Bacillati; phylum Actinomycetota; class Actinomycetes; order Kitasatosporales; family Streptomycetaceae; genus Streptomyces; species Streptomyces sp. NPDC058691. The sequence goes on along the minus strand of NZ_JBHXSO010000059.1, from coordinate 27,336 downwards.
CAGCCACACGGTGTACGTGCCCTTGGGCAGACGCAGGTCCAGCGTGCCGGACTCGTCGATCTGCGCCGGCAGCCAGGCCTTCTTGCCGGTGAGGATCACGTTGCCGCCCATCGGCCGGCCACTGCGGTCCTTCGCCTTCAGCGAGAGCGTGTACCGCTCGCCCTCCTTGCCCGCGCTCACCGACGTGCGGGCGCGGACCGCGCCCGAGCCGTCGGTGGCCGTCACGGACCCGGCGAGCACCTTGTCCTCCGCCACCTTGTCGAAGTGCGCCGTGGCGGTCACCGAGGCGGTGCCGTGCGCAGGGACGGTGACCTGCCGGGCGGACAGCGTGAACAGGCCGTCGGTGCCGTCGGTGCCGTTCTCGGTCGCGGCCGCGAGGTCGAGCGTCACCGGGCCGTCACCGGCGTTGGTGTACGTGATCTTCCGGTCGGCGGTCTCCCCGGGCTCGGCCGGCCAGCCGTGGAACCCGAAGTCGGCGCTGCCGGTGGCGAACACCGTCGCGGCCGTGGTCGTGGCGATGTCCATGCGGCCGTTGCCGCCCTCGAACGGGCTGTACTGCGGCGTGGCCTTGGCCGTGCTGACCAGGGCGTCCTTGAGCTGCCCGCCCGTCCAGTCCGGGTGTTCCGCGGCCAGCAGAGCGGCAGCGCCGGCCACGTGCGGCGTCGCCATCGACGTGCCGCTCATGGTCTGGTATGCGCCCGAGCCCTCCATGGCGTACTGCGAACGCGCGGCCAGGATGTCGACGCCGGGCGCGGTGAGGTCCGGCTTGACGGCGCCGTCGCCCGCCCGCGGGCCCCGGCTGGAGAAGTCGGCGAGCCGGTCGGCGCCGTCGACGGCACCCACCGTCAGCGCGGCGTCGGCGGCGCCCGGGGCACCCACCGAGTAGCGGCCCGGCCCGGCGTTGCCCGCGGCGATGGTGAAGAGCGCCCCGGTCTCCTTGCTGAGCGTGTTCACGGCCGTGCTCAGCGGGTCCGTGCCGTCCGTCGGACTGCCGCCGAGGCTCATGCTGATGATCTTCGCGTGCTGGTCGCGGGCGGCCCACTCCATGCCCGCCAGAATCCAGGAGTCCTGGCCGTAGCCGTCGTCGGACAGCACCTTGCCGACGTGCAGCCGGGCGCCGGGGGCGACGCCCTTCTCCTTGCCGTCGGAGGCCGCGCCCGTGCCCGCGATCGTGGACGCGACGTGCGTGCCGTGCCCGTTGCGGTCCTCGACCGACTCACCGGGGACGAAGTCCTGGGTCGCCGCGATCTGCCCGGCCAGGTCGGGGTGCTCGGTGTCGACACCGGTGTCCAGCACCGCCACGTCGACGCCCTGGCCGGTGTTGCCCGACGCCCACACCTTCGGCGCGCCGATCTGCGCCGTGCTGTCGGAGAGGGTGGCCTTCACCTTGCCGTCGAGCCATATCTTCGCGATGCCGCCCTTGAGGGACGGCCGCTGTCCGGCGGTGCGCTCCTGCGCGCCGCCGCCCGTGACCGACGACCAGAACGCGTCCGAGCGGTCCGCGCCCAGCGCCGCGCCCTGCACGCTCTCCAACGTCCGCACCTTGCGGGCGCCTTGCGGCACCGCCGTCGTGCGCGACCGCGCGGCGGCGTCGGTGTAGGTGACGATCAGCGGCAGCCGGTCGCTGTGCGCGTCGTCGTAGCCGTCCGCCAGCAGCCGCGTGACGTTGAACAGTTCGCGGTCCAGCAACCCCGCCGCCACGTACGGCAGCGCGTCGTGCGGGTACACGTACAGGTCCTTGCCGGACCGGTTGACGTCGTACCCGGTGAGCAGGCCCTGCGGGTTGCGCACCGTCGGGGTCAGCGTGCCGTCCGGCGCCTTCGCCGTGGTGACCTTGTCACCCGTGACCAAGGTGACCGACATGGCGCCCGGCGCCGGCGCGGGTGCCGGCGTGGCCGCGGACGCGACGGAGGCGGAAGCCCGGGGCACGTCCGCACCGGCCGCGGAGACCGACGCGGGCGAGATGGCCAGCAGCGCGGCGGCGGTGCACGCCGCCGTCAGTGCGCGTCTGTGAAATGGCAATGGCGACAAAGGGACCCCTGATGAACGTGGGACAAGGACTACGGGATCATGCGTTAGCCCTCGGCCGTCCAACCCCTCTTTGGCGTGGCAGAGTTCGGACATGTCACAGAGCGGCCACGGACGGGACGGGCCGCGCCGAGCCGATTCGTGCGCCTGCGGGGGACCGCTCTCCGTGGCAAACCCGGTCAGGACGGCCTTTTGTCACGGCCGCGCCTCCAGCCCGGCGAGCAGTTCGTGGACGTCGAGACCGCACCGCAGGTACTGCTCGAAAACGGCGTTGCCGAGGGCCCAGGGGGAGCGGCGCCGCCGGACGAGGGCGATCGCCGAGGCCGCGTCATGGCCGAGTTCGACGAGCGTCTGTGCCACGACCAGGCCGGAGCGGTTGTACCCGGCGTGGCAGCGGACCAGGATGGCGCGGCGCCGGCCACGACCACCGGGTGGACGGCGCCGTCGGCGTCGGTCCTGAAATGGCCGCCCATCCAGAGGTCCGGGGTGATCTCGTCCCAGGGCCTTCCGGGACCGGGGACGCCGCCGGGCCGGTTGCGGGTCTTCATGAGCGGTCCCCTCCGGACGGTCAACGGGCCGCCGCCCACCGCCGTTCCGGGGACCCCACGCTCAAGGCGCCGGCACGCCGATGGGGTTGGGGAAGCGCAGCGCCCCGGCACAGGCGTGCGCCGGGGCGGAGAGGAGGGCGAAGAGCCGGTCGAGGGCGGCCGGGGGGAGTGCGGACCAGGGGCGGGCGGCGGCGAGGTCGGTGGCGGTTTCCAGGGACCGGTGGGCAGCGCGGCCCGCGTCGGTGGCGGCGCCGGCGGCGTCGAGCAGACCGCGGGCGGTGAGGCGGGAGTGGGCGGCGGTCCACTGGTCGTCGGTCCAGCCGCGGTGGGGCTGGAGTTCGCCGCGGGGGATGTCGATGCCCGAGCGCAGGACGAGGGCCTCGCAACCGTCCAAGTCCGCCGCGACAAGGGCGGCGACGTGGCCGTCACCGCGGTGTTCGCGCAGCAGTGTGGCGTGGTGCCAGAGCTCGTCGAGCGGGCCGGCGGGCAGCGGCAGGGCCGAGTTGGCGGCGGCCAGGACACGGCCGGCGACGTCGAGCCCGCCGGTGACCGGGCGCAGCAGGGCCACCGCCTCCTCGGCCGCCGCCTCGTGCCCGGCGAGCAGCCGTCGCAGCGCTGCGCCGGCCCCTCGTGCGCGGACCTCCAACGCCGTTTCCGGCGAGGCAAGTTGCCACACACCCGGCAGCGCCCGGGCCGTCATGCCCGGGGCGAACGAGAAGAAGGCGGCGGTGACCGGGGCCGGGCCGACGGGGCCCAGGGGTGCCGCGCGGCAGGCGAAGTAGCCGCGCCAGAAGCCGCGCAGACCCGCATCCTCACAGGCCGCGCGGGCCTCGGGTGCGAAATAGGTGACGGCGTGGACGGGTTCGAGGAGCCGCCACATGCGGCGGGCGGTCGCGGAGGCGTCGGTGCCGGCCGTCACGGTCGTGCGCCTTCCGCGGCGTTCACGGCCGCGGTCCCGCGCCCGTCGTCTCCGGTGGTGCGGGCCTCGATCGCCCGCAGCACGGCCACCATGTCCCGGTGGCCGTCGCCCTGTTCGACGGTCTCCTCGAAGAGGGCGTGGCAGACGTCCAGCAGCGGCGAGGCCAGCTCCGCCCTGCGCGCGGCCTCGGCGATGAGGCGGTTGTTGTGCAGGACGTCGGCGGCCGCGGCCTGGGCGGCGAAGTCCCTCTCCCTCAGCTTGGGCGCCTTCATCCGGGACACGGCGCTGGCCATCGGCCCGGCGTCGAGGACGTCGAGGAACTGCCCGGTGTCCAGGCCCTGACGTTCCGCGAAGTGGAACGCCTCGGTCAGCCCGGTGACCTGCGTGATCAGGAACAGGTTGACCGACAGCTTCATCAGCAGGCCCCCCGGGACCGGTCCGCAGGCGAAGGTCTCCCGGCACAGGGGCGCGAGCAGCGGTCGCACCTCCTCGACCGCGGCGGGTTCCCCGGCGAGCATCCCGACGAGCTGCCCCGCCTCGGCGGGCTTGCGGGAGCCGGAGACCGGGGCCTCCACATAGGCTCCGCCCGCGGCGCGGACGTCGCCCTCCAGGGCACGGGAGTACTCGGGGGAGGTGGTTCCCATGTGGACGACGACATGTCCGGCGACCAAGGGCGCGAAGCCGGGCCCGCCGCGGTCCAGTACCGCGTCGATGGCCGGGCCGTCGGCCAGCATGAGGATCACGACCCGGGCACGGGCGAAGACCTCGGCCGGTCCGGCGGCCACGCGGGCGCCGGCCGCGCGCAGCGGCTCGCCCCGCTCCGCGGTGCGGTTCCAGACGACCAGCGGCAGCCCGGCACGGGCCAGATTCAGGGCCATGGGCTGTCCCATGATCCCCAGGCCGATGAATCCCACGTCCATCACGCACCGCCGTCCCGACCGGTCTACCCCGCCGCCTGCTATGACGGCTGTCATAATAGTGTCCGTGGCGCCCGCGGCCACCCCGTTCGCGGTATGACGCCACGGTGTGGGGCCACGTGGCCGGCGCCGATACGCTCGGCCCGGGCCGGCGCGGCGTCCGGTCGGGAAGCCCGGTCGCAAGGGTGTGAGGTCGGGAGGGCGGTCATGACGGAATCCGGGCGCGGGCCCCGCGAGCGCATGGTGTTCAGCGCGGCGCAGCTCATCAGGCGGGGCGGCGTCACGGCGACGGGCATGCGCGACGTCGCGGCCCACGCGGAGGCCCCCCGCGGGTCCCTGCAGCACTACTTCCCCGGCGGCAAGGAGCAGTTGGTCAACGAGGCCGTCGCGTGGGCCGGCCGCTACGCGGGGAACCGCGTGGCCCGCTTCCTCGCCGGTCTGCCCGAGCCGACGCCCGGCGGTCTGTTCGCCGCGATGGTCGCCCAGTGGACCGACGAGTTCCGCGCTTCCGGATTCGGCGCGGGGTGCCCCGTCGCCGCCGCCACGGTCGACTGCGCCGGCTCCACCGACTCCGTGCGCGCCTCCGCGGCAGCCGCCTTCGCGACGTGGACCGGACCGGTCGCCGCGGCCCTGCGCGACATGGGCGTGCCGGGCCGGCGGGCCGAACCGCTGGCCACCCTGATGATCAGCGCCATCGAGGGCGCCCTCGTGATCGCCCGCGCGGAACAGGACGTACGTGCCCTGACCACCGTCGCCGACGAACTCGCCCCGCTCCTGGACGCCGCCGTCGCCGTCGCCCGCTGAGGGTGCGTTCCAGTCCGGGGGCGGAATCCCGGAGTGGAACGCGAGAGCCGGGGCAGACGTCCCCCAGGACCGCACCGGTGGCTACCCACCCCCCCCGGGTCGCCGGTGCGGTCCTTCCCCCCCCTCGCGGCGTGACCGCGGCACCGTCTCCGGTGTGAGGACCCCCCACCGGACGCTCTGAGAGCCCGGCCGTCCTTCGGCGCATCCATGTCGCCTGTACCACAAGGCTCAAGGCGATGACATGGCGACGCGTTCCGGGCATCGTACTTGTCGACTTTCGGACAACTGGGACTTCGAGAAGTCGATTTGGCGCCACTTTGGAGGAAACTGGCGCCCAGAGCTGACGGGTGGCGGCACCGGGGAGCTGGGCAGGGTTCTCGCGGTGCGAGATGATCAGGGCAGGGTCCGGGACGCCGGCACCGGTGAACCGATCCGGCCCTGCGAACGTGAACCTCGTGGACGAAGGGTGGCCGGCCTTGTGTCGTGACGCGACGCGCAGCGGTACGGCGGCCGGTGTTCGCCTTGTTCTCATCGGGACTTTGACATGTGGAAATGAGTGACCTATGCCTCCTGAGATTGTTGGGCGCCAAGGCTCTCTGGCCGGCGAGAGGTTCGGGATCGGCGACAAGCCCCTCACCTTCGGCCGCAAGGCCGAGAACACCGTGGTGATCGCCGGTGTGAGCGCCTCGCGGTTCCACGCGGAGGTGCGTCGCGAGAACCACGGGTTCGTGCTGTACGACCGGGGCAGCAGCAACGGGACGCGGGTCAACGGGGAACGCGTGACCTCGCATGTGCTCCAGCCCGGCGACGTCATCGCCATCGGCGAGGAGACCTTCTGCTTCGAGGCCGCCGATCCGATGGAGACGATCCTCGATCTCTCCCTCCTGCAGTCGCTGATGGCTCCGGCCGAGCCCGAGGAGCCCGGCCCGGTGCTGAACGTGACGGTGGCGGGCGGCGGCCCGGTGGGCCTGTCGTTCGCGCTGCTGCTGGAGCACCTGATGGGCCGCCGGGTCGCCATCACCGTCTATGACGGCCGCTGGACGCAGGACGGCGACCGGGTCGTGTGGAAGAGCGAGCAAGAGGGCAACGTCCGCCGGCAGCAGGTCGTCACCGTGCAGAGCCGCCAGTACCTGAACCTCCCCGAGGAGGTCCAGGCCCGGCTGTTCACGGAGGACGCGTACACCGAGATGTGGCCGGCCGGACCCGACTCCATCCGCGGCTTCAGCCCCCGCAACATACGCATCGCCTACATCGAGGACACGCTGCTCGCCCTCGCCAACGAGAAGCGGGAGCGCATCCGCCTGGTGCCCGCGCGCTTCGACGCGATCGAGCACCACGAGAGCGTCGCCAAGGACCATGTGCTCGCGATCTGCGAGGGCGGCCGCTCCCGCACCCGCGAGTACTTCACCGAGAAGTTCGGCACCGCCGACAAGTCGATCTATTCCCTGGGCGGCGAGCACATCCAGGACGTCGTCCTCGGACTTCGCGTCAAGTCCACGCTGTCGGACCCGATGACCGTGCTGCTGACTGTGGCGCAGAATCGTTTCCTGCTCAACGCCCTGCGCGGCGAGGGCTTCCTCAACATGCGCCTCACCGACGCCGAGGCGAAGGAGGTCGTCGGCATCGACCCCGTCCGGCAGGTCTTCGAGGAGTGCATCGCCTCCCGTCCCTGCGTGATGGGGCGCGACGAGCACGGCGACTTCCACTGCTCCACCCACAGCACCCTCTTCCTGCCCGCCCTCATCAGGGGCTCGGCCCTGTGGAAGCGGGTCAAGGAGGGCCTGGCGCTCTTCGGCGTCCCCGAGGACGACCTGAGGGCGGTCACCGCCTTCCGGCTGGACATGGTGCAGCGCCCCCGCTTCACCGCACGCCTCTACCCGGGCACCTCCTCCGCCCCGGGCACGTACGGCTTCCTGCTCGGCGACGCGGCGAACGCCATCCACTTCTGGCCCGGGCGCGGCCTCAACAGCGGCCTGGGCTCTGCCATTTCGCTGGCCCGCACGCTCAGCGGCACCTGGCGCGGCCGGCCGTTCCGGGACGCCGACTTCGTACGGCACGAGGCGGCCATGTCGATGCTCCAGTACCGGCACAAGAGCCGCGCCTGGAACGCCATGATCACCACGGATGAGAACGGCGTCAGCCGTGCCATCAAGGAGGTCATCGCCCAGAGCATCGCCGAGTCCGCGGCCCTGGAGGTGGAACTGGACCGCGAGTCCGACATCGACGGCCTCATGGAACAGCTCCGCGCGATCCGCGACCGCCTCGCCCCGCGCATCCCGGGCATGCCCGACGACGAGACCCTGCGAGCGCACCTGGAGACGCTCAAGAGCGAGACCCTCCGCACCCTCATCGACAGCGGGCCGTGGGACACGCTGATCGTCGGCGGCGAAGAGGTCGACATCGACATCTTCTACCGGGACGAGCCCACGCCCCCGCCCGCCTCGAAGCCGGTCCCGGCCGCCACGGCGTGACGACGGGCCGGCGTGACGACGGGACGGCCCGGCCGCTGCTGACACCTCGTGGGCGCGCTCGCGGTCGGCCGGCCCGCCCGGGGGTCACCAGCCGGGGCGCGTGCTGACCCCGCCGTCGACCACGAGGTCGTGGCCGGTGATCCAGGACGCGGCCGGGGAGGCGAGGAACACGCAGGCGGCGCCGACGTCCGCCGGGCTGCCGAGACGGGTCAGCGGCGCGGCCGCGGTCCAGCGGCGTACGCCGTCGGGCCAGTCGCCGGCCAGGCCCGGGCGGTCGATCAGCCCGGGGGAGACGGTGTTGACGCGGATGCCCGCGGGACCGTACTCGCCGGCGGCCGCCCGGGCGAACATGATCAGCGCGGCCTTGGCGGCGCTGTAGTGGGCGTGCCCGTGGGCGGGGCGGCTGCCCTCGACGGACGCGATGGCGGTGATCGAACCGCCGCCCTGCCGGGAGGACATGTGGGCGGCGGCGGCCTGCACGACCCCGAAGGCCGCGTGGAGGTCCGCGTCGATCACCTCGCGCCAGGCGGCGTCGCTCATCCCGGCGAGTTCCTGCACGGGCTGGACACCCGCGCAGTGGACGACGGCATCCAGCCGTCCGCGCCACGCGGCAGCGGCCCCGACGAGTTCGCGCGGTTCGTCCGGCCGGGTCAGGTCCGCGCTCAGCCAGTGGGCGCTGCCGCCCGCGGCGGCGATCCCGTCGGCGAGGGCCTTGACGGCCTCGGTCCGGCGGTGCGCGTGCAGCACCACCGATGCCCCCGCGTCCGCCAGGCTCCGGGCGACACCCGTCCCGATGCCGCCGCCGGCCCCGGTGACCAGGGCGACCTGTCCGGCCAGGCCGAAGCCGGGACCGCCCGTCGTCATTCCCGCTCCCCGTTCGTGCCTGCTGTGCCGGCGGCGCGCACGGGGCGGCTCAGGGCGCGGATCAGCGCGGCGTGCGCCGGATAGCGGTCGGCCAGCGCGTCGGCGTCGCCGCCCTCGAAGTCCGCGGGGACGAAACCCGGCGCCATGGTTGTGCCGCACAGCGACCAGCGTCCGCCGGGCGCGACCCGGGCCGCCATCCACGTACCGGCCGGCACCGTCCACTGCACCCGGCGGTCGGCGTCGTCGCCGAGCAGCAGGGTGTGCGAGCGGCCGTCCGGTTCGAGCAGCAGGAGTTCGGCCGGGTCGCCCCGGTAGAAGTGCCACACCTCGTCGACGGGCAGGCGGTGCGGCGCGGAGGCCCCGTCCTCGTCGCCGCCGAGCAGGTACAGGATCGCCGAGCCTGCCGGCCGCCCCGTTCCGTCCGGCGGCCCCGCCCAGGTGCGGCGGAACCGGCCGCCCTCGAACGGCAGCGGCTCCAGCCCGTAGCGGGCGGCCACCTCGTCGGCGCTCTCGTCGTCGCGGTGCTGCGACATCGTTCCCTCGCCCCCTGCCGGTCTGCTGTGCCGACCCTACGAGACGGGGGCGCGACCAGGAGCCCGGCGCGCGCATGCGGGGTCCTGCGGTCAGGAACCCGTGAACCGGGGCCGCGGGGCCGGATCGCCGCTCCAGGAGGCGAGGAGGGCGAGGGCCTGCCCGGAGGGCGAACCGGGTTCGGCGGTGTAGATGCCGAGGACCTGGTCCGCGTCCCCGGTGACCGCCAGGGCCTCGTAGTCGAGCGTGAGATCGCCGACCACCGGGTGATGGAACAGCTTCCTGCCGAAGGTGCGGCGCTCCACGTCGTGCGCGGCCCACCATGTGCGGAAGTCCCGGTCGCGCAAGGAGAGTTCGCCGACGAGCTCGGTGAGGCGGGGGTCGTGGGGATGCTCGCCCGCGTAGAGGTGGAGGGCGGCGACGGTGGTGCGGGCGACGCCCTCCCAGTCCTCGTACAGCGTCCGCGCCTCGTCGTGCAAGAAGATGAACCGCGCCATGTTGCGCTCGCGTTGGGGCAGCGCGTCGAAGTCGGTGTAGAGAGCACGGGCCAGCCGGTTGGTCGCCAGGACGTCGGTGCGGCGCCCCACGACGAGGGCGGGGACCTCGGTGAGCGTGTCGAGGACGCGGTACAGCCCCGGGCGCACCCGCTGCGCGGGCACGGGACGCGGCCGGCTCCGCACGGGCTTGGCGATCCGGAACAGATGGCCGCGCTCGTCGCCGGTCAGCCGCAGCGCGCGGGCGATCGCGTCGAGCACGCTCTCGGAGACGTTGACGGCGCGGCCGCGCTCCAGCCGTACGTAGTAGTCCACGCTGACCCCCGCCAGCTGGGCGACCTCCTGGCGGCGCAGCCCCGGCACCCGCCGCGCCGTGGGCACCGGGGTCAGCCCTGCCTGCTCGGGGGAGATCTTCGCCCGGCGGGAGCGCAGGAACTCGCCGAGTTCGCCCCCGCGGGGGTCCGCTTGGTCGTCCATGTCCCCACGCTACGCCGCGCCTCCCGCCCGCCCCGGCGGCAAAGGGGTACTGCCGGGCCCCCTCGCCTGAGCCCCCGGGCGGGCGGGGCTCACCCCGCCCGGGAGGCGTTGCGCGCGATGGCGGTGATGATCGACGGCCACAGCGCCTCGGGCAGGTCGTGGCCCATGCCGGGGAACAGCAGGAGTTCGCTGCCGGGGACCGCGGCGGCCGTCGCCTCGCCCCCGCTGCGGTCGACCAGGCAGTCGTCCTCGCCGTGGACGACCAGGGTCGGGACGGCGACCGAGCGGAGCGCGGCCGTGCGGTCGGGCGAGGCGAGGATGGCTGCGTACTGGCGGGTGTAGCCCTCCGGACGGTGCGCGCGGTCGAGGGCGGCGGTGACGCGTTCACGGAGCACGTCCTCCGTGACGGGGTAGCCGGGCGAGCCGATCACCGCGGCGCGCCGGACGCCGGCGGCGATGACCCCGTCGCGGTCCAGGGACGCCGCGTCCGGGCCGGGCATGACGGCGCGGGCCCGTTCGGAGGCGCGGCCCACGGAGCGGTCCCCCGTGGTGGACATGATCGAGCACAGCGACAGCACACGCTCCGGGTGGTCGATCACCAGTTGCTGCGCGATCATGCCGCCCATCGACGCCCCGACGACGTGCGCTGCGGGAATCCCGAGGGCGCCGAGCAGGTCGGCCGTGTCCTGGGCCATGTCGGCCAGCAGATAGGGCACACCGGAGGTGTCGCCCCGCAGGACGGCGCCGATGTCGGGCACGGGCTGCCCGTCGAGCCCGCTCGACAGGCCGCTGTCGCGGTTGTCGAAGCGGACGACATGGAAGCCCTGCTCCGCCAGGGCGGTGCAGAACTCCGGCCGCCATGTGGTCATCTGCGCGCCGAGACCCATGACGAGCAGCAGGGCGGGATGCCCGGGGCTGCCGAAGGTGTCGTACTCGATCTCCATCCCGTTGGCTTTCGCACGCGGCATGCGGGGCTCCTCTGTCGGGTCGTGGACCATCAGTCTGTATACCGTCCAGTCGGTACGGTATACGTCCGGCTGCTGTCCGGCAGGGGTGGCTGCCCCGGCCGAGGCATCACGCAGGCCGACCGGGCAGTCGGTTCGCCTCCCGACCGTCAGGCGGGGCGCGTCGCGCCACCGACGCGGAGGGCAAGCCCCGCCCCGAGGACCAAGGCAGTGGCGGTCCGTCAGCGGGCAGGCCGAACCAGCGGAGGAGCCTCCCTCCTCATCCGGTCCGGCTCGGCCGACATGACGCGCTCGGCGGCGCCCCGCTCACCACAGGTCGTGACGCTCCGCCACGGCGTCGCCCGGGTAGGGACGGAAGCGGTCGAGGTTGTCCCGGGCGGGATGCCGCCGTCCGGCGGGGCCCTCCGCGAAGGCGTGCAGCAGGTTCGCGGTGACCCGCCGGGTGAAGCGCGCGGCCGCCGGGGGCATGCCGTGGCCGCCGTCTCCCTTCAGGGAGCCGACCCAGCGCATGGTGCCGGTGTTGAACACGCCCGCCCCGCCCGCGGTCGTGTAGTACGCGGAGTCCTGGAAACTGCGCACGCCCCGGCAGACCAGCGGCGAGTGGGCGATGATCTCGATCGGCCGAGGGGTCGGCGGTGCGCCGGTGACGCGGTCGTACTCCGTGCCGACGAGGTTCGGGAAGCGGGTGGCGCTCGTCGCGCCGGTCCCCTCCAGCAGCCAGTGGCCCGGCTCGGCGACGGCGTACGCGGCACTGGTGCCGTTGGACTCGTAGAGGGTGCCGGTGAGGGAGTTCTCCGGCCGGGGGTGCGGGGGCCCGCGCCAGTCCGTCGTGACGGCGGCGTCGTCCTTGCCGTTGAGGGGGTCGTGCGGCCAGTCGCTCTTGTAGCAGACGACGAGGCGACGGTCGCCGAGGGCGGTGGGTTCCAGGCGGATGCGCCGGAAACAGGCGTTGGCGCCGAGGAACGCCACGTTGGTCCCGCTGTCGCGGGCCTCCGTCACCCGGCCGCGCATGACCGGTGTCCAGTACTCGTCGTGGCCGAGCGAGACCACGGCGCGTGCCCCCGCGAGGAGGTCCGGATCGTGGTCCACGTCCATGCTCGTCGCGTAGGCGAGCGGCAGCCCGAGGCTCTCGGCGAGCGCGATGGCGGGCTGCTCGTACGTCAGGAACAGCGGCGCTCCGTCGCGGTCGTAGGGGCGGTCGCAGCTGACGGCCAGCGAGCGGCCCGCGTAGTCGGCCTTGCCGCCGGGCCCCTGGTAGAGGCTGCGCCCGCCCCACGTGTTGTACGCCTGCCAGGTCGCGACCGCGTTGACCAGGACCACGCGCCCGGCCGTCGCCCGCGACCGCACGGTGACCGGGACGTAGCGCTGCGCCCCGGAGTCTCCCGCGGTGAGCCGGACCAGGTAGGCGCCCTCGGGCCAGCCGCGGGTGGGGACCCGGACCCCGGGACGCCACCGCGCCGCCGACACCGTGCGGGTGGCACCCTGCGGTCCGGGCGCCGGCTGCTCCCGCCCCGGCAGTTCGGGGGACCACCAGACCCGGCGGGCCCGGGCGCCCGCGTACCAGCCCATGCGGAACGCCTCCGCGCGGTACGTCCGGTCGGTGGTGGACACCAGCAGCCGGAACTCCTCACCGGGGAGCACGCTGACCCGGTCGGCGAATCCCTCGATCGCGCGGTCGCCGCCGCGGGACCGCAGTCCCCAGTCGCGGTCGCCGGCTCGCGCGTTCTCGGCACGGACGTCGAGGCCGGTGCCCGTGCCGCCGTGGTCCGTGGCGCGGCCGTGCGGCGGCCCCGCGGCCGAGCAGCCCCCGGTGACGGCCGCCGCGGCCACCGCCGACACCCCTTCCAGGAAACGTCTGCGGTCCCAGGGCGCGATCACACCGCGAGGCTAGACATCGGATCCGCGGGCGGCCCGCCGGAGTGGGCCGGGCGGAGGACGCCGCACCGGCCACGCGTCGCGGGCCGTCATTCGGCGACGAAACTTCCCGAAGGAAATATTTCCGACATTCCGCCGTGCTGACCAAAGCAACACCGCCTCGCCCCGACAGTGCGGTCGGAGGTCCTGATGACGAGTTCGGGTCGGACGCGACTCGCGACGGGCTACGCCCAGCCCGGCGCTCCCCGGCAACCGGCGTTCAGAGCGCTCGGGCTGCGCCTGCGACCCCAGGCGCCCCTGATCGTCGCCTCGACGGTCCTGCTCACGATCACGGTCCTGAGCCTGCTCATCCCGATGGACGTCCACCTGGCCTCGCTGCTGGTGGCGGTGCCCGCCCTCACGGCGACCCTGTACAGCGCGCTCGTCACCATCCACATGACCGTCCTGGCGTGTGCCGGCGCCGTCGCGGTGGACGTCCACGACGGCCTCGGCCACTCGCCGATCCTGCCCATCCACGTGCTGGACCTGCTGGTGGTCTGCGGTCTCGTGCTGGTCTTCTGGCACATGCGCGACTCCGACCGCAAGACGCTCAGGGCCGTCCGCTCGGTCGCGGAGACCGCACAGCGCGCTCTGCTGCGGCCCCTGCCGTGCCGGGTGGGGTGCGTGGACATGGCCACCGCCTACCGCTCGGCCGTCGCCCACGCGCGCATCGGCGGCGACCTGTACGCGGCCGAGCGGGTCGACGGGGCCGTCCGCCTGCTGATCGGCGACGTACGGGGCAAAGGCCTGGCGGCCGTCGACGACGCCGCCACGGTCCTGGGCGCCTTTCGCGAGGCCGCGCACCGCGACAGGTTCCTCAAGGGAGTCGCCATCGCGCTGGAGGCGAGCGTGGCCCGTCATTTCGGGGAGGTGGGCGAACGGGACGCCCATGCCGCCGAGCGGTTCGTCACCGCGCTCGTGGTCGAGATCCCCGACAACCTCCCCGTCGTCCGAGTCATCAGCTGCGGCCATCCGCAGCCGATGCTCGCGCGCGGCCATGACGTGGACCTCCTCGACCTGACCCATCCCGCGCCCCCGCTGGGCGTGGCGAGCCCCGGCCAGGACTACCGCGTCGACACCTTCCGCTTCGAGGTCGGCGACATCCTGCTCCTCCACACCGACGGACTGCTGGAGGCCCGTGACTCGGCGGGCGTCTTCTACCCCGCCCTGGACCGGTTCTCCTCCCTGTCCAAGAGCGGCGGCCCCGACCAGGTCATCGAACGCCTGCTGGACGACCTCACCGCCTACGCCGGCGGGCAGCTCGAGGACGACGTCGCTTTGGTGGCCGTGCGCCGACGCTGCGCCGACGCCCGCTCCGCCGAACGGCAGCTGGGAGCGCCCACCGCGGCCACCCGGGGACGGCGCGGTCCCGCCGCCGCCCGCGGCGGCGTCCCGCACAGCCGACGCGACGAGGAGGCCGCCCGGCGCGAACCGGCCTGAGCCGGCGCACGGCAACCCGGCGACCCTCTGCCCGACGCGGCCGTCCCCGAGGCCTTGAGCCGTGTCGGGGGAACCGTTGCCGGCGGCTCACCTCCCGCACACCCGCGCGCGCCATACTGCGCGCATGACACCGTCGGCCTCGCGTCTCACCGGCTCCGCGGCCCTGGCCGCGCTGCTCGTCCTGGCCGCCTGCGACGGGTCGCCCGGCACGGCGGCCCCGCACCCGCCCGGCACGGTGGCGCCGCTTCCGGACTCCGCCGTGGGACAGGCCCTGGCCCGGCGCGCCGCGCATCCCTACTCGGCCCGCTTCCGGACGGAGAAGGCCCCCGGCGCACCGTCCGCGCCGCCGCAGCGGATCGAGGGGACCCTGAACCTCGGCGCCCACACGACCGGCGAGTTCTCCGTGTCGTCCGTGGAACCCGACCGGTACAAGGAGGCCCAGGAGGTGCTGCTGCCCACCGGCGCATGGGTGCGCGAGGTGGACGAGCACGGCCGGACCGTACGGGGCTGGTGGCACGACCCGCTCGACAAGGCGCCACCGGGCAACCAGATCATGCAGGTCCACGCCGTGGCCCAGTTGCTGGCCCGCCAGCCGGCCAACGCCGGTCGTCAGCTCCGCGAGGACGCCGGCGGCCGGCCGGTGTACCGGCTCTCCGGCTGGATCGCCGCCGAGGCGTTCGCGGACGTCGATCCGCACACCTACGCGACGCTCGCGCCCCGCGAGGACGTCCCGGGAACGAAGGGCGTCTCCTGCACGGCCTGGGTGGACGCCGAGGGGCGGGTCACCCGCTTCGAGGAGGATCTGGTCTATCCCGACAGCAGCCGCTACCAAAGCGTCATGACGTTCACGCACTTCGCCGGGCCGGTCCCGGTCCGGGCACCCGCGGCCGCGTCGTGACCGGGCCGGTGCCGCCGCCCGCCCGCGGTGTCGTACTAGTGGAGGCCCGCCGGATCCGCCTCGTCGAGGTCGGCGCCCCGGCGTTGCCGCCGGGCGAGCGGTCGGCCATGGACCGGGCCTGGGACGCGGCCGTCGAAGCGGCGCCGGCCCTCTTCGACGGGCCGGTTGCGGCCTGCGTCGGGCTGGACCGCGACGGGCCGGACTCCCTGGTCCTGTCCTGGGCGAGGACGACGTACCGGCGGCACGTCCTGCGCCGGTTCCCCGGGGCGCCCGGGTGGCTCCCGTCGCTCTTCGTCGCCGTACTGCAGCCCGACGAGGACGGGCGCCTGCTCATCGGCCGCATGGCACCGTGGACCGCCGCCCTCGGCCGCCTCCAGTTGCCCGGCGGATCCGCCGAACCCCCCGAGGACCACGAGGTATTGGACCTGGCCGCGCTGCGCCGGCACGCCGCCCGCGAACTGGCCGAGGAGACCGGCACCGTCGTCCCGCCCGGAGACCTGGCGCTCTGGCACGTCACCCGCGCCGCCAACGGCACGGCCGGCGTCCTGTTCCTCGCCCCGCCGCGGCCGGAGGCCCTGCTGCGGGAGTGCTTCGCCGCCCTGGTGGCCTCGGACACGGCGCGGGGCCAGGAGCCGGAGTTCGACCGGATCGCGTTCGTCGGGTCCCCGGCCGACGTGGCCGCCCTCGGCGGCCGCGCGGTGGACTACCTGGGCGCGGTCGTCCGCCGCTTCGCCGGCCGCGCCCAGGAGCCGGCGGACGGCCTCAGGGCTGAGGACCCCCGGGCCTGACGGGCGGGGTGAAGCAGGCGGTCACCGTCTTGCCGTCCGGCCGGGTGTGGGTGTGCCAGTGGTCGGCCACCGCGTCCACCAGGGCGAGCCCGCGGCCACCGGTCGCGGTGGCGTCGGCCTGACGCGGGGCGGGCATCTCGCCGCCGGAGTCGTGGACGCTCACGTGCAGGCACTGGCTGTCCCAGGTGAGCACGAGTTCCGCGTCGCTGCGGGCGTGCACATGGGCGTTGGTGATCAGCTCCGACACCGTGAGCAGGATGTCGTCGACGGTGCCCGGGGCGTCCTCGGTCCACTCCAGGGTGTCCAGGTGCTCGCGCGTCCAGCGCCGGCCCGCGCGGACCCCGCCGGACACGGGGAAGGACCGCGCCCAGCCCACGGCTTTCATCGATGTGTCGGCCACCGTGCGTCTCCCTTCGACGGTCCGTTCCTCCCGTGTACCCCGGTTTCGCCGCCTTACGGGGCCTGCGGCGGGCCCGTGATGCGGAGCGCGACCCTGAGGCGGATCGTGGGTGGGGACCGGCCGACGACGCCTACGCGGGCCGCACGGCGCGTATGACCCGGCCGGGCGGAGCGCGCCCGGCGAGGACGGGGGAGTACCGGTGAAGCAGTCCGTCCTGCACGATCGACTCGCCGTCGTGACGGGTGCCGCGCGCGGCCTGGGGGCCGGCCTGGCCAGGGAACTGGCCCGGCGCGGCGCGCGGCTGGCCCTGCTGGGCCGCGAGGAGCACGCCCTGGCGGCCGTCGCCGAGTCGCTGCCCACCCAGGCACTGTGCTGGGAGGCCGACGTCACCGACGACGCCACCATGAGCCGCGTCGCCGTCGACGTGGCCGCCCGGATGGGAGACCCGGCGGTCGTGATCGCCAACGCGGGCATCGCCGAGGGCGGTCCCTTCGTGGAGTCCGACCCCGCCGTCTGGCGCCGGGTCATCGAGGTCAACCTCATCGGCAGCGCGACCACGGCCCGTGTCTTCCTGCCGTCGCTGCTGCGCACCCAGGGGTACTTCCTCCAGGTCGCCTCGCTCGCGGCCATCGGCGCGGCGCCCATGATGAGCGCGTACTGCGCCTCCAAGGCGGGCGTGGAGTCCTTCGCCCAGTCGCTGCGCTCCGAAGTCGCCCACGAAGGGGTGGCGGTCGGGATCGCCTATCTGAACTGGACGGACACCGACATGATCCGCGACGCCGACGAGCACCCGGTGCTGCGGGAGTTGCGTGCCCACATGCCGCCACCGGCGCGGAAGGTGTACTCGGTCGAGTCGGTGGCCGCCCGTCTTGCCGACGCCATGGAGCGGCGCGTCGCGGCGGTCTACGCCCCGCCGTGGCTGCGCGCGGCGCAACCGGTGCGCGCGCTGCTGCCGTCCGTTGTCGTCCGGCTCTCGCGCCGGGAACTGCCGCGGCTGGCCGAGCGGACGCCGTTCCGGGCGACCGGTCTGCTGGGGCCCGGCGGTCGTGCCGACATGCCCGGCGACGGCACGGCGACCTGAGCGGACCGTCGTCGTCCCCCCTTTAGCCGCCGCCGGTCCCGGCCGCCGGCTTCGCGCCCGGCGCTCACTCCCAGGGATCGTCCTCCGGGACGATGTGCACCGCGGCCTCCTCCGCTCCCGCCGCCCCGGCGTCGATGCCCACGTCCCGGGCGAGGAGGTCGGAGTCGATGTCCTCCTCCTCCCCCGTGCCGGCGTCCGGCGCGACGAGGCGTCCCGCCCGCTCGCCCCCGGCCTGCGGATCGACCGGTTCTCCGTCTCCTCCGGCCAGGTCGCCGATGTCGTCGCCCGGATCGACGGCGTCGTCGGGGACCTCCTGGGCGAGGCGCTCGTCGAGGGTCTCCCCGGCGCGTTGCTCGGCGGCGGTGACCCCCACCTTGTCCAGGCCCAGCGGCCGCTCGGGCGGGGAGTAGCCCTCGTCCAGGATGTCGTCGTAGTCGCGTTCGCCGAGCGCGTCCTCCAGGTCGGGGGAAGTCGCGTCCTGCTGCTCCTCGTCGTCGCCGGTGGGCTGGTAGACGTCGTCCGCCATCGGGTCGTCGCTCATGGCCGCCTCCGCATCCGTCGCTCTCTCCTCCGCCCGGGGGAGTGGGACTGCCCTTCGCGCCGGGCGGCACACGCCGTTCCTCCCCACTATCCCCGCCGTTCCTCCATCGCGGCGCGCGGGCGGCGGGGGCAGACGCATTCCATCGTCGTGGTGGACGTCGGCCGGTGCCGGCACGGGAGACGGGGCATCCCATGGAAGCAACGGAATCGATCGTCGAACGGCTGCCCATGCGCCTGCGGGCGGGCCCCGGGCCGACGGTGGAGCTGTCCGTCGAGTGCCGGTACGCCGCCTACGAGCCCTACGCGGTGCACATGCGCTTCGGCCGGGTGCCCGGTACGGGGGACGCGGTGTGGGTGGTCTCCCGTGAACTGCTGCTCGCGGGCCTGCGCGGGCCCTCCGGGGCGGGAGACGTCCACGTCCGTCCCGGGGCCGGCGAGGACACCCTGATCGGACTGGGCGGCGAGTCGGGCACGGCCGTACTGCGGGTGGGGACGGGGGCGCTGGCCGCGTTTCTGGCATCCACCATCGCGCTCGTCCCGGCCGGCGCCGAGTCGCGGCACATCGACTGGGACGCCTGCATCAGCGGGCTGCTGTCGGCCTGAGCCCGGCAGGGCCTAGCGTTCGCCGCCGGCCGCGACCGGGTCGCCGGACGCCTTCTTGCGGGCGCGGTAGGCGGCGGCCTTCACCCTGTTGCCGCACGTCTCCATGGCGCACCACTCGCGGCGCGAGCCGCGGGAGCGGTCGATGTAGACCTGTGTGCACTCGGGCCTGCCGCACTCCTTGAGCAGGGACCCTTCCGGCCCGCTGAGGATGTCGATCACCTCGCGGGCCAGCGAGGACAGCGCCTGTCGCGGGGTCGCCTCGACGCGCCGCCCCTCCGCTGTGAGCTGCGGGACCGCGGAGGGCGTACGCGCCGTGTCGTTGACGAGGGCGACCGCGGCGGCGTCGCGGCCCTCGCCCAGAAGGCCCGCGCGGACGAGCGCGTACACCGCCTCGCGCAGCTCCACGGCGGCATCCAGGTCCGCCTGATCGCACTGGGTGTCGGCGTGCACCATCCGCGACTCGCGGAACCAGGCGTCGAGGCTCTCCGGCGTCGTGAGCATCTCGCGGGGTTCGGGGTTGCGGCGGGCCCTGAGCGTCCCCACGAAGTCGAGTGCCGGGGTCCCGCACGGGAAGGCATGTACCATGTCACCATTCTGACAGGTGATACTTCTCGGGGCAAGCAGCTCGCGCCGATCGGCATTCTCCCGCATCGATCGCTTGACAGGGAACCTGGAAGTGGCGCAGCATCGTCACCAGTCCAACTGGTTATCCATGGGGAGGTGCGAGCCGCCCCGCAACCGCCGCCGTCGAAGGAGTCCCCCATGACCATGCCCCGCACCTTCGCCGCCGTGCTCGTGGCCGTCGTCGCCGCGGCGACGATGATCGGCTGTTTCGCCCAGGTCTGGTGACCCGTCAGGCCCCCGGCGCCCGGGGGCGGCGGACGCCGTGTCGGCTCTGATCCCTACGATGGCCCGGTGACGACGCACACACCGACACAGGACCGTGCCGGCCAGAGTCCTCCCGTGGGCGGGTGGCCCGGTTCCTGGCTGCGGGGACTGAGGCCGTTCGGCTACGAGGCACGCCCCTGGACGGACGTCCGGCAACGGCTGGTGCCGCCGTTCGGCTCGTCGCGGGCCGGCTGGCTCGGCCCGCTGCTCGTCGCGCTCTTCGCCGGGGTGCTCCGCTTCTGGAACCTCGGCCGGCCGCACGATGTGGTCTTCGACGAGACGTTCTACGCCAAGGACGCCTGGTCGATGCTCCGCCTCGGCTACGAGGGCACCTGGCCCGACCGCAAGGTCGCCGACCCGCAGATCCTCGGCCATTCCGCCGATCTGCCGCTCACCGACCCAGGGACGTTCGTCGCGCACCCGCCGATGGGCAAGTGGATGATCGCCCTCGGCGAATGGGGCTTCGGCCTGGGCCCGTTCGGCTGGCGCTTCATGGCGGCCCTGGTCGGCACGGTGTCGGTGCTGATGCTGTGCCGAATAGGCCGCCGCCTGTTCCGCTCGACGGCCCTGGGCTGCCTCGCGGGCGGGCTGATGGCAGTGGACGGGCTGCACTTCGTGATGAGCCGCGTCGCCCTGCTCGACGTGTTCGTCATGTTCTTCGTCCTGGCGGCCTTCGGGTCCCTGCTGATCGACCGCGACCGCGCGCGGGGCCGGCTCGCCGCCGCCCTGCCGGTGGGCGCGGACGGCCTCGCCGGCCCCGGCGCCGCGGCAGGAGACCGTACCGGCATGGGCCCGCGGCCCTGGCGGCTCGCGGCAGGCGTCTTCCTCGGCCTCGCTTCCGCCGTGAAGTGGAACGGCCTGTACTTCCTCGCCTTCTTCATGATCCTGACGTTGCTGTGGGACCTCGGCGCCCGTCGCCTGGCCGGGTCCCGCCGTCCCTACCGCGCCGTGCTGCGCAGGGACTTCGTCCCCTCCGTGCTGTCCCTGCTACCGGTCGCCGTCGTGACGTACCTGGTGACCTGGACCGGCTGGTTCCTGACGGACGACGGCTACGGACGCCACTGGGCCGACGGCCGCGGCGGCACCTGGTCGTGGATCCCGGCCCCGCTGCGCAGCCTGTGGCACTACGAGCACGCGGTCTACCAGTTCAACGTGGGCCTGCACACCCCGCACCCCTACCAGTCCAACCCCTGGAGCTGGCTCGTCCTGGGCCGCCCCACCTCGTTCTTCTACCAGTCCCCGAAAGTCGGCCAGGACGGCTGCACCGCCACCGAGGGCTGCTCCCGGGCGATCCTCGCCCTCGGCACCCCCGCGCTCTGGTGGGCGGCGTGCTTCGCGTTGGCCTATCTCCTCTACCGCTGGGCCCTGCGCCGCGACTGGCGCGCGGGCGCCGTCCTGTGCGCGGTGGCGGCCGGCTACCTGCCCTGGTTCAACTACCAGGACCGCACGATCTTCACCTTCTACGCGGTCGCCTTCGTCCCCTACCTGTGCCTGGCCGTCGCGATGACCCTGGGCGCCCTCATGGGCCCCCCGGGCACGGACGAGCGGCGCCGCGTATGGGGAACCGTCGCCGCGGGCACCCTGGGCCTGCTCGTCCTGTGGAACTTCATCTACTTCTTCCCGATCTACACGGGGCAGACGATCCCCTACTCCTCCTGGCACGCCCGCATGTGGCTCGACTCCTGGATCTGACCCGCACAATCGCGTCGCGGCCGCATCAAGCCGGCCCGGTTGTCCCCCGTGCTGCGCTCTCTCTGCGCTAAGCGGGCGCCAAACATGGATTCCTGATCCGCACGCTGGACCGTTCCTGCCCGAGACTGACCCTCGTGCCGTGCTTGCCGGTGTGGAGAGTGGGGAGGGGACCCGGTGGTCAGTGGTGTGCGTGGTGGTGATGTGCTTCCTGCCGCCCAGGTCAGGGACCCGGGGCGGGGCAGGCGGGTCAGGGCAGCCGTGCTGGTGTGCGCGGGGTCGGTGGCGTGGGCCGCTGTAGCAGGAGTGACCTCACTCATCGTGGGCGCCGTCACGGGTTCGCTGGCGCTGCTGGCGTTCGGCCTGAGCTCGGTCATCGACGGCTCGGCGTCGGTCGTTCTGGTCTGGCGGTTCCGGCGCGAACTCCGGGGCGCGGGACGTGACTCCCGGGGCCTCGCCCGCGTCGAGCGCCTTGCCACGCGGGCGGTTGCGGGGGCGATGCTGGTGTCGGCGGCCTATGTCGCCGTTCAGGCTGCCCGTTCGCTGCTTGCCCGGGACAGCCCTGAGCAGAGCGCCATGGGTGTGGTCCTGCTGGCCGGCTCTCTCCTCCTGCTTCCGCCGATCGGTTTCGTCAAGCTGCGACTGAGCCGGCGACTGCGCAGTAGCGCTTTGCGGGGGGACGGCGTCCTCAGCCTCGTCGGAGGCGCCCTGGCCGTCACGGCGCTCCTCGGGCTGGCGGCGAACGAGGAACTGGGCTGGTGGTGGACCGATTCGACCGCCGCGCTCCTGATCGCGTTGTTCCTCGTCCGTGAGGGCCGGCACACCCTCAGCGCATCGCGTGGCGCGGCCGAGTGAGCCTGTCAGCGCCGCGTGTCCCCGCGCGCGGGGCTGGGCGGCGGAGTGGGACGCGCTCGCTGTCAGAGGGTTCGACTGCCGCCCTGAAATGAGTGGTTCACGCGACGCGGCCTGCCTCATCCTCGACTCGTGCAAGAACCGAAAAACAGGATTCGCGCCTGCTACACCCCCACCACGGTCACCGTCTACCAGGCGTACGCGCCGGCGATCGGACTGCCCGCGGCACGGGAGGGACGCTTCCCCGCAATCTGGCAACGAGACCGAATGACATGGATCAAGCCGTCGTTCCTGTGGATGATGTACCGCTCCGGCTGGGCCGCCAAGGAAGGCCAGGAGACCGTCCTGGCCATCGAGATCGCCCGTCAGGGCTTCGAGTGGGCACTGCGCCACGCCTGTCTGTCCCACTATGAGCAGGGCCTGCATACCGACCGTGCCGCATGGAAGCGTCAGTTGAAGCGAGCCCCCGCCCGCGTGCAATGGGATCCCGAACGTGATCTGCACATGCAGCCGCTGCCGTACCGCTCGCTGCAACTCGGCCTCACCGGCGAAGCGGCGCACCGGTACGCAGACGAGTGGACGGTCGCCATCACCGACGTGACGCAGCTCGCTCACGAGGTCCACGCGCTGGTACGTGAGGGCAATCTGGCGGCCGCCGGCCGTCTGCGGCCTCAGGAACTTCCCTATCCCGTCGAGGACAGCGTCTTGGCTCACTTGAGTTCCTGACCGCCGCCGCGCCTTTTGCGGCTGCCGGCCGGCTGCGGGATCAGGACGCGGCGGATTCCTTCGCGGTCGGCTCCGTGGCGGGCAGTAGCCGGGGAACCAGGCGGACGTAGGCGACCATGCCGAGGACTTCGACGAGGGTTTGGGTGACCACGACGACCGCGGCCACCGCGAGCGCGTCGGGCAGTGCCAGGGCCAGCGGGAGGACGACCAGGGAGTTGCGGGTCGCGCCGGTGAAGACGATCGCCCGCCCGGCTCCGGTGTCGAGTCGGAACAGCCGGGCCACGGCCTTTCCGGCGAACGCCATGACCAGCAGGAACACGGCGTAGAAGGGAACGACGGCGGCAACGTCGGCCAGGTTGCCGCCGAGCTTGGGGACCTGGGAGGCGACCACGGTCAGCAGAGTCGCGGCCATGAGCGGCACCAT
The DNA here is from genome assembly GCF_042714775.1 of Streptomyces sp. NPDC058691. Lineage (NCBI taxonomy): Bacteria > Bacillati > Actinomycetota > Actinomycetes > Kitasatosporales > Streptomycetaceae > Streptomyces > Streptomyces sp. NPDC058691. The sequence continues at coordinate 4,075 of NZ_JBHXSO010000059.1, read as the reverse complement.
CGTGGTGGTCGCCGCGTCGGAGACCCGCTGTCCGGCCGGGCGCCGCGCGGCCCACGCCTGCAGGGCCCAGGCGAGCGCGAGGGGGATGACGATCAGGAACACGAAGGCTTTGAGGAACGGGCCGACCTCGACGATGTCGGCCAGTCCGGAGCCCATGAACAGGTACAGGAACCCCGGCAGCAGCAGCATCTGGGCCACGAGCAGCAGCGGGGTGGCGGCCAGCAGGCGGCGGCTGGAGCCGCCGGCCAGTCCGGAGAACACGATCACGTAGTCGACGCACGGGCACAGCAGCACCAGCAGCACCCCGACCCGCACGGCCTGGTCCGCGGGCAGGAAACCGAACATCGCCGCGACGACCAGCGGCACCACCACGAAGTTCACCGCCAGGGCCGCGGACAGAAAGCGTCCGTCGCGCAGCGAGCGGATCAGCTCAGCGGCCGGGACCTGGAGGAAGGTGACGAACAGCAGGGCGCCGAGTACCGGGTTGATCGCGTGCTCCAGCCCCGGACCGGCGGCCGGGGCGAGCCGGCCCAGCAGCGCACCGGCGGCCATCGCCGCCAGGTAGGTCGCGACCTGGTGGCGCTCCATCCGCTCGACCAGGCTCTGCGGTCCCTGCTGCGACACCCTGACCGCTCCCTCGTGCTCCTACGGACCACCGGGCGGCAGTCGCTCGCCCATCTTCACAGGTGATGCGACCTGCCCGGACACCGCTGATTCGGCGCGCTGCGCACGTCCGGCGGCGACGAGGCGGCCTGCCTTCCAGCGCCGGTATCGGTCTTTCGGCACGAGGACAGTGAAACTCCTCACGGAGCCGGCGACGTTTTTCGTTGACGCTGTCGCTACGCGGCGAGCCGCGCGTCTGATGTGACCTTGACGTCGACCCGCTGCCAGTCCACCGGACGGGCCACGAACGCCGGTGACTCGAGGGAGGGTCCGGAGGGGCTACCAGGGGGTAACGGCCGGATGCCGTCGCGGTCTCGGGCTGCCAAGGTGGCGTCAGGGTAATCGACCGGCGTGTCAAGAAGGCACCAGCGTCCTGTCCCCGGGCCGGGGTGTGGCGCTTGGCTGTCCCAGCCGGTCCACCGGCACCGCTCCTGGCCGCCGTGTTCCCTCAGCCCGGTAGGGCTCGGGCGGCTCCGTTCGTCGATTCCTTTCCGGGGTGTCTTCATGTCAGACGTCGTTCTTGCCGTGCCCAGCCTCGAGGTCTCCGGACTTCTCTGGCCGGCGGCCAAGGAGGCGGAGCGGCTGTGAGTACCGAGAACACAGTCGGCCTGATAGTCGCGGTGTACCTGGTGGCCTGCCTGGTCCTCTGCCTGATGCTTCCGGAGCGGTTCCAGTGAATGAGACTCTCGCGGGCTGGCTCCAGATCCTGGCCCTCATAGGCGCGCTGGCGCTGAGCTACCGTCCGCTCGGCGACTACATGGCGCACGTCCTGACCTCCGCCAAGCACTGGCGGCTGGAGCGTGTGCTCTATCGCGCGGGCGGTGTGGACGGAGACGCCAAGCAGCCGTGGGGCGCGTATCTGCGCAGCCTGCTGGCCTTCTCCCTGGTCTCCATGCTCTTCCTCTACGGGTTCCTGCGGCTGCAGAACCATTTTCTTCTGTCGCTCGGCATGAAGGGGATGTCGCCGGCCCTTGCGTTCGACACGGCGGCGGCCTTCGCCAGCACCACTCAGTGGCAGGCGTACTCGGGCGAATCGGCGCTGGGCCACCTGGTGCAGATGTCCGGCCTGGTGGTGCAGGACTTCGTCGGGGCCGCTGTCGGCATCGCTGTGATGGCCGCACTGATTCGCGGTTTCTCGCGGAAGAAGACCGTCCACGTCGGCAACTTCTGGGTGGACCTCACCCGCATCACCATCCGTGTACTGCTGCCGATCTCGTTCCTCTTCGCGATCGTGCTGGTCGCCGCGGGCGCCATCCAGAACTTCCACGGCTTCCAGTCGATCACGACCATCGCGGGCGACCACCAGACCCTGACCGGTGGCCCGGTCGCCTCCCAAGAGGCGATCAAGGAGCTCGGCAGCAGCGGTGGCGGCTTCTACAACGCCAACTCCGCGCACCCCTTCGAGAGCCCCAACGCCTTCACCAACTGGCTTGAGCTCTATCTCCTGATGGTGATCCCCGTCTGCCTGCCGCGTACCTTCGGCACGATGATCGGTGACAAGCGGCAGGGCTACGCGGTCATCGCCGTCATGGGTGTGATCTGGGCCGCCTCGGTGGCCATCATCACCGTGAACGAGCTGCACAGTGTGGGCAGCCAGGCCGGCCACTTGGCGGGCGGCATGATGGAGGGCAAGGAGCAGCGGTTCGGGGTGTGGGGCTCGGCGCTGTTCGCGGCGTCGACCACGCTCACCAACACGGGCGCGGTCAACTCCTTCCACGACTCGTTCTCGCCGCTGGGTGGCGGCATGGCGCTCTTCAACATCATGCTCGGCGAGATCGCCCCCGGCGGTGTCGGTTCCGGCCTCTACGGCTTCGTCATCCTGGCGATCATCACGGTGTTCATCGCGGGACTCATGGTCGGCCGCACCCCGGAGTACCTGGGCAAGAAGCTCGGCGGCCGTGAGATGAAGTTCGCCTCGCTCTACATCCTCACCACCCCGGCGATCGCCCTGATCGGCGCCGCCGTCGCCATGGCGCTGCCGGGTGAGCGAGCGGGCATGCTCAACTCGGGCCCGCACGGCTTCTCCGAAGTGCTGTACGCCTTCACCTCGGCCGCCAACAACAACGGCTCGGCCTTCGCCGGTATCACCGTCAACACCGACTGGTACAACGTGGCGTTCGGCCTGGTCTGCCTCCTCGGCCGCTTCCTGCCGATCGTCTTCGTCCTGGCGCTGGCCGGCTCCCTGGCCCAGCAGCAGCCGGTTCCGGCCACGGCGGGCACGCTGCCCACCCACCGGCCGCAGTTCGTCGGCCTGCTGACGGCCGTGATCCTCATCGTCGTCGGCCTGACCTACTTCCCCGCCCTCGCGCTGGGTCCGCTCGCGGAGGCTCTGTCCTGATTCCCTGACCATCCTCGAACCTCCCGCCGCGCCGGGGGTCGCGACGAAGGGGTGCCCTGGACACAGGGGCACCCCTTCTTTCAATGCCGGGTGGCACCCCGGGATCTACGGCACGCAGCGGAGGCTGTCGGAATCACCGCACTCGTGGGCGCCGGGTCGCCTTGGGCCGCAGGCCACGCGTGTCCGGGGCGGGCTCCTGTACATCCTCGGGCGGCAGGGTCTCGTCTTCCCCGAAGTCCGGGGCCTGGAAGGGGTTTGTCACCGGAGACGGCGATGCCGCGGTGGCACGGCGGGGTTGCCCTTCCGGGGCGGAGAACAGCGACGTCGGATCGATGAGAAGTTTCCCTTTCGTTACAGATCCCTGGAGGGCCTGGCGTGCCGTGACCCGGCACAGCGGTCCTACAGCTTGGTCATCTTGGCGTACGGGCTCAAGATCCGCAGTTGGCTCGAGCCGAAATCCACGAGTGCCGAGGTCCCGTCGTCGATGTCGATCACCCGGCCGAGACCGTGGATGTCGTGCGTGACCTGGTCACCCACGGCGAAGTGCTTGGGAGCCCGCGTGACCGGGGCCTTGAAGGGGCTGGTAGGCAAATGACGCTTCGGTGCAGCAGGCTTTGTCATTGTCCCCAGTATGCACCCGCGAAATGTGCTGGTGGCCGACTCTCCGGGGCGGGAATCGCTGATCGTCGGAGGCCGCTCCAGCAAGGGCCGGGCCTGCCGGTCGGCCGCCACCCGGGCGGGTCAGGCTCGCGAGGGGCCGAATGGCCCGTACTCTTCATGGTGTCTACGGCGTCACATAGCGGGCGCCAAACACTGGAGGCAATACCTCGTGCTGATCGCTCAGCGTCCGTCACTGACCGAAGAGGTCGTCGACGAATTCCGCTCCCGGTTCGTGATCGAGCCGCTGGAGCCGGGCTTCGGCTACACCCTCGGCAACTCGCTCCGCCGCACGCTCCTCTCGTCGATCCCGGGTGCCGCGGTCACCTCGGTCCGGATCGACGGTGTCCTGCACGAGTTCACCACCGTGCCGGGCGTCAAGGAGGACGTCACCGACCTCATCCTCAACATCAAGCA
>NZ_JBHXSO010000058.1:13427-48488 GCF_042714775.1 Streptomyces sp. NPDC058691 | reverse complement strand
GCCCCGAAGTGGGGCCCGTCCGGGCGGCGGTTTAGCGGTTCACTGCAAGTGGATCAGTTTTTCGCGAGCAGCGTCTTGCTCTGCTCCTGCATGCCGGTGAAAACGGAGTCGTCCTTCTGGCCGGCGAAGTACGCCTCGAAGATCGGGTTCATCGCGTCCTGGACGGCGGCGCCGTTGCCGTAGACCGGCGAGGGGTAGAGGACCTTGTTCTTCAGCATGTCGGTGAAGACCGTCAGGTCGACGCCCTGGGCGGACAGCGCCTTGGCGGAGGCGTCCATGGAGGCCGGGATGGACGGGAAGAACGTCCCGGTGAGCGAGGCCTTGCTCTGGCAGGCCTCGGAGCCCATGTAGGAGACCCACTTCCAGGCCAGGTCGGGGTTCTTGGTGCCGGCCCAGATGTTGTTGCCGTTGGAGTTGCTCATCACGGCGCGGGTCGTGCCGTCGGGGCCGTACGGGGGCGCCGCGATGCCCGCCTTGATGCCGGGGATCTTCGCGAAGGTGGAGGCCTCCCAGGAGCCGCCCATCTCCAGGGCGACCTTGTGGGAGGAGAGCAGGTCGACGTCGCTGACGCTGGAGGTGAACTCGCCGATCTTGGGGGCGAAGCCCTTGTCGGTGAGGGAGCGCACCCACTTCATCGTCTTGATGAAGCGCGGGTCGCCGTAGTTGAACACCGTCGGCCAGCTCTGCTTGTCGCCCAGGCGCCAGCCGGTGCTGGAGACGAACGGGCTCCAGGTGGTCTGGCCGATGAAGTCCTTGGCCGCGATCTGTCCGAAGCCGAACGTCTTGACGTGGGCCTTGTCGAAGCCCTTCTCGTCGCCGCGGTGCCCCTTCTCGTCGATGGTGAGGTGGGCGATCAGCTTGCCGAAGTCACCGCCGTCGTCGGGGTTCCACTTCAGCGAGTCGAGCTTCTCCTTGGTGTAGCCGGCCTTGGTCAGGGCGTCCTGGTCGTAGTAGAGGGCGGCGGCGGCCCAGTCGAGCGGCAGCGCGTACTGCTTGCCGTCGGTGAACTTCCACGCGTCCACGCCCACGGAGAACCGGGACATGTCGAACTTGTCCTTGGCGATGAAGTCGTCCATCGCCAGCAGCTGGTGCTGCGTGGCGTACGCCTGGAAGAACTGCACGCTGTTCTGGAAGGCGTCGGGGGCGTTGCCCGCGACGAAGCCGGCCGTCAGCTTGGTGAAGTAGTCGTCGACGGCGTACTGCGAGATCTTGACGGTCGTCCCGGGGTTGGCCTTCTCGAAGTCCGTGGCGCAGACCTTGTACGCGGCCGCCTGCTTGTCGTCCCAGGTCCACCAGTTGACGGTCTGCGAGCCGCCGGCGGAGGAGGAGCCGGACGAGCAGGCGGAGAGCACCGCCGCGAGGCTGAGGGTGGCGCCCAGCGCGACGACCTTGCGTATTCTCATGATTCCTTCTTTCGGGACGGTTCCTGGTGAGCGTGGGACGACGTCTTGAGGAGCGCGCGGAAGGCGCTCAGGGTGATGGCCAGGTCCTCGGAGCCGCCGGCGTCGTGGCCGTTGAACTCCCACAGCCGCATCTGCTTGGGACCGCCGTACGCGTGGTAGGCGGCGATCGCCGTGGTGGGCGGGCAGACCTGGTCGCGCAGCCCGGCGGAGAACCAGGCGGGGGCGGTGGCGCGGCGGGCGAAAGCGAGCCCGTCGAAGTAGCCGAGGGTGCGGAAGGTCTCCTCGACCCGGTCACGGCGGGCGGCGAGGTAGCCGATGATCTCCGCGTAGGGCTGCTCGCCGGTGAGGCGGGTGGCCTGCCGGATGTCGCAGAGGAACGGTGACTGGAACTGCGCGGCCGTCAGGTCCGGTACGAGGCCGGCGACGGCGAGCGCGATGCCGCCGCCCTGGCTGGGGCCGGTGACGGCGACCCGGGTGGGGTCGACGTGCGGCGAGCCGCGCAGGGCCTCGACGGCGCGCACGGCGTCGGTGAACACCCGCCGGTAGACGTAGGTGTCCTTGTCCTCGATGCCGCGGGTGAGGAAGCCGGGGTGCGAGGAGCCGCTGCCGACCGGGTCGGCGGTGGCGCCGCCGCCCGCCCAGGCGCCGCCCTGGCCGCGGGCGTCCACCAGCAGGTGGGCGTAGCCGGCGCAGGCCCACATCAGGTCGTCGACGGGGGCGCCGCGCCCGCTCCCGTAGCCGTGGAACTGCACGACCGCGGGCAGGGGGCCGCCGCGGTGCCGGGGCATCCGCAGCCAGCCGCGCACCGGGTGGCCGTCGAAGCCGGGGAAGACGGCGTCGAAGACGTCCACCGCCTCCAGGCCGGTGTCGACCGGTGTCAGTTCCAGGCGGGCGGGGTGGATCCGGGCACCGTCGAGCGTGTCCTTCCAGAAGGCGTCGAAGTCGGCGGGCTCCTGGTAGCTGCTGCGGTACGACCACAGCTCGGGCACGTCCTGCTCGGTCAGCACGGCGCGACCTCCCCCAGCGGTGCGAGGTCGCCGCCGAGGGTGACGGCGGTGCCGGTGGGGACGCGCAGTTCGACGGTGCGGTCGCGGTGGCGGACGCGTACCGGCGCCGTGTCGTCGCCGGCGTGCCGGCGGAGCGTCACCGCCGTCAGCTCGCCGTCGCGCCAGGTGAAGTCGGCGCCGAGGCCGCCGCGGCAGCGCAGGTCCGTCGCCTGGCCGTCGGGCCACCCGCCGGGGAGGGCGGGCAGCAGGTGGATCGTGCCGGTGTGGCTCTGCAGCACCATCTCGGTGAGCGCGGCGGTGAAGCCGTAGTTGCCGTCGATCTGGAACGGCGGGTGGGTGGAGAACAGGTTGGGCAGCAGTCCGCCCCACTGCGAGCCGTCGACGGGGGCGTCGGTGCCCGGGTCGCCGTCGAGCGGCCGGGTCGCCTCGTCGAAGAGGGAGCGGGCGGTGGCCGCGTCGCGCAGCCGGGCGCGCAGGGCCATCTTCCACGCCCAGGACCAGCCCATGGCGCCGGGTCCGCGCCGGTCCAGCAGGGCGGTGGCGGCAGCGGCGAGTTCGGGGGTGGCGTCGGGGTCGATCTGGCCGAGCGGGTGGACGGTGACCATCTGCGACAGGTGGCGGTGGTGCGGGTCCTGCTCGGGCAGGTCCTCGGCCCACTCCTGGAGCCAGCCGCCGGCGGCGATGCGCGGCGGGTGCAGCTTGGGCAGCGTCTCGGCGATGCGGCCGGTCAGCTGGGTGTCGAGGCCGAGCAGTCCGGCGGCCCGCAGGGTGCGTTCGAGTACGGCCCGGGTCAGGGCCATATCCATCGCGGTCGAGCGGGTGACGGACGCCGGGGAGCCGTCGGGGGTCAGGAAGTGGTTCTCGGGCGACGTGGACGGGAGGGTGTCGAGCCCGCCGGCGCCGTCGTCGACCAGCCAGTCGAGCAGGAACTCCGCGCAGCCGCTGAGCAGGGGCCAGGCCCGCTCGCGCAGGAAGGCGGTGTCCTGGGTGAACTCGTAGTGGTCCCAGACGTGCTGCACCAGCCAGGCGCCGCCCATCTGCCAGATCGCCCAGGACGCGGCGCCGTGGCCCATGCCGACGGGAAGGGCCCAGCCCCACATGTCGGTGTTGTGGTGGGCGACCCAGCCGCCGGCGCCGTAGAGCCGCGTGGCCACGTCCCTGCCGTTGGCGGCTACGCGGTCCAGCAGGTCGAAGAGCGGTTCGTGGCAGGAGCCGAGGCCTGCGGCCTCGGCGCCCCAGTAGTTCATCTGGGTGTTGATGTTGATCGTGTAGTTCGACGACCAGGCCGGGCGCAGGTCCGCGTTCCAGATGCCCTGGAGGTTGGCCGGCGGGCCGGCGTGCGGGCGGGAGGCGGAGGCGAGCAGGTAGCGGCCGAGCTGGAACAGCACGGTGGCGGTGAGGAGTTCGTCGTTCCCGCCGAGGATGTCGCGGGCCACGTCGTAGGTGCCCGAGCGGCGCGGACCGATGCGCAGCGCCGTGCCGCCGAGGAGTCCGCGCAGGTCGCTGTCGTGGGCCTTGAGCAGGTCCGCGGCCCCGCGTTCGGCGGCCCGGGCGGCGGCGCCGGCGGCGGTGTCGAGGTGGCCTGTGCGGTCGGCGGGTTCGGCCAGGCCGCGCCAGTGGCGCAGGGCGACGGTGGAGCTCGCCACGACCGCCAGGACCCGGGTCGCGCCGGTCACCAGCAGGCCGCCCGCGTCCGTGGTCACCTCGCCGTCGGTGTCCACCCGCAGGGCGAGCGCGCCGAAGGGGTCGTAGCCGTCGACGGGACCGCCGGCGTACCGCAGCGGCTCCTGGACGCCGGGTTCGTGCGCGGGCGCGCCGTCGACGGGGATCTCCACGCCGAGGACGACGCCGCTCGCGTCCGTGGCGCGGTGCACTTCCTTCAGGGGGCTGGTCAGTTCGAGCCGCAGGACCAGACTCCCGCCGTCCGCGACCAGGTCGGTGCACACGGTCCCCGTGCCGGCGTCGGCCCAGGTCCTGCGGTGGACGACGGTGCCGGAGGCGAGCTCGAAGGCATCCTCGGCAAGGCCGTTGTCGAGGTTGAGGGTGCGCCCCCGGTACGTGGCGTCCTCTCCCCCGGACACGGTCAGCCACAGGTCGGCGTAGGGCAGGTACTCCTGGCTGTACGGCCCTTCGAAGGCCATCAGCAGTTCCTCGGCGCGGTGCGGGTCCCCGGCGCGCAGGGCGGCGCGGACTTCGGCCAGCCGCTGCGGGCCGGCACCCGCGGCGACGACGTCGGCGAGGGCCTTCGCGGGTCCGCCGGGGGTGCCGGACCACACGGTCGAGTCGTTGATCTGGATACGGGCGCGGTGGGCGCCGCCGAAGACCATCGCGCCGAGCCGGCCGTTGCCGACCGGAGCGGCCTCGTTCCAGGCGGCCGCGGGCGCGGGCCAGCCGAGCAGCAGGTCAGTGGTGTTCATGAGGGTGCCGTCCAGGTGCGCGTGCGCGGTTACTTGAGGCCGGAGAAGCCGATGGAGTTGACGATCCGCTTGCCGAAGGCCAGGAAGAGCAGCAGCATCGGCAGCGCCGCGATGAGGGCGGCGGCCATCAGCCCGGCCCAGTCGGGGGCGGCCTGCGGCGAGGACTGCTTGAACACGCCCAGGGCGAGGGTCAGCGGCTGCACGCTCGCGTCGTTGGTGACCAGCAGCGGCCACATGTAGTCGTTCCAGGCGTTGACGAACATCAGCAGCGACACGGTGGCGATCGGCGCCGCCGACATCGGCAGGACGATCCGCACCAGGATCCGCAGCGGCCCGGCGCCGTCGATGATCGCGGCCTCCTCGATCTCGCTGCTGAGGCCGAGCATGAACTGCCGCAGGAAGAACAGGGTGAACGCCTGGAACAGCCCGCCGGGCAGGATGAGCCCCGCGAAGGTGTTGGTCAGGCCGAGGTCCTTGATGAAGACGAAGTTCGGCAGCAGCGTGAAGACGCTCGGCACCATCAGCGCGCTGATCAGGATCGAGAACACCAGGTTCCGGCCGCGCCAGTGCAGCCGCGAGAAGGCGTAGGCCGCGCAGGCGGAGAGCAGCACGATGAGCGCGGTCTGCACGGAGGCGTAGATCAGGGAGTTGCGCAGGTAGAGCGCGATGTCCAGGGAGGCGCCGGAGCCGCCCTGGGCCTGGGCCTCGGCGATGGAGGCCAGGCCGAGGGCCCGCTTGAAGGCGCCGAGGGTGAAGCCGACGGGCAGCGGCGAGGAGGGGTTGGTGGCCAGCTGGTAGTTGTTGGACAGCGCGGTGCGCAGGATCCAGTAGAAGGGGAAGACCGTGACCAGGGAGATGATTCCGAGGTAGGTCCAGGCCAGGATCCGGCCGGGGCCGGCCTTCCGGGTGCGGGGGCGCCGCACGGACTTCGTGCGGGGCGCGAGGGCGACCGTCATCGGGACCTCCGTCAGTTCAGGTCGGATTCGTCGGCCCTGGCGAGCCGCAACTGGGTGAAGGTGACCGTGATGAGCAGGACGAACAGCGCCAGCGACATCGTCGCCGCGTAGCCGAAGTCGAACTGCCGGAAGGCCTTGTCGTAGATGTACATCTGCAGCACGTTCGAGGCGTTGGCCGGCCCGCCCTTGGTGGTGACCGCCACGATGTCGAAGACCTGGAAGGCGTTGATCACCGTCAGGACGACCACCATCACCAGGATCGGCCGCAGCAGCGGCACGGTGAGGCGGCGGAACATCTGGAACTCGGTCGCGCCGTCGACGCGGCCGGCCTCGTAGATGGTGGACGGGATGGTCTGCAGCCCGGCGAAGATCAGCAGGGCGTAGTAGCCCATCCACTTCCACACGCTGATCGCGGCGAGCGAGGGGATGGCCCACGGACCGCTGCCGAGGAACAGGATCGAGTGCCCGATGACGTGGTCCAGCACGATGTTGATGACCCCGAGGTGCGGGTCGAGCATCCACTGCCAGACCAGCGCGGCGATCACGTTGGAGATCAGGAACGGCATAAGGATCACGCCGCGCAGCGTCGAGGAGCTGGTGACCCGGTGCAGGATCACCGCCGTCACCAGGGATATCAGGGTGCCGAAGACGACGGACAGGACCACGAAATAGACGGTGACCAGGAGCGAGTGCCAGAAGACGTCGTCGCCGAACATCTCGCGGAAGTTGGCCAGTCCGACCCAGTTCGGCGGGGTGAGGACGTGGAAGTCGGTGAAGCCGAGGTAGATGCCGCGAAGGGTCGGATAGGCGTAGAAGACCGCGAAGCCGACCACCGAGGGCAGGATGAGCATCAGGGCGACCGGCAGGTCCCGGCGCCGGGCCGCCGCCGACCTGGTGGCGGCCACGCGCTTCTTGGGGTTCTTGCCGTTCTTGCCGTTCTTGGGGTTCTTGGCGTTCTCGCGGATGCGGCGGATCCCGCTGGATGAGGCGGCCGTGGTGGCCTCCGCGCCGGCTGCGCCGGACGGTGGTGTCACCGGCGTCGTGTGGTTGCCCTGCGATGTGACCACCACGGCACTCTCCTTTTCGTACGTCGGTCGAACGGGTGGTTCTGTGGTGCGCCGGCCCGGTGGGCCGGTGGTTCAGTGCGGGGGTCCGCCGCCGGTCAGAGGGTGATCCGGTCGATGTCGGACACGTAGTCGGACGGGTTGCCGAAGGTGACCGTATTTGCGCCGGCCTTCAGCCGGACGGGCAGGGTGACGGTCCGCGGCCGGCCCCACTCGTTGTCGTTGCCGCCGGGCAGCGGGAGCTGGAACGCCGTCCCGTTGACCGTGACGACCACCGTGCGGCCGGAGGAACCGTCGGTGTAGTCGAGCTTCATCAGGTAGGTGCCGTCCTTCGGCGCCGCGACGTTGTTGATCGCCACCGAGCCGTTGCCGCCGCCGAGGTTGCCGACCTTCTTGCCGCCGGAGCAGGCCGAGCAGTCGTTGACGCTGGCGTTCCCGGTGAGGGTGTTGCCGGACGCCTCGGCCTCGTAGACCACGGGTCCTTCGGCGGCCGGGGTGGTCACCGGGACGGCCTTGCCCGCCGCGGACTGACGGCCGCGGGAGTCATGGGCGAGCACGGTGAACGAGTAGCCGGTGGCGGCCTTCAGACCGGTCACGGTGGCGGAGGTGCCGCTCGCGGTGGCGACCTTGGTGCCGTTCGCGTAGACGTCGTAGCCGGTGGTGGCGGTGCCGGTGTTCACCGGCAGCCAGGCCAGCGAGACGCTGGTCGCGGTCGAGGCGGTGGCGTGCGCGGCCAGCGGGACGCCCGGCTTGCCGGTGACGGCCTCCGGGGTGACGCGCAGCAGGCGCGAGCCGTGCGGCGGCAGGTTGTCGGTGAAGCTCCCGCTCACCTTGCCGAGGTTCTTGTGGCTCCACAGGTCACGGACCGCGGCCTTGCCGCTGACGCCCAGGTCGCTCCAGTCGGCGGTGACGTCGGCGTAGCCCTTGCCGAGGTTGAACAGCGCCACGGTGTAGCTGCCGTCGGCGTTGCGGGCGTACCAGACCTGCTCGGGGCTGTCCTGGCTCACCGGCCGGGCCGGGTTGCCGGCCTGGTCGACCGCGATGACCTCGTCGTTGGTGAGCAGCGACAGGCCGTACGGGTCGAGGTGGGTGAGGTCGTCGCCGATGTACAGCGGGGCGCTCTCGATGGCCCAGAACGTCATGTGGCTCTGCCGCTCGACCTCGTTGAGGCCGTCCAGGGGGCCGGCGCCGACGTCGAGGGAGTCGAGGTTGTTCCAGTGGCCCGGTCCGGCGTCGTCGATCCACGGGACGACGTCGTTCCAGCGCTGCTTGACGGAGTTGTTCCAGGTCACCAGGGTGTCGCAGTAGCACTCGACGTCGGTGTCGATCCGCCAGCCGTTGGAGTTCTGCTTCCAGACGTCGGCCTTGTCGTGGCTGAGCGACCAGGACAGGATGAACTGGATGGGCCGGCCGGTCTTCTCCAGCGCGCTGTGCCAGGCCTTGATGTCGGGGACGTTGTCGTGCGCCTCGTCGCCCTGGTTGGAGCCGGGGCCGACACCGTCGATCTTGAGGAAGTCCACGCCCCAGTCGGCGTACTCCTGCGCGATCGAGTCGATGTACTTGGTGGTGCAGGGGCTGGAGAAGTTCAGCTGGTAGGAGACGTTGTCCCAGCCGCTGGTCTTGCGCAGGTCCGGGTAGACGATGTCCTTGGTGGTGCACCCCGGCGCGTTCAGGATGGGGCTCTTGCCGTCGTTGTACGCGTCGATGTAGAGGCCGACCGCCATGTAGATGCCGAACTTCAGGCCCTTGGCGTGCAGCTTGTCGCCGAGGTACTTCATGCCGTGCGGGAACTTGACGGGGTCCGCGGCCGGGCGGGCGTACTCGTCGACGACGTTCTTCTGCGTGTTCGGGTTGACGTTCCAGCCGGCGTCCACGTTGACGTACTCGTAACCATGCGACTTCAGCTTCGAGGCCAGGATGTCCGCCTGCTGGAGGACGTGCGACTCGGTGAGCCAGGAACCTCCGTAGCCGGGGAAGTTGGTGGACTCCAGGCTCCAGCTGCTCCAGCCCATGTAGGGCTTGGCGGCGAGCACCGGGGCCGCCTTCGTGCCGCCGGTCCGCGCGAAGGCCTTGGTGGGGGCCTTGCCGGGGGCCTTGGCCGGGGTGTCGGCCGGGGCCGCGACGGCGGGTGCCACGAGGGGCGCCGCGAGTGCGCTCACCGCGAGGACGGGGAGGAAGAAGGCCCTGCGCATGCCGCTGCGCGTCCGGGGCCTTGGCCATCTCAGACGTGCGCGTACAACTGGACGAGCCATGGGAGTACTCCATTTCGGCGCGACGGGGTACGGCAGAACGCTGCGGCGCGCGGCCAGGGCCGGCGCTCGGAGGTCCGCTGGGATATCGACGGGGTTGCGGGAGGTGCATGACAGGCGGGCTGTCGTGCCCCTGAACCTTCCTCGGTGGCGGTCGTCCCGGAACGCCACCGAGGCCGGAAGTGCTGCGACCGGGGCCCGATCGCACTCCTCCCCATGAGGACCGTCTCGTCCGCACCGACGAGGAGTGCGGCGAATGTAGCCAGGGTTTCCTTCCAGCGTCAACATATTCGGCGGGAGAAATCCGATGTCTTGACCTGCCATCACCAGCAATCAGCGGGACGCGCCCAGCAACTCGGGGGTGGATCACGGAAAAGATGGGATCACTGAGGGAGGTCGAGCCTCTTTCTTACTTTCCGTTGGAAAGGTATGGTCCCGGCCATGAGCCTCGCCGACCAGCCCCCCGCGGCTGTCCTGGTCTTCCAGACACTCCTCGCCTACGGCCCCCTCACCCGGGCCGAGATCGGCAGGCGCACGGGGCTGTCGGGCGGGGCCGTCACCAAGGCCGCCACCCCCCTGCTGGCCGAGGGCTGGATCACCGAACTCGGCCGGCCGGCGGGGGAACGCGCCCACGGCCGCCCGCCGACACTGATCGCCGTCCACGCCGAACGCGCGCGCTTCGTCGGTGTGAAGGTGACCGGCGACGAACTCATCGGCGTCGTCACCGATCTGACGGCCCAGCCGCTCGCCTCACGGCGCGCCGGCCTCGACTCCCGTGACGTAGGGACGGTGGTACTGGCCATCGCCCGGCTCATCACCGAACTCCGCGCCGCCTCCGGCTCGGAGGAGGAGGGTGCCATCCACAGCGTCGGAGTCACCATCTCCGGGGACGTGGACGGGCAGACCGGCATCGTGCACTTCTCGCCGTTCCTCAACTGGCGCCGCGTTCCGCTCGCCCAGCTCGTGGAGTCGGCCACGGGCATCCCCACGGTGATCGAGAACGACGTACGGGCCCTGACCGTCGCCGAGCAGTGGTTCGGCGCCGGAGTCGGGCTGTCGTCCTTCGCCCTGGTCACCGTGGGCGCCGGCATCGGCTGCGGGCTGTCCATCAACGGCCGGGTGGTGTCGGGCGCGCACGGGGTGTCGGGCGAGGTCGGGCACCTGCCCGTCGGCGGCACCGACCGCACCTGCACCTGCGGCAACACCGGCTGTGTGGAGACCGTCGCCTCGACGCACGCCATCACCGAGCAGGCCCGCCGGGCCACCGGGGACCCCGCACTGACCATGGAGGAGGCGGTCCGCCTCGCCCACGCGAACGACACCGCGGTCCGCGCCGTCTTCTCCCGCGCGGGACATGTGATGGGCCTCGCCATGGCGTCGGTCGCCAACCTCATCGGCCCGGAGCGCATCATCATCTCCGGTGAGGGCGTGGCCTCGTACGACCTGTTCGCCGACCAGCTGCGGCAGACCTTCGCCGACCACGCGTTCGGCGCCGCCGGCGACTGCGCCATCGAGGTCCGTCCGCTGCCCTTCGAGGAGTGGGCCCGCGGGGGTGCGGCGGTCGCCGCGCAACGGGTGTTCGCCCCCTCGAAGTAACCCCCTTCACTATCCCGAAAGGCACGTGGTCACCGCTCATGAGCACGATCAAGGACGTCGAGTGCCGGATGGTCTTCCTCGAACCGGAGGTCCTGCGCACCGACGCCCTGCAGACCTTCGTCCGCCAGGAGACGATCCTCGTCTCCGTCACCACGGACGACGGCCTGACGGGCACCGGCTACACGTACACCATCGGCACGGGCGGCAGTTCGGTGCTCGCCCTGCTCCGCGACCACCTGACCGGCCTGCTCCTCGGGGCCGACGCCCGCAACGTCGAGGCGCTGTGGCAGCGGCTGCTCTCGGTCACCCGGGCCACCTCGGTCGGCGCGATCACCTCACTCGCCCTGGCCGCCGTGGACACCGCCCTGTGGGACCTGCGCTGCCTGCGTGCCGGCGAACCCCTGTGGCGGCTCGCCGGCGGCGCGCACGAGCGGCTGCCCCTGTACGACACCGAGGGCGGCTGGCTCCACCTGACCCCGGACGAACTGGCGAACGCCGCCCGGCAGGCCAAGGAGCGCGGCCTGCGCGGCGCCAAGGTCAAGGTCGGCAAGCCCACTGCGGGCGAGGACGCCGAGCGCCTGGCCGCGGTCCGCGCGGCGGTCGGGCCCGACTGGGTGCTCATGGTCGACGCCAACCAGTCGATGACCGGCGCCGAGGCCATCCGCCGGGCCCACGCGTACGAGCCGTACGACATCGCCTGGTTCGAGGAGCCCCTCCCCGCCGACGACCTCGCTGGCCACGTCCGGCTCGCGGCCTCGACCTCGATCCCCGTCGCGGTCGGCGAGTCCATCTACGGCGTCGGCCGCTTCGCCGAGTACCTCGCCGCGGGGGCCGCGGGCATCGTCCAGGTCGACGTGGCCCGCATCGGCGGCATCACCCCGTGGCTCAAGACCGCCCACACCGCCGAGGCCTTCAACGTCCAGGTCGCCCCGCACTTCCTCATGGAACTGCACGCCAGCCTCGCCTGCGCCGTGCCCGCGGGCATGTACGTCGAGCACATCCCGCAGCTCGACGCGATCACGCGCACGCCGCTGACCATCGAGGACGGCTGCGTGGTGCCCCCCGAGTCCCCCGGCATCGGCATCGACTGGGACGAGGACGCGATCGACGACCTGCGGGTGGCCTGAACGTCCGATCGGTTCCGTCACGTCCGTTCCGTCTGCGCACCGCCGCCGTGGCCTCACACCGTAAGAGGCCCTCGGCCCCCGAGGTCCGGCGCCGCGGTCGCGGGGAGGACGGCGCCCGGATAATTCAGGGGCCGTTCGCGAGTCCTTCGGGCAGCATGTGCCCCCGTGGACCATGTGCTGCACGGCCTGGCCGTCAACCCGTCCCTGCCATCCGGGCTGGTCGACCGGCTGATCGCCGGTGCGGACGACGACCTCGCGGAGGCCCTTGCCTGCCGCTCCGGCCTGAGCCGCGCTCAGGTGCGCGCACTGGCCGCGCGGTTCGAGGGAGCCGCGATCCGGCTCGCCTACGAAGGCAGTCTGACCGCCGACGACATCGACCCGGCAGCGCAGCCATGCGCGGCCCTCGCCCTGCTGGACGAAGGCACGGGCCGTCCGGAATGGGCGCGCACGCTGGCCGCCGACCCCAGGTCGGAGTACCGGGAGAAGCTGGCCGCCTGCCAGGATCTCCCGACGGACGTCGTGGCGGCGCTCGCCGGCGACCCGGACGTCCAGGTCGTCGCCGAACTCGCGCTGTGGACGACGGCACCGGAGGTCGCCGCCCGGCTCGCGGCGCATCCGCACGCCGACGTCCGCTGTTCGGTGGCGGCCAATGAGGCGACACCACCGGGCGTGCTGGAGGCTCTGCTCACCGGCGCGGGGCTGCCCCCGGCCCGTTCCTGCCGGGTCTGCGACCGCGAGCCGCACTGTGCGACGTCCGGCTGCGAACTGCCGCCGGGCGCCCTCTGCGACGGCTCCCACGAGTCCACGCTGCGCACGATCCAGCAGATGGCCCTGCGCAACCCGGCGACGCCGCCCGCGGCGGCCGCGCGCTTCACCGGCCACCCCTCTGTGCTGGTGCGCCAGGAACTGGCCGCCCGCACGGACCTGCCGCACGAGGTGTACGCGCGTCTGGCCGAGGACCCCGTGCTCCGGGTACGGGAGGAGCTCGCGGACAATTCCGGGATCGATGAGGCGTTGATGCGCTCGCTGGCCGACGATCCCGACGACGACGTCCGGCACCGGCTCGCGCACCATCCCCGTCTGCCGCTCGACATCCTCGGCCGCCTCACCCACGCCATCCGGATCAGGTCGACGCTGCTGCCGCGCATCGCCTCGGCCTCCCCGGCCGAGGTGGACGAGATGGCGGCGTCCCCGAACCCGGTCGTCCGGATGCTCGTGGCGGAACGGCGCGACCTGCCCGACGCCGTGCGAGACACCCTGGCAGGCGACGCCGACGCCAAAGTGGTCAAGTCCGTCGCGCCGCACCCGGGTCTCTCGGAGGACCGGCTGCGGGCGATGGTCGGACGCCACGGCGTGCCCGTGATTGCCAAGGTGGCGACGAATCCCGGCGCGACACCGGCCCTGTTGGAGGAACTGGCCCAGCACCTGCCACCGGTCCGCAAGGCGCTGCGCGCCATCGCCCGGCACCCCGCCGCCCCGCCCGCGGCGCTGCTGGCCTGCCTGCCCGACCGGCAGGCAAGACCGGTCGCCGCCGGCCATCCCGGCCTGCCGCCCTCCGTGATCATCGAACTGGTCGGCGACGACGACCGGCAGGTGGCGCAGGAAGCGGCAGCCAACCCGTCCCTGCCGCCGGACGCCATGGCGGACCTGGTGCCGTGAGCCCGGCAGGGCACTGCCCCGCGGCGCTACACCGTGCCGAGGAAACCCGGGTCGGCCGGGCCCATCTGGCGGGCGAAGTCAGCGGCCACGCCGAGGACCTGGCGCATCGGTACGGGGCGGCGGCTGGTCGCGGCGAGATCCGCGCGTGCCTCCTTCGACCAGAGGAACGGATACACGCTGATCCCCTGCGCGTAGGACAGGCCCGCGGCCTCGTCGCGCCAGCCGGGCCATCGCAGTTGCTCGTAGAAGGGGTGGAGGCCGCCGGACAGCATCCAGGAGATCCATCCGGAATGGCCGATGTCCATCGCCTCCCACTCCAGCGTGTCGGGGGCGAAGTAGCTCATTTGGCCCGGGGCGCCGGGGCGTCCGTGGCCCGCGGGGTCGTGGCCGTTCAGCGCGAACACGCCACCCAGCACGTCATGGCCGACGACCAGGCCCGCCGCGGGATGCCACGCCGGGTCGAAGGCGGCGGGGAAACCGTTGACCTGCCCGATGCTCGGCAGACCGTCGCCCGCCGGCCCCGTGCCTCCACCGAAGACCCGCAGCCACCCCCCGTCCAGGATCAGGCCCCCGGTGTTGAGCGTCAGCCCGCCGAGCGTCGAGCGCGCGGTGACCTGCATCTGCAGCAGGCAGCGGCGGGCTTCGGTGTCGTCGCCGGGAAGCACCGCGGGCGGCTCGGTGGCGGCGGCGAGGATCTCCCGCAGTTCCGGCCACGCCGGATCGTCCACATCGATCAGCTCGTCGAGATCACGCACTCGAGGATGATCGCAGTGCCTCCCCGCGTCTCCGGACCCGGGGGCCGTTCACCGTGCGCCGTTCCTGTCGTCGAGCCACCGCTCGAAGTCGACGGCGACGATGCGCTCGTCGTGCACGCCGTCCGCGGCGTCGGAGGCCAGCCAGACGATGGACGGGCCCATGACGGCGGGTTCCAGGATCGGCATGCTGCCGGGCACGGCGTCCGGGGGCAACATGCCCGTCGCGGTCGCGCCGCCCGGCAGGAGGAGGTTGACGGTGACACCCGTGCCGCGCAGGTCGGCGGCCATGATCCGGGACAGCGCCTCGCTGCCTGCCCGCGAGGGCCCGTAGGGGACGAAGCCGGTCCGGTGCATCGTCGACCGGTTCACCGCGATGTTGACGATGCGTCCGCCGCCCGCGGCCAGCATCCGTGGCGTCACCTCGCGGGCCACCAGGAAGTAGCCGGTGAGATTGGTCTCGATCACGGCGCGGAAGCCGTCGGCCGGTACGTCCCAGAAGCCCTGGGGCTCCGTCATGAAGCGCGGATTGACCGTGCGCATGCCGATTCCGGCGTTGTTCACGAGCATGTCGATGCCGCCGAGCCGGGACCACACCTGGTCGACCGCCCGGGCCACGGAGCCCTCGTCGCGTACGTCCATCTCGACCCCGACCGCGCCCGGCAGCTGCCCGGCGACCTCGTCGGCACGCGTGCCGGAGCGACCGGTCAGCGCGACCGTCGCTCCGGCCGCGGCCAGGGCGGAGGCCATGGCCAGCCCCAGTCCGCTCGTCCCGCCGGTCACCAGCACCCTCACCGGGCGGTCTCGCCGCTCCTCGCTCATGACACAGACGTTACGGATTGGAGCGCGCTCGAAGTCAAGGCGCGTCGCAGCGGCGGAAGAAAGCCTCCGGCGTCGATCGTTGCACCAGGAACGGATGTAATGGACTGCGAAGATCGAGGTCACACCATGGCAACACTCGGACTCATCGGCAGCGGCAACATCGGAAGCACACTGGCACGGCTCGCGGCGGATGCCGGGCTGGACGTCGTCCTCAGCAATTCCCGGGGGCCGGAGACGCTCGCGGACCTGGTGTCCGAGATCGGTCCGCGAGCGCGCGCGGCGACCCCGGAGGAGGCAGCGGCGGCAGGCGACTGGGTCGTCGTCACCATCCCGCTCAAGGCCGTCGACCAGGTCCCGGTGAAGCCGCTGGCCGGGAAGACGGTCATCGACACCGGCAACTACTACCCGCAGCGGGACGGCAACATCGCCGTGCTGGACGACGGCAGCAGCACCGACAGCCAACTGCTCCAGAACCACCTCCCCGAATCCCACGTGGTCAAGGCTTTCAACAACATCTTCTTCCGCCACCTGGCCGTGCTCGGCCGGCCGAAGGGCGCGCCGGACCGCACCACGCTGGCCGTCGCGGGTGACGACCCGGCCGCCGTCGCGCACGCCGCCGAGCTTCTCGACCTGCTCGGTTACGACGCCCTCGCCTACGGCACCCTCGCCGACAGCTGGCGCCAGCAGCCGGACACCCCGGTCTACGGTCCGCCGTACGCGGGCGGCTCCGCCGACTTCGCGAACGCGCAGGCCACCCCCGCCTCCGCCGACACGATCCGCGCGCTGATCGACGCGGCCACCCGCTGACCTGATCGCGTTGCGACGCGGCTGCGCGGCGGACCACCGTCCGCCGCGCACCGCGCCGCACCGCGCCAACGCGCTTCGGTTCATTCGTGGTTCACGTTGCCGCCACCGTCCCGCAGGAGCGCGGCTTTACCTTTCCATGGGATTTCCATTGCTCGGACAAGACCATGGAGGCACCGTGCGGCCGCACAGACTTCTTCCCCTGCTCACCCGGCACGCGGCGGGCAGATCGGCCCTGACCTGCCAGTACAAGTGCGGCAACGCGTGCGCACACGAGGCTCCCAACACCAGCGACAACCCCTACCTCGGCGACGTCGTGGCCGACGCGCTCTCGCGGCGCACGATGCTGCGCACGGGGGCCGTGGTCACGCTGGCGGCCACCGCGGGCGGCCTGGTCGTGGCGAACGGCGGCGATGTGGCCGCTGCCGTGCCCGAGGCACTGCGCGGCGGCACGCACGGCGGCGGCGTCGACCGCGAGGCGGCCAAGGGCCTGCGCTTCGTACCCGTCAAGCCGAACACCACCGACGCCGTGGTCGTCCCCGAGGGCTATGCGCAGAGCGTGGTCATCCGCTGGGGCGACCCGATCCTGCGCGGCGCCCCCGCGTTCGACCCGGCGCGCCAGACCGCCGCGGCGCAGGCGGGGCAGTTCGGCTACAACAACGACTTCCTGCACCTGTTCGAGCTGCCCGGCGAGCGGCACCGCCACGTCCTCGTCGCCAACCACGAGTACACCGACGAGATCCTGATGTTCGCCGGCTACGACGCGGCCAACCCGACCCGGCAGCAGGTCGAGATCGCCTGGGCCGCGCACGGCCTGAGCGTGGTGGTCGTCGAGGAGGACCGGCACTCCGGTCGTCTGTACCCGGTCAGCCGTCACGAGCTGAACCGGCGAGTCCACACCACGACCGCGTTCCGGCTGACGGGCCCCGCCGCCGGCGCCCCGCTGCTGCGGACCAAGGCGGACCCCACCGGTACGAAGGTGCTCGGCACGCTCAACAACTGCGCCGGCGGCACGACCCCGTGGGGCACCGTGCTGTCCGGGGAGGAGAACTTCAACCAGTACTTCGCCAACGCGGCCTCCGTCACCGACCCCGTCACCGCGGCCCGGCTGCAGCGCTACGGCGTCGCCGGCACGGCCAGCGAGCGCAAGTGGGAGCGGTACGACGACCGGTTCGACCTGGCCAAGGAGCCCAACGAGATCAACCGCTTCGGCTGGGTCGTGGAGCTGGACCCCTTCGACCCGCACTCCACCCCGCGCAAGCACACCGCGCTCGGCCGCCTCAAGCACGAGGCCGCCCAGCCCCGCCTGACCGAGGACGGCCGCCCGGTCGTCTACATGGGCGACGACGAACGCTTCGACTACATGTACAAGTTCGTCGCCGACAAGGCGATGCGGCACGGCTCCGGCAGGGCCGTGCGTGAGTACAACATGTCGCTGCTGGACGAGGGCACGCTGTACGTCGCCAAGCTCACCGGCGACAGCCCGGCCGCGGAGTTCGACGGCACCGGCGCGCTGCCCGGCGACGGGGCGTTCGACGGCTCCGGCCAGTGGATCAAGCTGGCGAGCGGCACCACCTCGTTCGTCGAGGGCATGACGGCCGAGGAGGTGTACCTGTTCACGCGGATCGCCGCGGACAAGGCGGGCGCCACGAAGATGGACCGCCCCGAGGACGTGGAGCCCAGTCCGCGCACCGGCCGCGTCTACGTCGCCCTGACCAACAACACCAACCGCGGCAAGGCCGGTTCGGCCGGTCCCGACGAGGCCAACCCGCGGAGCAACAACAAGCACGGGCACGTGCTGGAGCTGGCGGAGTTCTTCGACGACCCGGCGGCCGACCGCTTCGCCTGGCGGCTCTTCCTCGTCGCCGGCGACCCCTCCGACCCCTCCACGTACTTCGCGGGCTTCCCGAAGGACCAGGTCAGCCCGATCTCCTGCCCCGACAACGTGGCCTTCGACCCGCACGGCAACCTGTGGATCTCCACCGACGGAGCACCCGGCACCCTCGGCACCCACGACGCCCTGTACGGCGTCGCCGTGAAGGGTGAAAAGCGCGGCCAGGTACGGCAGTTCCTGAGTGTGCCCAAGGGTGCCGAGACCTGCGGCCCGATCATCCAGGACAAGCGGGTCCTCGTCGCCGTGCAGCACCCGGGCGAGACGGACGGTTCCACGTACCAGAACCCCTCCTCGCGCTGGCCGGACGGCGGCAAGGGGATCCCCCGCCCGTCCGTGGTCGTGGCGTGGCGCAAGGACGGGCACGACATCGGCACCTGACAGCCGGTGCGGCCGGTGCGGCCGGTGCGGCCGGGACCCCGCCCGCGGAAAGTCGCGGGCGGGGCCCCGGCCGGGTGCCGGTGCTCGGTGCTCGGTGCTGCTGCGAGGGTCAGCTGTTGGCGTTCAGGACGGGGTAGTAGCCGCTCGAGTGGCCGGTGGCGGTGGGGTGGTAGGACTCCCAGCTCGGCGAGATGACGAGGGAGTGCAGGTAGTCGTCGCCGGAGCAGAGCTCGTGGTTGTTGAAGGTGCCGCGGACGTCGCCGAAGACGAAGCCGTGGGCGGCCGCACGAGCGGCGATGACGCCGTCGAGGACGTCGGCGGCCTCGTCGATCTTCCGGTGCTTGGTGTCGGAGAGGCCGACGCAGAAGACGTTGAGGGTGTAGACGCGCGGGTAGCCGAGGACGACGACCTTCGCGTTGGGGGCCTTGGCACGGATCGCGTTGTAGGTGGCGTCCAGACGGGCCGGAAGGGTGTTACGCGCGTAGTTCTCCGCCGTGTTGACCCGGTTGACGCAGGTGCTGTCGGAGCCGGTCACACAGGTGGTCATGACGTCCGAGAAACCGGCGTCGTTGCCGCCGATCGTGAGGGAGACCAGGGTGGTGGAGGCATTCAGCGGGCCGAGCTGACTGTTGGTCACGTCCGTGGTCACCGCGCCGGAGCAGGAGGTGTCGGCGAACGAGGACGGGGCGTGGGCGTTCTTCCACAGGTACGGGTACGCGCTGAAACTCCGGTGGCAACTGCCGCTCGCACTGTCGTAGTTGCCCGCGCCGTTGCCCGCGGAGTACGAGTCTCCGAGCGCGACGTAGGCAGTCCCGGCGGCGTGTGCCGGACTCGACAGGAGCAGGCCGAACACCATGGCCATGATCAGGGTAGCCAGGGCCGACAACGACTTCGTGGGTCTCACGGAACCTCCCTGAGCGGTGAACTGACTACCACTTAGTAGCGCCAGTTCCGGCAGCTTGGGAAGTGTCCATGACAATAATTCTTCCCGCGTAGATATTTGTTTGCCGGACGCGGAGTCGGCGTTGGCCTCTGTGTCACGCTCCGGATCGACGGCATCGCGAGGCGGCGGCGGAGCGCACCGCGAGGACCGGGGCACACGGTGGGGCCGGCAGATCCGGACCCCGAACTGAGGACGTGTCAGTAACGCACACGGTGTGCCGCCCGACAGGGCGGCGAGCGGCGGAACACGGCGCCGGCGTCGCGGTCGCCGCGTACCCGGGGGCGAGCCGACTCCGCGACCAGGGATATCGCCGGCATCCGGCATATCCGGCACCTCGTGAACGCTGAACCTGAGACCACCCGGTTTCCGGCGTTCAGGACGGTGCGGCGGACGGCGACGGGGCGGCGGGCTGTGACTCCGTGGGTCATGGTGTGTGCACGCGACACATCACGACGCGACGAGTGACCTGGATCATAGAGGCGGGTTCGAACTTTTCCCCCGGCCGTACCGTCCTGCTTGTGTCCGTCGCGCGGCCCCGCCCCACCCGGATCGTCCGACAGTCCCTACACGTCACAGCCCCGAGAGAGCCGGTTGCCCCATGAACACCCCGGTCCCCCCGTCCGTCGCCGAGCAGTCCGAGGCCGAGGCGCTGTTCCGGTTCGAGACCGGCGCCCCCGAGTCCGTCCGGACCGCCCTGGGCATGAACGCCACGCGGATCGGCGGCGCAGTCGTGCTGTCGATGCGCAACGACCCCACCCGCTTCTGGAGCAAGGCCCTGGGATTGGGCGTCACCGGCGCCGTCACCGCCGAGCTGATCAGGGAGGTGTGCGACTTCTACCGCGCGGAACGGACCCCGCAGGCGGTCCTCCAGATCGCCCCCGCCTTCCTCCCCGAGGACTGGGACGCCATCTGCGAGAGCGAGGGCATCACCGCCGGCTCGTCCTGGGCGAAGCTCGTCGGCACGACGGAAGACCTCGTCGCCCGCGCCGACGCGCTGGACGTGCCGCCCGACGGCATCACCGTCGCCCCGCTGGAGGCCCGCCACGCCGCGGAGTGGGGCTCGGTCATGATGCGCGCGTTCGGCATGCCGGAGGAGCACTACGGCGAACTGAGCGCGTCCACGGCCACGCAGCCGGGGTGGCACCCGTTCGCCGCCTGGCTGGACGGGGAGATCGTCGGCACCGGCACGTTGCACGTCCACGGCGACACGGCCCAGATGTTCGCCGGCGCGGTCCTCCCCCACGCCCGTAACCGCGGCGGCCAGACCGCCCTCCTGGCCGCCCGCGTCCGGGCCGCGCGGGACCTCGGCTGCCGCTTCCTCGTCGCCGAGACCGGCACGGAGACCCCCGGCACCCGCAACCCCTCCCTGCACAACATGTTCCGGCTGGGCTTCCAGGTCGCCTACGAGCGCCGCAACTGGACCTGGCAGCCCTCGCCCGACGCGGCCTGATCCGGACTTCCGGCCCCGCGCCCGCCTCCGGCGCAGGCCGCGGGGGGGCCGGTCGCCGCCGAGCATCGTCACCGTGTCACCGGCGCGGACGGGCACCGGCGCCCCGACGGTGAGCCGGGCGCCCTGGCAGACCAGGCTGTGACTGCGGGTCCGGGCGGACGGCGAACCGCAGGTCCTCACCGAGCTGCGCCGTGAGCGACCAGTACGTCGTGTCGTGGATCGCCGCACCGGCGGCCGACCGAAGTCGCCGCCGCGGGCGGTCGCGGCGGGCCACGGGCCCGGCCGCCGCTCCCCCGCCCTCCTCGCAGCGGGCCCGGCGGCCTCCGCGGCACCGGCCGCCTCGGCTCCCGGTACCCGGCGTCGTGGACACACGACCATGGCAGGTGTTCCCCTCACCCGCCCTCGCGAGGTAGGAAGGGAGCCATGACCTTGCCCTTCAGTACGCTGACGCACCTGGAGTGCGCCCGGTGCGGCCGCCGCCACGACGCCGACCGGATACAGAACCTCTGCGCCTGCGGTTCACCGCTGCTGGCCCGCTACGACCTGGAGCGGCTGCGCTCCTCGCTCACCCCCGCGGACCTGGCGGGGCGCCCGCCGACGCTGTGGCGCTACCACGAGCTGCTGCCCGTCCGCGACCCGGAAAACGTTGTCACCCTGGGCGAGGGCATGACCCCGATGGTGCCGCTGCCGCGCTACGGCGAGGCCATCGGCGTCCCGGGCCTGGTGATGAAGGACGAGGGACTGGTGCCCACGGGCAGCTTCAAGGCCCGCGGCGCGGCGGTCGGCGTGGCCAGGGCCCGCGAGCTGGGGGCGCGCGGTGTGGCCATGCCCACCAACGGCAACGCCGGTGCGGCGTGGGCGACCTACGCCGCGCGCGCCGGCCTCGAGGCCCTGATCGCCATGCCCGTGGACGCGCCCAGCATCACCCGGGCCGAATGCGCGGCCGCCGGCGCCGACCTGTACCTGGTGAACGGGCTGATCGGGGACGCGGGCCGGCTCGTCGCGGAGCGGATCAAGGCCGACCCCGGCACCTGGATGGACGCGGCCACGCTCAAGGAGCCGTACCGCATCGAGGGCAAGAAGACGATGGGCCTGGAGATCGTCGAACAGCTCGGCTGGCGCGCCCCCGACGTCATCGTCTACCCCACCGGCGGCGGCGTCGGCCTCATCGGCATCCACAAGGCCCTGCTCGAACTGCGCGAGCTGGGCTGGCTCCAGGGCCCCTTGCCCCGCCTGGTCAGCGTCCAGTCCACCGGCTGCGCCCCCATCGTGCGCGCCTTCGAGCAGGGTGAACGGACCAGCGAGCCCTGGCAGGACGCGCGCACGGTGGCGTTCGGCATCACCGTCCCCAAGGCGCTGGGCGACTTCATGGTGCTGGACGCCCTCTACGAGACCAAGGGCCACGCCGTCGCCGTGACCGACGAGGAACTGCTCGCCGACCGTGACGCGTGTGCCGCCGCGGACGGCGCCCTGTTCTGCCCCGAGGGAGCGGCGACCCTGTCGGCGGTGCGCGTCCTGCGCGAACAGGGCTGGCTGTCCGGCGAGGAGGAGGTCGTGGTGCTCAACACCGGCGCGGCGGCCAAGTATCCGGAGACCTTCAGGACCGATCCGCCGGTCCTGGAGCTCACCGACCGTATCCCGTAGAACCCGGCGGCGGCCGAGGCGTCGGGCCTACGGGCGGGGCAGCAGCGACAGGGCGGTGTCGGCGATGGCGTGAAGGGACTCCGGGCTGCTGCCGCCCTTGCCGAGGGCCTCGATACCGCGGACGACGGCGAGCAGGAGGGCGGCGAGGCGGGCGGGGTCGGCATCGGGGTCGATGTCGCCCGCCCGCTGGGCGGCCGCGACGCAGGAGGTGAAGAGCCCCTCCAGAGCGGCGAAGGTGCGTCGGGCGATCGCCTCGACCTGCGGGTCGCGGCCGGAGAGTTCGGCCGCGCCGTTGGCGAGCAGGCAGCCGCGCAGGGACACATCCGAGGCGGTCGCCGCGGCGATCTCCCGCACCTGGCCGCTCAGCCGCTCCAGGGCTCCCCTGTCCGGGCCTTCGAGCCGGCCGCCGACGGCCTTGACGAGCCCGTCGCAGTAGTCGCCGAAGGCGCGCAGGAACAGCTGGTGCTTGTCGCCGAAGGCACCGTAGAGGCTGCCCTTGCCGAGCCCGGTGTCGCGGAGGATGTCGTCGATGCTGGTCCCCGCGTAGCCGGTCGACCAGAACCGGTCCCTGACGGCGCGCAGTACCTGGTCCTCGTCGAAGCTTCGGGGTCGTGCCATGGCGTCACCGTACCAATTCTTGACGCCTTGGTCCATAACCGGATAGGTTCTGGACCAGGTCGTCAAGAACCTGTCCCGCCCGGGACGCGTTCCGTGACGCGACCGCTCCCCCCACGGCCGGACCACGGCGGACTCCCCCTCGCGCGTTCCGGCCTCCCCCGAAAGGACCTCCCGCCATGCCTCCCATGGACGGAAAGACCGCCCTCGTCACCGGAGCCTCCAGCGGCATCGGACGCGCGATCGCCCAGCGCCTCGCCGACGACGGCGCCCGCGTCTACCTCACCGGCCGGCGCGAGGACGAACTCAGGAAGGCGGCCGCGGAGATCGGCCCCGCCGCGGTCGCCGTGCCCTGCGACGTGTCCCGGGCCGCCGACCTCGACCGCGTCGTCGACGTCATCCGCGCCGACGGACGACGCCTGGACGCCGTGATCGCCAACGCCGGCCTCGGCGTCGTGGGCAGCCTGGCGGAGGCCACGCAGGAGGACTACGACCTGGTCTTCGGCGTCAACGTCCACGGCACCCTGCTGACCGTCCAGAAGGCGCTGCCGCTGCTGGCCGAGGGCGCGTCGGTCGTCCTGCTCGGCTCGACGACCGGCGTCCAGGGCGTCCCCGGCATGGGCCTGTACGCCGCGTCCAAGGCGGCGATCCGCAATCTGGGCCGCACCTGGGCGGCCGAACTGGCGCCGCGGGGCGTTCGGGTGAACGTCCTCACCCCGGGCCCGACGGCCACGCCCGGCATCGAGGGCCTGGCCGGGCTCAACGGCATGACCACCGAGGCCTTCCACGCGGCGCTCGCGGACCAGACGCCGCTGGGGCGCGTCGGACGGCCCGAGGAGGTCGCGGCGGTGGCCGCCTTCCTGGCCGGGCCGCAGAGCTCGTTCGTCACCGGCGCCGAGTACTTCGCCGACGGCGGCCAGGTCCAGGTCTGAGCGGCGGACCGGCCCCTGCCGGTCCGCCGCCGCGGACTACGGCTTCCGGGCCAGCCCGGCGGAGATCAGGTGCTCCCAGACGGTCAGTTCCCGCTCGGCCTGGCCGATCTGCGAGGCGTCGGCCGCCTCGGGCCGCCACAGGGCCGCGGGAACGACCCCGGGCTCCAGGATCTCCAGCCCCTCCAGCAGGCCCTCGATCTCCTTGTCGGTACGCCACCGGCCGCGGCCGAAGGTCTGCTGCAGGACCCGCTCGGCCTCCACGGTCTGCGGGTTGTTGCCCGACCGGAAGTGGCTGACGAAGAAGTAGCTCCCCGACGGCACCTGGTCGCGCCAGTAGCCGACGATGCCCGCCGGGTCCTCGTCGTCGTTCACGTGGTGCAGGATCGCGCTGAAGATGACGGCGACGGGGCGGCTGAAATCGATCAGTTCCAGGGTGTCCGCGTGCTCGCGGATGCCCTCGGGCTGCCGCACGTCCGCCTGGATCACCCGGGTGTCGTCGTTGTCCTCCAGCAGCGCCCGGCCGTGGGCGAGCACGATCGGGTCGCTGTCGACGTACACCACCCGGGAACCCGGCGCGTGCCGCTGCGCGACCTGGTGGACGTTGTCCGCCGTCGGCAGACCGCTGCCCAGGTCGAGGAACTGCCGCACACCGGTGGTCGTCGCGATCTCCCGCACCGCGCGGATCAGCGCGGCGCGATTGGCGAAGGCGATCGCCACGGAGCCGGGCATGTCCCGCTTGAAGACGTCGCCGATCTCCCGGTCGACGGCGTAGTTGTCCTTGCCGTCGAGCAGGTAGTCGTACACGCGCGCGATGCTGGGTTTCGTCTGATCGACCCAGGAGTCCTGATCCGTCATGCCGGCCATCCTTCTCCACGCCGCCGCCGCTCAACCACCCTCGGGCGCAAGGATAGTGTGCGGATCCGACGGCGTGTCGATCTTCAGCCGAGGCGGTCGATCAGGCCCGCCAGCAACCGGGCGGAGTTGCGGGGTGGTTCGGCCTCCGCCGCCAGCCGGTCCATGACCGTCAGGTAGTGCTCCACGTCCTCCTGCTTGTCCAGGTACAGGGCGCTGGTCAGCTGTTCCAGGTAGACGATGTCGGGCAGCGCGGGTTCGGAGAAGCGCAGGATGGTGACCGGCCCGCCCGCCGCCGCCAGGCCGCCGACGTCGAACGGCGCGATCTGCAGCGTCACATGGGGCAGTGTGGCCGCCTCGATCAGATACTCCAGCTGACCGCGCATCACCTCGACCCCGCCCAGCGGCCGGCGCAGACAGGCCTCGTCCAGCACGACCCACAGGCGGGGTGCACCCGGCCTGTCCAGCAGTTTCTGACGGGTCATCCGCATGTCGACCCGGCGCCCGACCTCGCTCTCCGTGGCCCGGGGATGGCCGAGCCGGGTGACCGCCCTGGCGTAGGCCTCGGTCTGCAACAGGCCGGGCACGAACTGCACTTCGTAGGTCCTGATGGTGTGCGCGGCCTCCTCGAGACCGATGTGCGTCTCGAACCAGCCCGGCAGGACGTCGGCGTACTGGTGCCACCAGCCGGGGGTGTTGGCCCGGCGGGCGAGGCCGAGCAGTTCACCGCGCTCCTGCTCGTCGCCCACGCCGTACAGGGTGAGCAGATCCGCGACGTCGCGCTCCTTGAAGCCCACCCGGCCCAGCTCCAGGCGGCTGATCTTCGCGTGCGAGGCGCGGATCGCGTCCCCGGCGGCCTCTCGGCTGATCCCCCGGTCCTCCCGCAGCCGGCGCAGTTGCGTCCCCAGCACGATGCGCAGCACGGTCGGGCCGCCCTGGGGCGTGTCCGTCCAGGAACGGGCCGCGGACTCGCCGCCCGGCCGCCCAGCAGCGCTCATCTCGACTCCCCTGAACGACTCGTCCGGACCAGTGTTCCACTGCCGGGCCCGCCCTCGCAGGCCCACCGCGGAGAACGGCGGAACGGCGCTCCGCCGCTCAGACCAGCCCGGCGCGGTAGACCAGCAGCGCGATCTGGACCCGGTTGTTCAGGCCGAGCTTGGTCAGGATGTGGGAGACGTGCGACTTGACCGTCGGCAGGCTCATGAAGCACGAGGCGGCGATCTCCGCGTTGGTCCGGCCCTGGGCGACGGCGAGGGCGACCTCCCGCTCGCGGTCCCCCAGCAGCCGCAACAGCCCTTCGGCCCGGTCCCGTTCGGAGCCGTCCGCGACAGCGTCCGGCGCGGTGCCGGTGACGGCGTCGATCAGCTGCTTGACCGCGGCGGGCGACAGAACCGGCTCCCCCGCCATCACCTTGCGCACCGCCGCGACGATCTGCGCCGGGGGCGTGTGCTTGAGGACGTAGCCCGCCGCTCCGGCCCGCAACGCGCCCAGGATGTAACCGTCGGTGGTGAAGGTCGTGAGGATCAGCACCTCGGGAGCCTGCGGCAGGCGCCGCAGCGCGGCGGTGGCGGCGAGCCCGTCCATGCGCGGCATGCGGATGTCCATCAGGACGAGGTCGGGGTGGTGGGCCTCGACCGACGGCAGGACGTCGGCGCCGTCCTCGGCCTCCCCGACCACGTCGATGTCGTCCGCGGCGGACAGCATCAGGCGCAGGCCGGAACGGACGAGCGGGTCGTCGTCGACGATGAGGAGGCGGGTCATCTTGTCCATGGCAGCCAGACGTCGAGTCGGAAGCCGGTCGCGGTATGGCGGTGGCTCATGCGCCCGCCGGCCAGGTGCACACGTTCGTTCATGCCGATGAGGCCCTGCCCGGAGCCGGGCCCGCGCGCGGCGGGCTCCCGCTGGACGGGGTTGGCGACGCCGACGGTCAGCCCGGCGCGCCGGCCCCCGGTCAGGGTGAGGCTCACGGGCGTGCGGGGGGCGTGCTTGCGGTGGTTGGTGAGGGCCTCCTGCAGCACGCGGTAGGCGGTGCGGCTGCTGGCCGGGTCCATCGTGGCCGGGTCCTCCAGTTCCTGGTGCACCTCCACCGTCGCACCGGCCGCGCGCGTCTCCTCGATCAGTCGCGGCAGGTCGCCCAGCGAGGGCTGCGGGGGTTCGGCGTGCGGACTCACCACGGGGGCGCGCAGCACCCGCAGCACGTCCTGGAGGTCCTCCAGCGCCTGGCTCGCACTCTGCCGGATCACGCCCGCGGCCTCGGCGACCTGCGCCGGCGGGGCACCCGGATGGAACTCCAGGGCACCGGCGTGCATGCTCAGCAACGTCAGCCGGTGCGCCAGGACGTCGTGCATCTCCCGGGCGATCTCCTCGCGGGCCTGCTGCCGGGCCCGGTCGGCGCGCAGTCCGGCCTCGCGTTCGGCACGCGACTCCCGCTCCCGCACGCCGCCGACCCACAGGCCCCAGCCCACGGTGCCCCCGACGAACGCCGCCCCCGCCACCGCCGTGGCCGCGGTCAGGGGGCTGAGGACGGCCGTCACGAACGGCCGCGCCAGTACCGGCAGCAGCGCGAAGGCGGTGACCCCCGCGGTGACCCGGCCCGGACGGCGGGCGGCGACGGTGAACAGCGCCACCAGCAACGGGACGTCGGTCGGCCACACGGTGGCCAGGACGACGAGCACCAGAGCCAGGGCGACCGGCCATCGCCTGCGCCAGTACAGCGCCACGCATCCCAGCAGCGGCACGGCCATGCCCCCGGCGTCCACCCCCCAGAAGGGCGGCAGGAGCCAGGACAGCGCGGCGTGCGCCGACAGATGGGGATACAGCGGCAGACCGGCCGCGTCGGCCCGCACCACGAGCACGGTCAGCGCCGCGGCCGTGGCCGCCACGAGCCCGTCCCCGAGACGCGGCCACTCGCGCCACACCTGCCGAAGGTCCATCACGCTCGCCACCGTAAGGGCGCCTCGCCCGCCCGCCAACTCCTGACGACATGCGCGAGGAATTCATGTACGAAAGGATGACAGGCGCCCGGACCTGGTGGTTCTTTCGGCCTCGACACCATCTCCCCATGGCCGAATTCACCGGCACCGCATTTCCGTAACGTGAAGGCCATGAACCTCGAGAAATTCTCCAAGAACCTTTCCCGGACACAAATCGCGGCCATGGTGGCCACGCTCCTGGGAGTCGTCGTCACGGTCTACGCGGCCGAGCGCATCGTCGAGCGGATCTGGGCTCACGCGACCCTGGCCCTGGTTCAGGTGCCCGGACTCGGCGCGGCCGTCGTGCTCGCGGCGGGCCTGGTCCTGCTCCTGGCTGCCGCGGCCCTCATCCGCCGAGGGGTCCGGCGCACATCCGCAGACCTGGGCTCGTGAGTCCGCGGACCGGACGCGGCGTCCGCACCGCCGTCGCCCTGGCCACCGCGGCCGCCGCGGCATCGGTCGCGGCGTGCGGGACACTCCACGGGGTGACCTCCCCGCGCGACGCGCGGGAGGACGCGCAGGCGACGCGGACCCAGGATCCCCAGCGGCCGGTCGACTGCGGCACCGACAAGTGCGTCGCGCTCACCTTCGACGGCGGTCCCAGCAGACCGACCCCGGAACTGCTCGACATCCTGAAGGAGAAACACGTCCACGTCACCTTCTTCGTGCAGGGAAAGGGCCACACGGACACCTATCCGAAAACGGTGCTGCGCATGGCCCGCGAGGGCCACGAGATCGGCAACCACACCTGGTCGCACAAGAACCTCACCGCATTGGACGAGAAGGGGATCACCGGCGAACTCGTCCCCGTGCAGCAGGAGGTGCGGGCGATCACCGGACACGCCCCCACGCTGATGCGTCCCCCGCAGGGCCGTACCGACGACAAGGTGTCCGCGGTCATGAAACGGCTCGGTCTGGCGCAGGTGCTGTGGAGTGTCACCGCGAAGGACTACGCCACCACGGACACCAAGACGATCATCCGCCGCGTCCTGGACCAGACCCACCGCGACGGGGTCATCCTCCTCCACGAGCGGTACAAGGGAACGGTCCCGGCCGTGCCCGCCATCATCGACGCCCTCCGCGAGCGGGGATACACGTTGGTCACCTTCTCCCAGCTGCTCGCCCCGGCCGTCCCGCGGCCCGGAGTGGTCTACCGCCCCTGATCCGTACGTCCCCGGATGCCGGTGCGCCGTTCGCGGCGGCACACCGGCATCCGGGGCCGACGTGCTCGTCAGGCCCGGTCGCCGAGGAGCCGCCGCAGTCGTTCCTCGCTCGCGCTGCCGGGGTCGGCGGTGAAGACGGTCAGGATCTGCGACTGGTCGAGGTCGGCCAGGCTCTCGCCCCGGACCCGGAGGGTGCCGACGTCGGGGTGGTCGATCGTCTTGGGCTCGCAGTACGGTCCGAGCACGGGTCGTTCGCGCCACAGCGCGGCGAACTCGGGGCCGGTGTCGAGCAGCGCGTCCACCAGGGCGGAGACGCGGGGGTCGGCGGCGTCGCGGGTGTGGGCCGCCAGGAGCTGGGCGACGATGGTCCGGCTGTGCCGCGCGTGCTCCTCGGCGGGGAGGGGCAGCCGTGTCGCGGGGTCGGTGAACCAGCGGTACGCGAGGGAGCGCGCGAGGCCCGTGTACCGGGTCTGGTCACCGACGAGCAGCCGGGCCGGCCGGTTCTGCGCCAGGGTCTCGCCGAGGTGGTTGACGATCTGCGCGGGCGTGTCCACCAGGCGGTCCAGGATCCGCCGGATACCGGGGTTGACCCGGTCGGCCTCCGGCTCGCGGCGCGGCGGGGCGTAGCCGGCGAGCCGGAAGAGGTGGTCGCGTTCGTCCGGGGAGAGCCGGAGCCCTTCGGCGATCCCCCCGATGATCCGCTCGGAGGGGCGGGGCCCCCGCTGCTGCTCGATCCGGCTGTAGTAGTCGGTGGACACATGGCTGAGGGACGCGACCTCCTCGCGGCGCAGGCCCTCGGCGCGCCGCCGCCGGGTCCGGGGCAGGCCGACGTCCTCGGGCTGGAGCGCCTCACGGCGGCTGCGCAGGAACCGGGCCAGCTCGTCTCGTCGCACTGGCAACTTCCCTTCGGCGCCCGTCGTCCCCCTCCCGTCACCGCTGCAACCCGTGGCGGGCGCGACGCTATTCCGGGGCCGCCGGGAATTGCGCGGCGGCCCCGGGATGACGCGCCGGGCGGGCGGGGTTGTAGGGAGTGGCATGGAGCACACCCCGGGCGAAGGAGCGGACATGACCGTGCAGGACACCGCATCGACCGTACCGACCGTATCGAGCGAGCCGACCGCGCCTGCCGCCTCGACGGCCTTCGCCGAGGAGTGGGAACGCTGGCACCGCGCCAAGGAGGACACACTCGCCGGGCCGCACGGCTTTCTGGCGATCACCAGCCTGCGCTGGCTCGGCCCGGAGCCCGAGCGCTTCGACGACGCCCCCGGGGCATGGTCGGCCGCGGACGACCGCGTGGTGGTCGACCTGGCCGAGGGCGAGGAGCTGACCGTGGACGGCGCGGCGGTGCGCGGGCGGCACGACTTCGGGGTCATCGGTGAGCGGGACAGCCTGTACGTGGGCCACGGCGACGCGGTGATCGAGGTCGCCAAGCGCGGCGGACACAACATCGTGCGCCCGCGCCACCCCGGCAACTCCCTCCGTACCGCCTTCACCGGAACCCCCGCCTACGCCCCCGACCCCCGCTGGGCCCGCGAGGGACGCTTCGTGCCGTTCGAGACCCCGCGCGCCGTGACCGTGGGCGCCGCGGTCGAGGGCCTGGAGCACGTCTACGACTCGCCCGGCCAGGTGGAGTTCGACCTGGACGGCGCGACGTACCGGCTCACCGTGTTCAACGGCTTCCGGCCCGGCAGCCTGATGGCACTCTTCACGGACGCCACGTCCGGGGTCACCACCTACGCCGCCAACCGCTCGCTCCAGATCGACGCGCCCGGCCCCGACGGCCGCGTCCGCCTCGACTTCAACCGCGCCGCCAACCTGCCCTGCGCCTACACCGACCTCGCCACCTGCCCCCTCCCCCCGGCCGGGAACCGCCTTCCCGTGGCCGTCGAGGCGGGCGAGAAGATCCCCTTCGAACGCGGCGGCCGAGGCTGAACGCCGCCGCCCACAAATCGTTGGACGTGCTTCGGGTCGGTCGGGGACCATCCGCGGGTGGCCGATGAAGTCGATGACCGGGGACCGCTCGCGCGGAGCCCGAAGCATGTCCGTTTTGTGGAGCTGTCCGGCGCGGTGATGTCCCTCCTGCTCGACGGGGACCTGTCCGAAGCCGGCCAGGCGGCGGGGGTCCCGCTGACCGAGTACTTCGTGACCGACCGGGCACGGTGGTTGTGGCGGTACCGGCTGGACCAGATCGCCGCCGATCCCGGCCATGCGCGCTGGATGGCGCGGCTGGCGGTCGTGGGGGACGAGGGGGAGGAGAGCCTGGTCGTCGGACACGCCGGCTTCCACGGACCCCCCGACGAGACCGGCATGGTCGAGATCGGGTACTCCGTCGCTCCCCGCTTCCGTCGCCGGGGATACGCCCGGTCCGCCCTGGCCGAGTTGCTGCGCCGGGCAGCGGCCGACCCGTCCGTCAGGACCGTGCGGGCGACGATCGCACCGGACAACGTGGCCTCCCTGGCCACGATTTCGGGCTTCGGTTTCGTCGAGGTCGGGGAGCAGTGGGACGAGGAGGACGGTCGCGAACTCGTCTTCGAGGTACCGGCCCGGCCGGTCGGCGGGGTCGTGACACCGGCGGGTCCGGAATGATGACGGCCGCGGACGTCCTGTCCGTGCTCGCCGTCCTCCGGCGTGCGGAGGCGGACGTCTGGATCGGCGGCGGCTGGGGCGTGGACGCCCTCGTCGGTGAACAGACGCGTCCGCACCGCGACCTGGACCTGATGCACCGCGCGGAGCAGGAGCCGGCCGTCGTGGCGGCCCTGGCGGCCGCGGGGTTCGCCGAGACCCTGGACTGGCGGCCCGTGCGCTTCGTCATGGCCGAACCCCGCGGGCGGGAGCTCGATCTCCACCCGCTGGTCTTCGCGGCGGACGGCTCCGCGGTCCAGGCCTCCCCCGACCCGGAGCGCCCCTTCCGCTATCCCGCTTCGTGCTTCACCACCGGCACGATCCGGGGAACAACGGTCCCCTGCCTCTCCGCCGAACAGCAGGTCCACTTCCACCAGGGCTACGAGCCGGCCGGCCACGACCTCCACGACATGGCCCAGCTCCGGCGCGTATTCGGCATCACGACCCACTTCTGAGGCCCGGCCACGCCGGTCAGAGAGTGAGCACCGGCCGGACGGAGAACTCTTCGCAGACGCTCTCGCTCTCCGGGCTGTGCACGAACTCGGCCATGCCGGGGTTGCGGTTGGCCGTGGCGAGGGGCAGCCAGGCGAGCAGCGTGCCGTAGCCGCCGCAGACCGACTCGCCACCGTCGCCGCCGTGGACGGCGGTGCGTTCGGTCGTCAGCTCCGCTCGGTACGTGTCGTGGGCGATGCGCAGGCCGAAGGCGCTCAGCCGGTGCTGCGGGCCGGTGCGGTCCCCGTAGGGGATGCGGTCGAGGGGGCAGTCGTCCCCCCAGTGGAACAGCGTGCCCGCGCCGGCCCCGCACGCGTGCTCCCACTCGTCCGGGGTCGGGATGCGCAGCCCGCGAGCGGCGAGGACGGCCGGCATGTCCTCGGGCAACTCGGTCAGGTACTCGTCCTCCACGGCCATCAGCACGGTGTCCAGGGTGACGGTGCGGCGGGGGCTCAACACCTCCGCGAGATGCGCCCGCAGATCCGGGCCGTGACCGAAGCCCTGCTCCAGGCTGTCGGCGTAGTCGGCGGACTGCTCGGGAGTGGGCTGCCAGGAATCGAGGTCGAAGCCCACGGTCACCGTGCCGCCGGGTATCAGGGCGAACTCCTGCGCCTGCCGCTCGATCCGCACGCGGTGCAGCGGAGCGGCGAGATGCTCGACGGCCGCGACGGCCGCGACGCGACCGCCCACCAGATCCGCGGCATCCAGGGCGACGCGTCGTGCGGTCGGCAGGTCGAAGGACCGCCACCGGTCGAAAGAGAGCTCGGCGAGTGACATGACCGCAGTGTCGCAGGCGGGTCCGACATCGGCCGCCGCGGCGGGACTTGGGTCCTCTGGAGGTCGTTGCCCGTCCGCCGGCGATTCAATAGTGTCAAACAGTGTTATGGAGATTCGGTGTGCACTTGCCGGTCTCCGGACACGGGAAGCACTCAACACGCCCTCCAAATCCCCTCAAATCTTCTCAAACCATCCTTACCGCAGTCCACTTGCGCCCGAGGCCGACGCCGCCGACGACAACACTGTCTGCTACTTTTCGCATGGCTCGACAGCGACGTCGGGCGCGGGCGGCGACGCCGGCGGTTGAACGTCGGGCAACGGCACGCGCCGTGAGCGATCCCCACGCCTTCCCGAATGCCTTGTCGCGTCACATCACAGTGTTGGCGGGCGGTTTGCCCCCATCAGTCCAGACTCGGGATACTTCGTATGACAACAGAGACAGCTGTACGTCGACGACACGCCTCACGGCGCCGTCCGGGCGTACTGATCGCCACCGGCCTGCTGGCGGTCGCCGGTGCCGTCGCCATCCCTCTCACCGCCCAGGCAAGCGGCGAGCACGCCCCCGCGGACTCCGCGCGGCAGGGGGACTTCGCCGCCGCGGCGGCGGAGTTCCACGTGCCGGCGCGGGTGTTGCTGGCGGTGGCGTACCAGGAGTCGGCGTGGGACGGGCACGCCGGGCAGCACAGCGCGGGCGGCGGCTACGGCCCGATGCACCTCACCGACGTCACGCCCGCCATGATGGCCGGCGGCGACGCCGGCGCGGCCGGGCGCGCGGACGTGGCGCAGCTCGCCGCGGACCCCGCACTGCACACCCTGCGGGCCGCCGCGAAGCTCACCGGCCTGCCGGAGCGGCAGCTGCGCACGGACGCGGCGGCCAACATCCGCGGCGGGGCCGCGCTGCTCGCCTCCTACCAGAAGGCCACGGCGGGCGGCACCTCCAAGGATCCGGGCGACTGGTACGGGGCGGTGGCCCGTTACAGCCAGTCCTCGCAGCGCCAGGGCGCGCAGGCGTTCGCCGACCGCGTCTTCGCCACGGTGAAGAAGGGCGCCGCCCGCACGACGACCGACGGCCAGCGCGTCGACCTGGCGGCCATGCCGCAGGTCCGGCCCGCCACCGGCCAGTTGGCGAAGCTGGGCCTGAAGGCGGCGGCGACGGCGGACACCGAGTGCCCGGCGACGGTGGACTGCACCTTCGTTCCGGCCGCCCCGTCCAACGGGCAGGTGTCCGACCGGCCCGTCAACGGCATCCGGATCGACTCGATCGTCATCCACGACACCGAGTCCTCCTACGCCTCGGCCATCGCCACCTTCCAGGCCGCCGGCGGCAGCGCCTCGCACTACGTGATGCG
Source organism: Streptomyces sp. NPDC058691 (assembly GCF_042714775.1). Lineage (NCBI taxonomy): Bacteria > Bacillati > Actinomycetota > Actinomycetes > Kitasatosporales > Streptomycetaceae > Streptomyces > Streptomyces sp. NPDC058691. The sequence goes on along the minus strand of NZ_JBHXSO010000058.1, from coordinate 14,549 downwards.
GTCCGCGGACGGCGCGGTCACCCAGATGGTGCCGACCAAGGATCTCGCCTTCCATGCGGGCAACTACTCGACCAACATGCACTCCATCGGCATCGAGCACGAGGGGTACGCGGCCCACGGCGCGACCTGGTACACCGAAGCCCAGTACCAGGCCACCGCGGACCTCGTGACGTACCTGGCCGGCCGCTTCGGCATCCCGCTGGACCGGCAGCACATCCTCGGCCATGACAACGTTGTCGGCCCCACGTCCGCGACGGTCTCCGGCATGCACTGGGACCCGGGCCCGTCCTGGGACTGGGAGCACTTCATGGATCTGCTCGGCGCCGGTGTCCACGGGAAGCACGGCGTCGGCGACTGGGGCACCGTGGTGACCATCGCCCCCGGCTTCGCGGACAACCGGCAGACCGTCCAGATCTGCCCCTCCGACGACCCGACCGGCGCCACCACCGCCTGCACCGAGGTCACCCAGCCCTCCGACTTCGTCTACCTGCGCACCGCCCCCAGCGACAGCGCGCCCCTCTTCGGCGACCAGGCGATCCACTCCGGCGCCGCCGGCACCGACCGCATCAACGACTGGGGCAGCACCGCCCAGGCCGGGCAGCAGTTCGTCGTCGCCGGCAAGGACGGTGACTGGACCGCGATCTGGTACAGCGGCTCCAAGGTCTGGTTCCACAACCCCAAGGGCTGCAACACCGTCCCCGCCCGCGGCGTGACCATCGTCAAGAGCGGCCAGACCCCCGCCTCCCCGCCCGTGAAGGTCTACGGCTCCAGCTACCCCGACGCCGCCGAGTACCCCGCGGGCCTGTCCCCCTCCACCCAGGCAGCCCTGAGCATGTACACCATCCCGTCGGGCCAGGCCTACGTCGCCACCGCGGCTCCCGCCCTGACCGACGACTACTTCAAGTCCTCCGGCACCGTCGTCTTCGGCGCCAAGAAGATGTACACCATCCAGTACAACCACCGCACCGCCCTGGTCTACGCCGGCGACGTCACCGCGACGTCCCGCCCGTCACACAACGACCCCGGCTCCGGTCACTGAGATGGCACCAGCCTGGGGGTGGGGGCCGCCGCCCCCGCAGCGGGGGGCGACACCCCCGGGGCAGGAAAAGCGGGGCAAAACAA
>NZ_JBHXSO010000058.1:0-13417 GCF_042714775.1 Streptomyces sp. NPDC058691 | reverse complement strand
CCTCCCCCGCCCTGGTCCCCCCCCCCGGGGGGGGGGCGGCCCCCCCCGCCCCGCCCCCCCCCCCCACCCCCAGGTGCCCTGAACGACCGATCCACAGCACGACCTCGGGAGCCACAGGTGCGGAAAGCACTCCTGTCCGCCGTACTCGCCGGCGCCGCCGTACTCGTCACCGCCACCGCGCTCGCCGCCTTCGCCGTCGCGCGTTCGCACGGATCCGAAGCCGGCGACCAGGCGGACACCGCGAGCGGCCTGCGCGTCGGCGTCACCTGCTCGTCCGACTTCGCCTTCGCCACCGAGGTCTCGTGCGGGCTGACAGACTTCGGGGACGTCCGCCGGCACTGCTCCGGTACGGGCACCGCCGACTGCCCCCGGACCCACTCCGTCACGCTGAAGAACACCGGACGGACGCCGGTGCGGATCGTGGCGATCAGCGGATCGGCGCCGGGCGAGCGCCACGAGACCGTCTCCCGCACCCTCCCCGCCGGCGCCTGGGAGGTCCTCGGGCCGCGCACGGGTGACGCCTTTCTCCTCGACATCGTCCTGCGCTCGGACGGCGGCCGGGCGAAGGTGAGCGTCACCGGCGTCTCCTGACGTGGCGCCAGGTGTCACAGTGCCAGCAGCGCCTGCTCGACGACCTCGGTGAGCGCGGGGTGGATGTAGAGCACGTCCCGGGCGACGTCGTCGATGTTCCGCCCCAGGGTCATGGCCTGGATGAGCGGCTGGATGAGCGTCGCGGCCTGGGGCCCGATGATGTGGGCACCGAGGAGCGTGCGGTCGGCCGGGTTCGCGAGGATCTTCACGAAGCTGGTGGTGTCCTCCAGCGCCCACCCGTAGGCGGCGTCGGCGTAGTCGTGGACGCTGACGAGGTGATCGATGCCGCTGCGGCGGGCCTCCTGCTCCGTCAGGCCGACGCTCGCGATCTGCGGATGCGTGAACACCGCGTGCGGCACGGCCTTGGTGCCCAGGGACCGGATGTCGTCGGGGTGGACGAGGTTGTGGCGCACGAGGCGGACCTCGGCGTTGGCCCGGTGCTTGAGCTGGAAGTGGTTCGCGACGTCGCCCAGCGCCCAGACGCCCGGGACCGATGTGCGGCAGGCGGCGTCGGTGGCGATGTGGCCGTCGGAGTCCAGGTCCAGCCCGCCGGCCGCGACGTCCAGCCGGTCGGTGTTGGGCCGGCGGCCGACGCACACCAGCATCGCCTCGGCCTCGACGACCTGTTCGCCCTGCGGGCCCCGCACGGTGACGGCGACGCCGTCGCCCCGCCGCGCCACCGAAGTGACCTCGGTGTCGAGCAGTACCCGGTGCCGCCGCGAGGCGAGTTCGGTGAACCGCGCGGACACCTGCTCGTCCTCGGCCATCAGCAGTCGCGGCCGGTGCTGAATGATCGTCACCCGCGCCCCGAACGCGTCGAAGACATGGCCGAACTCGGCCGCGATGAACCCTCCGCCGATGACGACCAGGGACTCGGGCATCTCGTCGATCCGCATGATGGTGTCCGAGGTGTGGTACGGCACGGTGTCGAGCCCCGGGATGTCGGGGATCACCGGCCGGGACCCGACCGCCACGACGATCGCCTCCGCGCTGAGCTGCTCGGAGCCGACCTGCACCACCTTCGGCGCGACGAAGCGGGCCGCGTCGGTGTACACGTCCACCCCGCTCTCGCGGCGGAAGCTCACCGCGCTCTCGTGGAGCGGGTCGATCCGTCCGAACACCCGGTCGCGGACGGCCCGCCAGTCGACGGGCTCCACCGTGGCGTGGACGCCGAGCCGCGCGGCCTCCCGTGCGTCGACCACCGCGTCGGCGGTGACGACCAGCATCTTGCTGGGGATGCAGCCGCGGTTGAGGCACGTGCCGCCGAACGGGCCGGGCTCGACGGCCGCGGAGCGCAGATGGGCGAGTTCGTCGCCGAACAGCATGTTGCCGCTGCCCATTCCCAGAACCACGAGGTCGTAGTGGAGCACGTCCGTCCGCCTTCCGTCACCATCGAGTCCGTTTCCTCCCGATTCTGTCCTCTCCGGTCGCGTCCGCGCAGCGGACCACACCGGCCGGGCCCCGGCGCGGTCGCCGGGGCCCGGCCGGAAGGGCCGCTCAGGTGACGGATGGTCAGGCGTCGTGGCCGTGGGCAGCGGTGACGTGCAGGACCACCGGGACCGGGGTGATGGCGTAGGGGGTGTCTCCGGTGAGTGTGATCCGCGTGCGGTAGTCGCCCGGCCCGGTGACGTCCGGCGACGCGGAGTCCAGGGCGACGGTGACCGTGGTGCGCCGGCCCGGCTCCAGCGTCACCTGGGAGACGTGCGGAGTCAGCCAGCCGGTGCCCGAGGGCTGGGCCACACGGACGGTCACCGGCGCGGTGCCCGTGTTGGCCAGGCGCAGCCGGGCGGTCGTGTGCCGTCCCTGTACGACGGTGCCGCTGATCGCGTGCGGCGTCGCGGTGACGCGTCCGGCGCCGAGGGCGAGGTCCGCACTGGTCGTCCGGTCGGTGTGCACCGTGGCCTTCTTCGTGGCCGTGGCGTAGCCGGACGCGGTCCCACTGACGGTGTGGGTGCCGGGGCCGGCGGCGAACAGGGTGTAGAAGCCGTCGCCGACGGCCGGGTCGTCGGGGGTCGCGGTGGTGGTGACGGTGGTCTGCGGGTTCCGGAGGTCGGTGACGGTGGCGCCGACCAGGCCCGCGCGCGTGTTGGCGTCGCGGACGGTGCCGAGGATCAGGCCGCCGGGGGTGGGCACGAGGGCGCGGGTCGCGACGTACACGTCGTCGACCGCCCAGTGGTAGCCCCAGTTGGCGACGAAGTGGAAGCGCAACTGCACGGCCTTGTGGCCCGCGTACGCGCCCAGGCCCACGTGGAGGGTGCGGTTCTGCACGCTGTCGCTGCTCTTGGGCGAGGACCAGGCGGTGGTCCAGGTGGCGCCGCCGTCGGTGGTGACGTCCACGCTCATCTGCTGGTTGTTCGGGTTGTACCCGTACTCGGTCTTGAACGTGAGCTCCGCCGACTGGCCTGCGGAGAAGTCGTAGACCGGGCTGATGAGTTGGGTGTCCTGGTGCGGGCCGATCGGTCCGTTGTCGCTCTCGGCGACGGCGAAGGCGCCACTGCCACCGGTGAGGTTGCCGCGCTCGATCGGGTCGTCGAACTCCCATCCGCTGTCCGTGCCTGGGGCGTTGACGACGGTCCAGCCCCGCGGCGCACCGGTGGTGGAGTCGAAGGTCTGGGTGCCGCCCTCGCGCTCGAGCGTGTAGCCGACGGCGGTGGCCGCGTCGGGGTCGGCGGTCAGCGCGACGTCGGCGGTGACCGGCTTGCGCCCGACCGTGACGCCGTGCTCCCTCGGCTCGTAGCCGGGCAGGCTGCTGGTGACGTCCAGGGTGTAGTCCGCGCCCTGGGGCAGGTCCAGCCGGTAGGCGCCGGTGGCCGGGTCGGTCCACACCGGGGCCTCGGGCGAACCGGCCACCGTGACCTTGGCGTAGAGCGGCCAGCCGTGGCCGGAGCCGTCCGTGACCTTGCCGCGCACGTGCTCGCGCGGGATCGGGGCGAGCTCGACGTCACGCGTCAGGGACTGGCCGTCGGCGATGGTGAGCGTGACGGGGACGGCGGCGGTGTAGCCGAAGGCCTTCACCGTCAGGTCCTTCACCGTGCCTGCGGGCAGGTCGAGGGTGTACGCGCCCTCGGCGTCGGTCGTGGTGATGTCCAGTCCGGAGCCGACCGTCGCGTGGGCGACCGGCTTGCCGGTGGCGGCGTCCTTCACGGTGCCGGACAGGGTGCCGTGCGGACCGCTGCGGAAGGCGGCCAGGCCCGCGGGCGTGCCGAGCCCCGTGGGACCGTCGTAGCCGGGGACGCCGGTGCACAAGTAGGCGGCGGCGCAGGTGCCGTTGGAGCCGGTGGTGATGTCGTTGAGGCCCGCGCCGCCGGCCGCGTAGGGGTAGGCGTTGGGGTACGTGCCCGGGCGCGGGGGGCCGGCCAGCGCGTAGAGGGACGCGATCACCGGGGTCGCGGCGCTGGTGCCGCCGTAGCGCTGCCAGCCGGTCCCCTGCGCGCCGTACGTCAGGTACACGGCAACGTTGTCGGCGACGGCGGAGACGTCCGCGACGCTGCGTCCGGTGCAGCCGGTGTCCTTCTGGAAACCGGGCTTGGCCTGGAGTGCCGCGCAGCCGGAACCGGGTCCGTAGTTGTCCCGGGCCCAGACCGTCTCCGACCAGCCGCGGGCGGAGCCCGGGTCGGCGGTGAGGGTCGTGCCGCCGACGGCGGTCACGGTCGGCAGGGTCGAGGGGAAGGAGACCCCGTACTTGTTGTCGCCGCTGGCCGCCACCACGGCGACGCCCGGGTGGTCGTAGGAGGCGCCGTAGGCGGCCAGGTCACCGGCGAGGTCACCGAGCCGGCCATAGGAGTTGGAGACGTACTTCGCGCCGAGGGCCACGGCCTCGTCCACGCCCGCGGCAAGGTTTTCCAGACCGTCGTTGTCGGTCACCACGAGCAGGATGTGGGCGGCCGGGGCCGCCGCGGACACCATGTCCAGGTCCAGGGCGACCTCCCCTGCCCACGTTTCACTCGGCTGCGGGTAGGAGGTGCCCCCGCGCTGGTCGACCTTCCGGAAGCAGCCGTTGGCGGTCGTGCAGGGCGGCAGGCCGTACTGCTGCCGGTAGACGGCGAGATCGGCCTCGGCGTTGGGGTTGTCGTAGGCGTCGACGATCGCGATCGTCTGCCCCGCGCCGCCGTCGGCGGGCAGGCTGTAGGCGCTCTGGATGTCCTGCGGGCCCAGGCCCGCGGGAGTCGCCGAGGCACTGAGCCGCAGGAGCGGCGGCTGACCGGTGGCGCGCAGCGCGTAGCAGGCGGCGCGGCCCTTGCCGGGGGTGTCGCAGACGGGTTCGAGGTCCGGCGCGGCGTCCCGCGCGACGGCCGCGGCGGGTGCCGCGTGCACGACGGGGGCGGCGGGCCGGGCCTGCGCGGCGGGCTGGAGGCCCAGCACCGCCAGGGCCGCGACGCCCAGGACGGCCGCGCCGCGGCCGAGTACGCGGAAGACCGGGGAGGCACTTCTCGCGGAGGGGGATATCGACACAATCAACCAATCCGGACAGGGCCCCGAATTCGGGGCCGGTGACGGCGGATTCACAGATCCACCGACGAACCATTACCGGACCCGCATTGACCGCGTGTCAATACCTTGTTTGTTGCCGTCACATGTCGCCGCCATCTCGATGCGCATGATTCGAGCCACGGGTAAAACATTCCCAAAAACCGGTTCACCGCCCGGCCGGCAACCGCGGCACGGCCGGCTACGACCTGGTGAGCAGTCCGGCCCCGGGCGAAAACGTACCAGCGGCCATCAACGCGGGCAGATCGCCCGACGCCCCGCGCACGATATCGGGGAATTCCCGCCGACCGGACTTCTCATATGCGCAGACGCACATTCTCTCCCCCGGTTCCGGGTTGCCACGGGAGCGACCACGGACAAGAATCCGGTGCGGGTCGCAAATGCAACCGTGCACCGGCCAATCGGAAATGCGGCGGTGTGGCGGTGTGGCCGTGCGGGGAAATTGTCGCGCCGCCTTTTCCCGTGGCAACGGCAGCCGGGCTCAGCCCACGACGACAGCACCCTTGCCGGCCTTCGGATCGCCGGCGTTCACCGTGTCGAAGACGATGCGGTGGGAGTCCTCGTCCTCCGAAGGGGCCATGTCCACCCGCGGGATTAAGAAGCTGCGCCGCTCAATCCAAGAGGCGAGGACTGTTGGACTTCCGAATCGCGACGCAGCAGGCTGGGGCCGAACCACGGAACCCCACACGTCGCGGAGAAGTCCCATGCCCCACGTCGCCAACCCGGATCGCTACGACGGCACGATGCGGTACCGCCGCACCGGGCGCTCGGGCCTGGACCTGCCCCTCCTCTCCCTGGGCTACTGGCAGAACTTCGGTGACGACAAGCCCTTCGAGCGGCAGCGCGAGATCGCCCTGCGCGCGTTCGACCTCGGCATCACCCACCACGACCTGGCGAACAACTACGGGCCGCCGTACGGCGCGGCCGAGCTCACCTTCGGCCGCATCATGAGGAACGACCTCGCGCCGTACCGCGACGAGATGGTGATCTCCACCAAGGCCGGCTGGGACATGTGGCCGGGCCCCTACGGCCAGGGCGGCGGTTCCCGGAAGTACCTGCTCGCCTCGCTGGACCAGTCCCTGCAGCGCATGGGCCTGGACTACGTCGACATCTTCTACTCCCACCGCCTCGACGCCACCACGCCGCTCGAGGAGACGATGGGCGCCCTCGACACCGCGGTCCGCCAGGGCAAGGCCCTGTACGTCGGCATCTCCTCCTACGACGCCAAGCGGACGAGCGAGGCCGCGGCCGTCCTGCGGGACCTCGGCACGCCGCTGCTGATCCACCAGCCCTCGTACTCCCTGCTGAACCGCTGGATCGAGACCGAGGGGCTCCTGGAGACCGCGCACGACGAGGGCATCGGCGTCATCGGCTTCACCGCGCTCGCCCAGGGCCTTCTGACGGATCGTTACCTCGACGGGGTGCCGGAGGACTCCCGAGCCGCGCGCGGCTCGACGTTCGACGCCGCGTGGCTCTCCGAGGACATGCTGCGACGCCTGCGCGGCCTCGCCGGCATCGCCCGCGACCGCGGCCAGTCCCTGGCCCAGATGGCACTGGCCTGGGCCCTGCGCGACGAGCGCGTCACCTCGCTCGTGATCGGCGCGTCCCGGGTCGAGCAGGTGGAGCAGAACGTCGCCGCCCTGGGCAACCTCCACTTCAGCGCCGACGAGCTGGCCCGCATCGACGAGTACTCCTTCGACGCGAGCGGCGTCGACCTCTGGCGCGACGCCCGCAACGGCGCCCTCGGCTGAGGCGCCGGGCGCTAGAGTTCCCACGTGCGTTGATCTCCCGGGCGGCGGCCATGCGCCGCCGCGGACGGTACCGGCGGCCCGGCAGGCGGGCCGCCGGTCGTCATGCCCACCGGCATCCCGAGGAGATCACCCATGGCCTCTCACCACCCCCTCACCTATGCGGCGTTCACCCGACTCGCCGTCGCCGACGCCGCCGTCGTGGGGCTCGTCCTCAAGGGCTCCCAGGCCCACGAGGGCATGCCCACCGCGCACTCCGACCACGATCTGTACGTCGTCCTCGCCGACGGCGCGGCAACGGACCTCACCCGCTTCTCAGGCCACCGCACCCCCGCACTGGACCTGGTCGTCGTCACGCTGGCGGACTTCCGCACGGCCGGAATGCCGGGCTTCGAGCGCTACGCCCTCGCCCGTGCCCGCGTCGTGCTCGACCGGCTCGACGGGGGCATCGCCCGGATCCTGGCCGCCAAGGCCCACCTCGGCGCCGACGAGGCGTTCCGGGACTCCGGCGAGTGGCTGGACGCCTACGCCAACTCCCTCTACCGGTCGGTCAAGAACGACCGTGACGGCCATGCACTCGCCGCCCGCCTCGACGCCGCCGACAGCGTCGGATTCCTGCTGGAACTGCTCTTCGCCCTCGACCGCCGCCCCCGCCCGTACAACAAGTACCTGGAGTGGGAACTCGCCCGGTACCCGTTGCCCGGCTGGGACTCCGCCCCGCTGCTGGACGCCATCGACACCATCGCGCGCACGGGCGACGTACGCGTACAGCGGCGTCTCTTCGCCCGCGTCGAGGCGGCGGCCCGCCGCGCGGGACACGGCCCGGTGCTGGACGCGTGGGGCGAGGACCTCGCCCTGATGCGGCCGTAGCGCGGGGCCGGCCGCCGGCGAGGCGGCAATCCCTTCGCACAGGACTTCGCGGACCCGCTACGTCGGCCAGCGGTACCCGAGGGCGAAGTCGACCACGACGGCGAACGTCAGGTACATGAGCCAGCAGGCGGTGAGGATGCGGAACAGCCCCATCACGCGCTCGGCGACCGGAACACCGACCGACATCACGAACTTCGCCGCGTAGACGCAGAAAAGGCCGACGAAGACGATCCCGACGGGCCAGTCCGCCACCGCGAAGAACACCGTCGCGCCCAGGGCCGACAGGACCATGTAGGCGACCGAGACACCGGCGTTCACACGAGGGTCGTTGCCCCGGTAGCGGTCCCAGCCCAGCGCGAACCAGTGGATGCCGTACGCGGTGAAGGCCAGCGCCGCCATGTAGAGGGACGGCGCCCTGAACACCTCGAACCACGTGAGGCCGACGAAGAGGATCACACCGGCCAGCAGTTGGCAGAAGCCCGGAAGCCAGATCCCCCAGGTGCCCAGCCCCCGGTCCACCCGGTCGTCCCGTTCGGGCCAGCCGAACAGTTCCTGCGGGCCCCAGATCAGATAACCGGTGCCCAGGCCGAAGAAGCCGAGAGCCAGTGGCGGATACGCCGAAACGGGAAAAATGACGTCCATTGATGGGTCATTCCCGCACAAATGGGAAATAATGCACGCCGGATCCGACCCGGGCACGGCATCTCCGTCACCGAATGGACGGCGACCCGGTGTATCCGGAGTGCAACGCCACCACGTTCACCACCGTGAACCAGTGAGACGACGTCCAACCTTATACGCGATGCAATCACACGCGCGCGGGGCACACACCTTCACTTGTTCTGCACACCGTGTGCCGCAGGCGCAGTCGCGCCAGGACGGCCGGGCCTGGGCGATGGCCCCCGCACCGCGTCCGAAGACCTCGGAAATCCCCGGTTCAACGCCCGAAAAGCACCCGTCCACCGAGAGTTTCCCGTTGCCGCGACCCCCGTCGGCAGGAAGGCCGATGCGCCGGAACCACGTTGTAGGATCGGTCCACGGGCATGGGACTTTGACGGCGTGCCCTTCGTGCAACGGGGCACGCACGGGCACATGGTGACCTGTGACGCCGGAGCGGCCGAGCCGGCGGGACGGTCAGGTGGCGGCGCGGTAGAGACCGCGGCCGGCGCGCTGGGCGCGGGACGCGCCGACCAGCCGGTCGAGGGTGCTGCGCACGGCGTTGATGCTGCCCGCGTTGGCGTCCCGGCCCAGAGCGGCGGCGACGTCGCGGGCGCGGACCTCGGCGCCGTGGGTGGTGGCCAGGTACTCCAGGATCTGCTCGGTGAGCTTGCCGTACCCCGGTTGCGCGGCCGCGTGGGCGTCGTCGCCCTCCGCGCCCGGCTCCACGGGCTCCGCGTCGGGCACGGCCGGCACCGCCTCCGACGCGGTCACCGGCGCGAGGTCGGTGTACCTGCCGACGAGGGACGACTGATGGGCGCTCCTGGGGCGCCCGATCGTGCCGGTGTCGAGGGCGGCCGACGGCAGGAGCCTCTGGAGGGCGTCCAGTGCCTTGTGCACGGAGCAAAGGTGCGCCGCGACGGCCGCCAACTCGCGCTCGAGCCCTTGCTTCTGGGCCTGGAGTCGCTCCGCCTCGTCCCTGAGGGCCGCTGCCGTGGCCTCAATGTCCCGGGGGGTGTGCGTCATTGAGTCCAGGTGTCCTCTCGTCCTCGGCCGGCCGGCAGCTTCCAATATGGCACGTTCCGGCGTTCGTGATATCCGTCGCGGCGGGTAAAGCCGCATCGGATGAACACCCGCACGCCGGGTGACAGATTAGTACGCCGAACTGTGAGGTGATCACAACAGATAGTCCCGGATCCTTTGCCCGAGAAATCGTTACCATCCGCCCGATGTGACGCATCTCGCAGGGGCGCCCCACGGCTCGCACGGGCGGCCGACACCGCAGGTGGGCACCCGGGCGGACGCCGTGGCGGCACCGGGCGCCGGCCTTCCCGGCCCGTCGCGATAGGGCGGGGTCCCGCGGCCGGGCGATCTGCTTCCACTTTTGGACGAAGTCGTTCAATCGACGACTTCCAGAACATCGTCACCGACCATGAATGAACATCCGCGACGGAATTGCACACGAACGGTCGCGGCGACTGCGACGCGGTACGGCACACAAGGCCACCTGACACACCGGCGACTCCGACAACTCCGGCATGGACGACAGCACAACCGCGTGCGCTTGTCACCGAGGGTTCCCCCACGGGCCCTTGGCCCTTGACGCGGGTGTCTCCGCACGGGGCTGGGATGGCGGTCGATCGCGGCGCCGGGAGGACCCGGCGCGGCGGAGGACCGTACGTCAGGAGAGGCATGTCCGTCACAGCCGAGAAGGCGCGCCACAGAACGATCCGGGTGCGGCAGGGGGCTTGGAGGGTTGCCGTGCTCGGCACCGCCCTCACCCTGGTCGCTCTGGTCCCGCCCGCGACCGCCGGGGCGTCGTCCACCGCGTCCACCGCGTCCACCACCTCCGGCCCGCACGGGATCGCGTGGACGACGCAGAGCGTGGCGCCCGGCGTCCAGGTCCGCACCGGGGTGCTGCAGGACGCCGACGCCGCCGGCGTGTGGACGGTCACCGTGCAGGCGCCCGCCGTCAACCGCCTGACCGGCGCCGCCACGTGGGCCCCGCTCGGGGACCGCACCTGGGCCGACGCCACCGCCGGACGGCTGCGGGACGCCGGGTTCGAGCCCCGGCTGGAGCGCGTGGCGTGGGACGACTACACGGACACCCCGCACGGCACGATGGGCTGGCAGGTCCGGGTCGGCCGGTACGCCACCCAGGCCGAGGCGGGCACCGCCAACTCCGCGGTGGCGGGCGCCGGTTTCCGCACGTCCGTCGAGTGGACCGGCTACGACGGCCGGCAGGCCGCCGACGGGGAGCGCATCCACCTCGCCGTTCTCGACCCGGAGCGTCTGCGCGGGACGATCGCCGTCAGCGACGGCGGCAACGTGGCCGACCGGGAGAAGACCTCCGCGGTGGCCACCCGGCTCGCTTCGCTGATCGGCGTCAACGGCGGCTTCTTCATCACCTCGGACGCGGACGGCGTCCAGGGCACGATGGCGGGCCTGTCCGCCGTGCACGGTGAGCTGGAGTCCATGGCGGTCGGCTCGCGCGCCGCGCTGATCCTCGGCGACGGCGGCCGGCGGCCGCGCATCGCCGACCTGTCCACCACGGTGACGGTGCGGGCCGGCTCCGCCACGTACGCGGTGCAGGGCATCAACCGCGTCCCGGGCAAGCTCCGCAACTGCGGCCGTCCGGGCGCCGTTCCCATCGAGCAGCCCCGCCACGACACCACCTGCACGCTGGCGGACGACCTGGTCAAGTTCACCCCGGCCTTCCGGGCCGCGCTGCCCACGGGCGCGGGCACCCAGGTGGTCCTGGACAAGCGGGACGTCGTCGTCTCCACCGGTGAGCGCGGCGGCCCGGTCCCCGAGGGCGGCTCCGTCCTCCAGGGCACCGGCGCGGCGGCAGCGTGGCTGACCGACCACGCGCACACCGGCGCGCGGCTGTCGCTGCGCGAGGTCGTGCGGGACTCCTCCGGGCGGCAGGTCCGGCTCGGCCCGGACGACAGCATCGTCAGCGCGGCGCCGACCCTCGTCGAGAACGGCCGCGTCCACATCGACGCCGCCACCGAGGGCACCCTCGACCCCCTGGACCTGTCCTTCGGCTTCGCCTGGTCCAACGTGCGCCAGCCCCGCACCCTCGCGGGCATCGACCGGCGCGGCCGTCTGCTCCTCGTCACCGTCGACGGACGCCAGCCCGGCGTCAGCGAGGGCTTCACGCTCGGCGAGGCCGCCCGCTTCATGCGGTCGCTCGGCGCGGTCCAGGCCCTCAACCTCGACGGTGGCGGCTCCACGGCCATGACGGTCAAGGGCGCCCTCGTCAACGTCACTTCCGACGCGACGGGTGAGCGCGCGGTCGGCGACACGATCCAGGTGCTCCCCGGCTCCGGCCGGCACTGACCCCACGCGGGTCCCCAAGGGGGTGATGTCCGTGCGGACATCGCCCCCTTCCCGCGCTACCGGGACACCGCCGCGAGAGGATCCGGCCCGGCCGCGCCGCTGCGGCGTGCTCGGAGTCCGGAGACGGCGAACCCCGCGGCGCACAACAGGCCGGCGGTGGCGGCGGCCAACACGAGGATCGCCGTGGGCGGCATGTCGTCGCCCGCCGGGTAGCGCTGACCGCAGAGCCGTACCGTGCCGGGGTGCCGGCCGGCGGCTTCCAGGCACAAGGAGTCGCCGACGGCTAGGTGTTCGGGCATTTTCCTGTCGGGCAGCCCGGTGTCGGAGAAGTGGTGTCCGGCGAGTTCATAGCCGACCCGAACGTCGCGGCCGCCGCCCCTACCGCTTGCGGTGACGCGTTCCACGACCCCGCGCACCCGTACCGGGGACGTGTCGATCCGGTCGGCCGCGCGCAGTTGGGCGATCAGGAACCACGCGGCGCCCAGTGCGCCGAGCAGGCAGGCGAGCGCGATGACCCCCGGAACCCTCGGCAGCGCCCTGAACGTGTCCCCCCGCATGGCCCGCATTGTGACACGCGTGGTTCAGCGGGGCGCCGCCCACACGGGCGGCGCCCTCCTGCCGCGCCCCGCTGCGGCGTCCTAGCGCGGCTGGAGCGGGAAGAGCATGCAACTGCTCGTCGCGTGGGCGAGCAACCGGTCCTGCGCGTCGAACAGTTCGGCCTGGGCGAGGGCGGTGCGGCGGCCCTGGTTGAGGACCCCGCCGACGGCACGCACCTTGCCGGTGTCCACGTTCATCGGACGCAGGAACTTCAGGCTCAGGTCGAGCGAGGTGTAGCCCATGCCCGCGGGGAGGACGGACTGCACGGCGCAGCCGGCTGCCGAGTCGAGGAGCGTGGCGTAGACGCCTCCGTGGACGCTGCCGATGGGGTTGTAGTGCTCCTCCCCCGGTTCCATGGTGAACACCGCACGGCCGAACTCGACCTGCTCCAGCGTGAATCCGAGCGTCGAGGCGATGGGCGGCGCGGGCAGGCGTCCGGCCACGATGTCGTGGAGGAAGTCCAGTCCGCTGCGCTGCCCGACGGCGGCCGCGGAGACGCTCGGGTCCTTCCACTCGAACGTACGTGACCGGGTCATTGCCGCCCTCTCTCCATCTGACTTCGCTATCCGAAGTTAGATGGTCGCATATCTGGCTGTCAATGGCGAAGCCAGCCTACGATGACGGGCATGACCTGGCTGGAGACCAGCACCGAGAACTGCACGGTGCAACGCACCCTCGATCTGATCGGCGAGAAATGGTCGCTGCTGGTGCTGCGCGAGGCGATGAACGGCGTACGCCGCTTCGACGACTTCCGCCGCCACATGGGACTGTCCGAGGCGGTGCTCGCGGACCGGCTGCGCAAGCTCGTCGCCGCGGGGATTTTGGACACGGTCCCGTACCGCGAGCCGGGCAGCCGCACCCGGCACGAGTACCGGCTGACCCGCAAGGGCTGGGACCTGTGGCCCGCGATGATCGCCCTCAAGCAGTGGGGCGACCGCTACACCGCGGATCCCGAAGGCCCGCCCCTGGAAGTCCTGCACCGCGACTGCGGCGCACCGGTCGAGGTTGCCGTCGTGTGCACGGCCGGTGACGGGCCGTTGACGCCTCGTCAGGCCGCCACCCGGCCGGGGGCGGCGGCCCGCGCCGCCACCTGACACGGGGCAGCCCGTGCCCGGACCTGGGTC
>NZ_JBHXSO010000057.1:0-48639 GCF_042714775.1 Streptomyces sp. NPDC058691 | reverse complement strand
CGCCCCGCCGGAACGGGGCGTCGTCGGCGGTTCATGCTGTCCCTTGACCCGCCTGCCGTGGGAATCGTTCACAGGCCGAGGCTATCCGGCGGTCCTTCCGCCGGCCTGTTGGCGGCGCCTGGGAGCGGAGCACGCCTCCGCTATGAGACAACTTGACTCGCAGGCGGCTCCGATGCCACCCTTTCACTGCGAAACAAAGTGTTTCACAGTGCGCAAGCGTAAGGATCATCGTGAAAATAGTCGTCTTCGGGGCCACCGGCGGCACCGGCCGGGAAACCGTCGCACAGGCTCTCGCCGCAGGTCACGACGTCACAGCGGTGGTGCGCCGCCCCGACGCCCTGCAGCCGCACCCCGGCTTGCGGATCGCCCTCGTGCCGGACTTGAACGACGCCGAACTCGTCGACGACGCGCTGGTCGGCTGCGATGCCGTGATCAGTGCGCTGGGCACCAACGCCAAGGGGCCCGTGAGCGTCTGCACCGACGGAGTCCGCTCGATTCTCGGTGCGATGACGCGGACCGGGGTGCGCCGGCTGGTCGTGGTGAGCGCGCACGGAGCCGCCGAGTCACATGACGGCTCGCTCTACTCCCGCATGTTGTGGGCGATGCTCGGCGACAAGATGCGCGACAAGGACGAGATGGAGAAGCTCATCCGGGCCTCCACCGCGGACTGGACGATCGTGCGGCCGCCCGCGCTGAAGAACAAGCCGCACACCGGCACCTACCGCGCGGGAACGGACCTGAGGATCGGGCTCACCTCCGCGATCTCACGCGCCGACCTGGCCGATTTCCTGCTCCGAGAAGCCACCGCCGCCACCCCCGCCCACCTGCACCAGACCCCGAGGATCCGCAACTGACCTTCGGGCCGGCCATGTCCGGAGTCAGGGGGCCGGGGTCTCCGGGAAATCCCGTCCGCGGACGAGCACGGAACGCTACCCTGGGGCTCTCGTTCAGTGACGGGTTACGGGGCGGCAACGGGGGCCATCGGTGAATGCTGACCTGAAGCGGCGCGTCGTCAACCGGTTGCGGGCGCTCGACGACTGGTTCCTGTCGGCCGAAGGATGGCTCGACGTGGAAAGAGTGCTCGGGGAACTGGACGCGGCGGTCGCCGCGGACTCCGCCGGCGCGGTCGACGAGGCCCTCGCACGGTTGCAGGCACTGGAGTCCGCCTATCGTGCCCAGACCCTGCCCGGTGCGCGGAAGACCCTCATCCCGCCGGAGCGGCGCGAGCAACGCAACGTCCTGGTCGGCAGACTCACCCTCGATCTGGACGGCCCCGCCGAACGCGGCGACGGGAGGGGCACGACGCCCTCGGCCGATTGAGCGTCCTTCGCCCACGCCTGGAAGGCGGTAGCGCCTGGTGCACGGGATCGTCAAACCGTCGCTGATCGTCACATGCTTCGTGCCGGCCGTTCCGGAGCCGGGAGAGACCTCGTCCCACGCATACCTCTCACGTCTGTGGGACGCGTGTGGCCGGCTCGGCATGACGGCGGAGTTCGGCGGACTGCCGTTACCCGCCGAGCCCTTCGCCGGTCCCGTACTCCCGGCCACGGACTTCACCGTCCTGGCCGCGGGGGCGCGGGAGGCGGGCCCTGGCATCCACGCCGCGTTCGTCTTCGCCGAGCACGACGTGCTGGGGCTGGTGGCCCTGCTCGCGCCCAACGACCTCGACGCCGGCCCCGGGCAGTGGGACACCCTGCTGGACGAGTGGACGGCGGCCTCGACCGCGGCGGGCGTCACCGGTCCCCCGCCGGCCGGAATCCTGGGCGAGTTCCGCGTCTTCACCGCCCTGCACCGGAGCGAGTCGCCACGGTCGCGGCAGTCGATCTCCGAACTGGTCCGGCGCCACGCGCCGTTGTCCGGCGAGGACGACGGGAACGACGGGAACGACGGGTACGACGAGACATGGTGGCGCGGGCACGACGTGACGGACCACGGGTTCTCGGTGTGGCGCACCGGCCGGGGAGGTCCGGGGGACCTGGTGACGCACTTCTGCCTCCTCGCCCCGGTGCGTGCCGAACGCGCACTGGACGAATGGGCCTGGGCGGCGGAGGGCGAGAGCGGCCTGCGACCGCTGACGCACTATCTGATGCACGCCGCCAAAGTGGGTTACGAGTCCCGCCGTTACGACGAGTTCGTCGCCAGGGAGCCCCTCCACGCGCGCCGTGCCCACAGCGACCGGGAGACCCTGGCCCTGCTGCGTGCGCTGCAACCCGGCACGTCCGGCGAACCCGTCAGTCTGCGGGCCGTCCTCGCCGCGGCGGCCGTGCTCGAAAGGACCCAACTCGGCCCGCACGGTGCGCTGTGGACGATCACCCAGCATCGTGAGCTGATCCGCACGGTGGCCATCGCGATCGGGAACATGCGCCTTCACGCGCCCCGGCTGCGCCGCGTAGGCGCCGGGAGTTCCTGGCCGGAGCGCGACCTGGCCGCGGCCGAAACCCTCATCGCCCAGATCGAGGACGATCTGGAGTACCTGTCGGCCGCCCGTGAACGGGCCGAGGCGGCGCGCGCCGCGGCCACCGCGGTCACCGACCGGGCGCTGAGCGAGTACCGGAACCGGCTGAGTCTCGTGCAGACCTCGGTGCTGGGATCGGTTCTCGCCGCGCTGACCGTGGTGCAGACCCTTGACTACCACCTTCCGCTCCCCCGCGCCGCCCAGTCACCGACGATCCTCGTCCTCACGGCTGTGGCACTCTTCCTGCCGCTGGCCGTCCTCCGGCAGGCCGCGATATCCACGGTCGCCCTCCCCTACCGCTGGATCGACACGGCGGCCTCGGGCCTGCTCGGATCCTCCCTGTGCTGGCTGGCCATGACGGCCTGGAGCCTCCACCGCGGCGACGGCCTGCTGCCGG
Source organism: Streptomyces sp. NPDC058691 (assembly GCF_042714775.1). Lineage (NCBI taxonomy): Bacteria > Bacillati > Actinomycetota > Actinomycetes > Kitasatosporales > Streptomycetaceae > Streptomyces > Streptomyces sp. NPDC058691. The sequence goes on along the minus strand of NZ_JBHXSO010000057.1, from coordinate 45,787 downwards.
CCGTCGTGACGGCGCCCTCCTGCCTGGCTGTGGGGCTGGCCGCCGCCCTCGTGTACCACCGGGCGGACCGGCGCAGTTGACCCCCTGCCCGTTCTCGACCGCCGAACGCCGACCGCCGACCCCTGCTCGTCCGCACAGAAACGGGAGCCGATCAGGCCATGAACCAGTCGACGAGCCCACGGCCGGAGGACTCCGTTTCCGCGATCTTCGCCCTCATCGGCGAACTGGATGTCGAGGACCTCATCCTCCGTTTCGACGTGGACTTCGACGTCCCCATGCGGCAGGAGGACGCCCTGCGCCTCCTGCGGCTGACCGGGGTCTCCGACCAGGGACGGCAGGGCGACGTCAGGGACACGGCACGCCGGGTGGGCGCCCACTGGTGCGAGATCGTGCGCGCGGACATGGCGTACCGGCTGTTCACCGGCCTCCAGTTGATCAAGGCCTCACGTGCCGACGCCCGGCTGCTCCACGATCTCCACCGCCGCGGCGAACTGCCGGCCGACGACCCCTTCGCCTCCTACGCGGCCGCCCGGTGGTTCGACGGGGAGGGCCGGATCCGCTACCGGCTGGGCAGCTTCACCTCCGCCCGGATCTCCTTCGGGACCGCGGTCGACATCGCGCAGCAGGCCGGTCTGTGGTGGGCCGTGCCGGATCTGCGCAGCAATCGTGAACGCGCCCGGTTCGAGGAGTGGGGACAGCCGGCACGGGACAGCGGGAAGGGATCGCCCGCTGCCGGGTTCGTCGCCGAACTCGAGTCGGCCATCGAGGAGATCGAGGATCTGGCCGCGCAGCAGGGGGTCGACGTCGCCGTTCCTCCCGAGCCCGGCACTCCCGCCCGCCACCGGGAGTTCCTCCGGGGCTACTCCAACGCGCTCCACAATCTCGCCACGGCGCTGCGGGAGGCCGGGCAGCCCGCGCGGTCGCTGGACGTCACGTCGCGGTCCCTGGCGATCTCCCAAGGGCTCGGGGACGCCTACCGGATCGCCCAGTCGCGCACCAACCAGGCGCTGTGCGAACCGGACAACGCCCAGCGGCACTTCGAGGAGCTGCTGACCCTGCCGTGGGAACGCGGGAGGGCAATCGCCCGGCAGAACCTCGCCCTCCGCGGCGGCGGCGCCGCGGGCCTTGCGGAGCTGGGGCGGCTGCTCGACGAGTTGGAGCGGGACGACTCGGCGGACGGCCATCACGCCGGGCTGGACGTCGACTTCTACGCATACACCGTGCGCGGTTACCAGCGGACCGCCGCGGCGCTTCCGCCCGCCAGCCGTCCGGGAGACGTCCTCGAGCGGCGGCTGGGCCTCGCGCGTTCGGTCCGGTCGGCCATCGCCCTGCCCGCATACAAGCGGGCGTACGCCCGTCACATGCGGCCGGCGTTCCTCCATGCGATCGCCGACGCCGTCGTCAGCGGGGACGGCTCCCAGGCGGGCCAGGAGAGGATCCTCTCGCTGGTCGAGGAGTCCTCCGGCCGTGAACTGCTGGACCTGCTCGGCTCCTCGCGCCCCTCGTCCCTGGAGCCGCCCGCCCGGCGCATCGCCGGAGCCCCCTCACCCGCTCCTGCCTCCGGCGGCGCTCCGAGGGTGCGTGCCGCGCTCCAGGCCGCTTCGCCCGAGCTGGTGGGAGCCCTGCGCGAGGTACTGGCCGAACGTGAGCGGGAGTATGAAGAGCGCTTCCTGGACGCCCCGTTGACGTCCGTCGCCCACGACGAGGACATCGCGCACCGGCTCGTCCAGTACAGCCTGAATCATCCGGGCTCCTGCGTGGTGCGCTACTTCCGCTACGCCGCGTCCGACGGCATCGGGCCCGGCGCCGCACCCGTGCCCGACTCGCTCGGCATCGTCGTCTGCCGGGACGGACGCCTGACGACCGTGCCGGGCATCCCCTACGAGAAGGTGGCCCGCCTGGCCGGGCAGGTGTGGGCCGACATCTCCGCCGCCGACGCTCCATGGCCCTCCGAGGAGACCTGCCGCCGGATGTGGGATCTCCTCATCGCCCCCGTGTGGGACCGCGTCGAGGCGGGCGGCGCCGCGACCCACCTCACCCTGATCCCCACCGACCACGTCTTCGCCGTGCCGCTCCACGTCGCGGTCGGCCCCGGCGACACACGGCCGCTGGCGGCACGCGTACCGCTCTCCCACTCCGTCAGCGTGGCCGCCTTCGTCACGCAGGGACGCCATCTGCTCAAGCGTCAGCTCATGGAGCACGACGACGACTTGGCGGCCCTGCTGTCCACCGACTCCGACGCCTCGGGCCGCGAACTCGTCGGCACCGGCTGGCGCAGCGAGCACGTCGTGGTGGCCGGACCCCCTCCGCAGGGCCTGGCATTCGCGGGGCCCGCCCACGCCGCCGACTGGGACGGTCTGGGCGCCCTCGTCGCCAAGGAGCCGGAGTTCTTCGTGTACGCCGGCCACGGGACCTACCTGGACGGTCCGGAGGCCGCCGGCCCTCTGCTCCACCTCGGCGACCAGGACGTGCTCACCCAGTTCGACCTCGCCCTGCACCTGAGCCTGCCCCGCAACAAGCTGACCGTGCTCGGCGCCTGCGTGGCCGGGCAGGGCATGCGCTCCGACGGGGGCGACGTGCTGGGATTCATGCGCTCGCTGATCATCAGCGGCGCCGGAGCCGTCTGCCTGCCCCTGTGGTACGTCCTGGACATCGCGATGGTCGAGACCGTCCGCGCACTGCTCCGCAAGAGCAGACAGGCACTGGGCGACGCGGATGCCGCGCCCTTCGACGTGGTCCAGGCCCTCCACGAGCACTATCTCTCCGTCCTGCGCGACTATCCGGACCTGGCCGGCCGCATCCAGCACATGCCCCTGGCCCTCTACCTGTGACGACCCGCGGCAACCCGAAGGGGAACGCGGGCCCGGGACGGCGCGACACCACACGAGACGAGGCGGACACATGACCGAGGCCGATGGCGAGGACAAGCTGGTCCGGGAGCGCAAGGAGGCACGGCTGAGCGCCTACGCCACCCTGCGGGAACAACGGCCGGAGCTGTTCGTGAACCCCCCGGGAACCGCGTACGAGATCCTGCTCGACCGCGCCGACCAGGACCGTGTGGCACGGGAAGTGGGGGAACTGGCGGTCGCGTTCGGCTTCCCCGAGGAGTGCGCTGACATCGGCGTCGTCTACCGGGACCCCTACGTCACCCTGGTCCGCGACGCCGTGCGCTTCCGCTCCGGGCGCGTCAACACCTACATCCGCTTCGTGACCGGGGCCCCGGGAGGAGGTGCCGCGGTACTGCCGGTCCTGGACGACGGCAGGATCGTCCTGCTCCACCACTTCCGGCACGCCGACCGGGACTGGCACTGGGAGATCCCCCGCGGTTTCGGCGCGCCGGGCGAAGAGGGTGCCACGACCGCGCGCCGCGAACTGCTGGAGGAAGTCGGGGGCGAGGTCACGGAGATGATCCGCCTCGGCGAGATCACCACCGACACGGGGATGCACGGCGGCCGCGACCAGCTGTACCTGGCACGGCTCGCCTCGTCCTCGTTCGCCGGGACCCCGGGCCCCGAGGCCCGCGAGGAGGGGATCGACGCCTTCCGTGCCCTGTCCCCCGACGAGATGCGCGCAGAGCTCGCCGAGGGACACATCCACGACGGATTCACCCTGGCGGCCTGGAGCCTGGCCACCGCCCGCGGGCTGCTGGGACCGGCAAGCGGCGCCTGACCGGTCCTACGCCGCCGGGCGGGTCAGTTCTTCCAGGACGAAGACGAAGGACTCGTACGCGCGGCCGGTGGCGTGCCGCATTCCCATCTCGCAGGTGCGGTTGGCCGACAGGTATGCGTCCGCGGGCGTCTCGTCCAGGACGGCCTTCTCGTCCCGCGTCGCGGAGACGACGAGTTCCGGGTGGAGGAGCCCTCGGTCGCCGGCCGTGCCGCAGCAGGTGGTGCCGACCGGTACCAGGACCTCGGCGGCGAGTTGTCCCGCGATGGCCTCCAGGGTCTTGCTCAGCCCCAGGTGGGCCGTTGAACAGGTGGGGTGCACCGCCACGCGGTCCACCCGCCTGGTGACGTCCAAGTGCGGGAGCAGGTCGGCGCACCAGGTGATCGAGTCGAGGAGGGTGATCTGTTCCAGCCGGGCGCGGTGCTCGTCGTCGAGGTAGTTCCTGACGTCGTCGAGCAGGCCGTTGGTGCATGAGGCGGCGTCGATGACCACGGGCAGGGAGCCGTGCCCGCTCCAGGTCCACAGGGCGTCGCAGGTGGTCGCGGCCATCCATTCGTGTCCCTGGGTGTAGCCCTTGCTGCTCCATGGGGTGGAGCAGCACTTGCCGGCCACGTCGTCCGGGATCCACAGCGGCTTGCCGGCTCGTGCCGAGACCTCGACAAGTGCCTGCTGGAGGGACGGATGCCGTGGCATCCCCGGGTCGCGGCCGAAGATGCGGTTGACGCAAGCGGGGAAGTAGACGGCCGCCGCGCCGCCGCGGGAGGTCTCGGGCGGCTTGCCCGGCGCGCTGCGCGGCATCGGTCCCGGGACCGCCGGCATGAGGTCGTTGCTGATCGCGAGCCGCGCGCCGGCGGTCAGTTCGGTGAGCGCTTTCGCGCCGACCGTTCGCTGGACGATGTCGGCGGCGCCCATGGCGGTGCGGGCGAGTTCCTCGACGGTCGCCCATCGCTTGGCGATCCGGAGCGCGACCTTCTCGCGCGCTTCCGTCGATTCGTCCCGCCGGAATTCCTTGATCAGCGCACCGGTGTTGATGTGCACGGGACATGGGAGGGCACAGGTGCCGTCGACTGCGCAGGTCTCGATGGCGTCGTACTCGTATTCCGCCAGCAACTCGGCCAGCAGCGGCGATCCTTCGGGCTGTCGCGCCATCTCCCGGCGCAGCACGATGCGCTGCCGTGGGGTGGTGGTGACGTTGCGGCTGGGGCAGACGGCCTCGCAGTAGCCGCACTCGATGCAGTGGGTCGCCGCGTCCTCGATGTCCGGTGTCGACTTGAAGGACTTCAGGTGGACCTGGGCGTCACGGGTGAGGATGACGTCGGGGGCGAGGACGCCGTGCGGGTCGGCGAGTTCCTTGATCCGCCACATGATCCCGGTGGCCTTGTCGCCCCATTCGTGACGGACGAACGGCGCCATGTTGATCCCGGTGCCGTGCTCCGCCTTGAGTGATCCGTCGTACTTGTCGATGACGAGCGCCACGAGGTCGGACATGAACGCGGCGTACCTGTCGCGGTCGGCGGGGTCGGCGAGTTTGGGCGTCAGGGTGAAGTGGAGATTGCCGTACGCGGCGTGGCCCGCGACGCCCGGCAGGAAGCCGTGCCTGGTCAAGATGGTGTGCAGATCGCTCGCGCCTTCGGCGATCCGGGCGGGCGGGAAGCAGACGTCCTCGGTGACCACGGCGGTGCCCGGCGGGCGAAGTTGGCCGACGATGCCGAGCAGGCCCTCGCGGATGCGCCAGTCCAGTTCGATGAGCTCCTGGTCCCGGGTGAAGTCCAGCGCGTGCAGCAGGTTCGCGTCCGCGACCAGCTCCGCGACGCGGGCCTCGACTTCGTCGAGGGCGGCCGGCTCCCGGGTGGCGAACTCGACCAGAAGCGCCGCCGCACCCGGATCGAGGGTCTTCCAGTACGCGGGGGTGTTCGGGTATGCCTGGGCGGCGGCGGTGAGGGCTGGTGCGACCATGAGTTCGACGGCTTCGGCACCGAGGCCGACCAGGCCCGGCACGAGGGCTGCCGCTTCCTCCACCGAGGGAAGCGCGATCCAGGTGACCGTGGTCGCCGTAGGGGCCGGCAGCGTGTCGATCACGGCCTCGGCGATGAACGCGAGAGTGCCCTCGGAACCGATGACGAGGCGCCGGAAGATCTCGAGCGGGGTGTCGGCGTCGAGCAGCGCCGCAAGGGTGTATCCGGTGGTGTTGCGGATGGAGAACTTGTGGCGCACACGCGCGGTGAGTTCGCTGTCCGCGAGCAGTTGCTCCCGCAACCCGGCGAGTCCGGCCGCCAGTTCGGGCTCCGCCGCGGCGAAGCGCGCCTCGGCGTCCGGCGCGGCGGTGTCGATGACCGTGCCGGACGGCAGCACGAGGGTCATCGACGCCACCGTGTGGTAGGCGTTGCGCTCCAAGGTGCAGCGCATACCGGCCGCGTTGTTGGCGAGGACTCCGCCGATCGTGGCGACGTCCGAGGAGGCCGGGTCCGGCCCGAGCCGCCGGCCGTGCCGGCGGAGCAACGCCGCGGCGTGGCCGAGGATCGTGCCCGGCCGCGCCCGCAAGCGCGCGCCGTCGCCCTCGACGGCCATCCCGCTCCAGTGCCGGCGCACGTCGATGAGGATGTCATCGGACTGGGCCTGGCCGTTGAGGCTCGTCCCGCCGGCACGGAACGTGGCGTGCCGCCCGCTTCGGCGGCAGTAGCCGAGCAGTTTCCGGACGTCCTCCACGTCACGGGGCAGGACGACGACCTGGGGCAGGTAGCGGTAGGGGCTGGCGTCGGAGGCGTACCGGACGAGATCCGAGAGGCGGTGCAGCACCTGGTCCTCGCCGAGCAGCGCGACGAGGTCGCCCTTGAGTCCGTGAGGCGTGCCGCCCGCATGGGCGGTGTCGATCGCATCCGCCTGTGGGAGGCCCGCCGGCCGGCCGATGGCGGGAACGCTGGGACTGAGCAGCTTCTTCACGTTGCCAGCCTCTCCGCGCGCGGGCGGCGTTTCGTCCAAGCCGTCACGCAAGGGCCACGAGCCCTGTCGCAGGCGACGCGACCGCACACCGTGGCGAGTCGTGGCCGAGGGGACCTGTACCCATGACTTTACCGGGGCCATCCGGCTGACGCCCGGCGGAAGTCTCCGCCGGGCTCGTACAGCGGTCAGTACGTGCGGGGAGAAGAAGTGTGCGTCGACACGAAAGACGGCTGCGGCGGGGTGCCCGAGAGTAGAGGTCGTGCCGGCGGGCGGGCTGTGCACCGGTGCACACCAGCACCTCGGCGAACAGGCCCGCCGGAGGCGCGACCCCGCCTCGCACCGATCAAGCCGATGCCGCACGGGCGACGGCATGAGCCCGAAGGACTTCCATGACTCCGCCTTCCCAAGTACAGACTGTCCGTGGCCCCGTGGCGGTCGGTGACCTCGGAACGGTCCTGATGCACGAGCACGTCTTCGTCCTGAGCGAGGAGTTCCGGCAGAGCCTCCCGGAGACCTGGGACGAGCAGGAGCGCGTCAGCGACGCGGTCAGCCGACTGAAGGCCCTGGCCGCCACGGGCGTCACCACGATCGTGGACCCCACCGTGATCGGGCTGGGGCGCGACGTCACCCGGGTCGCGGCGGTGAACGAGCAGGTCGGCCTGAACATCATCGCGGCCACCGGCATCTACACGCTGGGCGACATCCCGCACTTCTTCCGCTACCACGGCCCGGGGACGCTGCTCGGCGGTCCCGAGGGGATGACCGAGCTGTTCGTCCGGGAGCTCACCGAGGGCATCGCCGACACGGGCATCAGGGCCGCTTTCCTGAAGTGCGCGATCGAGGAAGAGCTCACCCCCGGGGTGGAGCGGGTGATGCGGGCGGTGGCACAGGCCCACCTGCGCACCGGAGCGCCGATCACCGTGCACACCAGCGCGGCCGCCCGCACCGGCCTGGTCGCCCAGGAGATCCTGCGCGACGAAGGCGTGGACCTCGGCGCCGTGGTCATCGGTCACAGCGGCGACACCGACGACCTGGACTACCTGCACCAGCTGATCGACAACGGCTCGTACGTCGGCATGGACCGCTTCGGCCTCGACATCCTGCTGCCGGCCGACCAGCGGGTGGCGACCGTCGCGGCACTCGCCCGGGAAGGGCTGGCGGGCCGGATGGTCCTGTCGCACGACGCGTCGTGCCACGTCGACTGGTTCCCGCCCGGCGTGCGCGAGCGGATCGCGCCGGACTGGCACCACACCCACCTGCACGACAACGTCCTGCCCGCACTGCGCCAGGCCGGCGTCACCGAGGAGCAGCTCACCACCATGCTGGTCGACAATCCGCGCCGCTACTTCACCGCCCCGGGCGACTGACCGGCCCATGGCGAAGCGCGCTCACCTCGGGCCCGCCGGAGGCGGGAGGACGCCCTTCCTGGCGTCACGGGGCGACATGCCGAACTCCTTCCGGAATGCGGTACTGAACGACGCATGACTGCCGAAACCACAGGAATGAGCGATCTGCGCGATGGAGTGCCCGGCCCAGCTCGCCCCTGCCAGCCGGGCCCGGGCAAGGTGCAGCCGCTCATGGCGCACGAGGTCGCGCGGGGTCGTGCCGGCCGCCCGCAGCACCTGCTGGATGTAGCGGGTCGACCAGCCGAGAGCCCGCGCGATGCCGGCGGCGTCAAGGTCCGCATCGCCAGCGTGACGGCGGATGTACCGGCGGATCTCGGCCTCGACCGTCGCCCGCTGCCCCGTCGGCGCCGAATCGGTCGCACCCTCCGCGGCCACGCACACCAGGTCGAGCAGCCGCTCGCAGGCGACGTCGAAGGCCGCCTCCGAGAACTGCTCCCGCTCCTCCTGCAGGGTGGCCACCATCGTGCGGATCACCCGGCCCAGGCCGCTGACCCCGCTGAGCAACCGCGGTTCGCGGGCGGCGGCCGGGTTGCGATGGGCGACCTCACGGCCCGGCACGATCAGCGCGATCGACCGGAAGTCGTCGTCGTGCGCGAAGGTCACCGGCCGGTCCATGTCGCACAGCGCCATATGACCGGGCTGGAGCTCCCCCGAGGACGCTCCTTGCTCGACCCAGGCCGTCCCGGCCAGTGGGACGAGCAGTTCGTAGGTGCCGCGGGGATCAGCGGCGATGTGCCGGGCGTCCCGGATGAACGTTTCCCGCCCGCCACTGCAGTAGGCGATGCCGTACGTCCGGGACTGCCGGCATTCCAGACGCCCCGTCCACGGCGCGTCGCGATCCGTCACCGTGATGCGGCTCGCTCCGTGCAGGCTGGAGAACGCGTCTTCCCATTCACTCACCGAGGGTGCGGGCGCGGCTACGGTCGATCGGTACACGCGTTTTCCCCTCCGCCTCTGCGACAACAGCAAGCACGTCACATCGTGCGGCCATGACCACGCGATGTGTGGACACACGCATCGCGGCACCCAAAAGCTACACCTCCGCACCCCATCCCGGCCGCGCCGGCAAGACGAACGGATACCGCCCCATGCCCAAGACCATCGTGATCACCGGAGCCAGCGACGGCATCGGAGCCGCCGGCGCCCGCCGGCTGCACCAGAACGGCCACCGGGTCGTGATCGTCGGCCGCTCCCCCGAGAAGACCGCGAAGGTCGCCGACGAACTCGGAGCGGACCGGTTCCTCGCCGACTTCACCTCCTTGGCCGACGTCCGGAAACTCGCCGCGGACCTCGACGCCGCGTACCCGCGTATCGACGTCCTGGTCAACAACGCGGGGGGAATCTTCGGCGACCGCGACAAGACCGCCGACGGCTTCGAGAAGACCCTCCAGGTCAATCATCTGGCCCCCTTCCTGCTCACGAATCTGCTCATGGGCAAGCTCCTGGCCGGCAGGGCATCGGTGATCCAGACGTCCAGCGCGGGTGCCCGCCTGTTCGGGAAGCTCGACATCGACGACCTCGACAACGACTCCGGCTACACCGCGCACCGGGCATACGGCACGGCCAAGCTCGAGAACATTCTCTTCACCAAGGAACTGCACGCCCGATACGCGCCTCGTGGCCTGTCCGCCGCCGCATTCCACCCCGGTGCCGTCGCGACCAACTTCGCATCCGGCAGCAAGAGCTTCATGCGCCCCATCTACAGCAACCCCCTCAGCCGGCTGGCGATGGTCAGCCCCGAGAAGGGTGCCCGGCAGTTGGTCTGGCTCGCCGAGACCACTCCCGGCACGGAGTGGCAGTCCGGTACCTACTACGAGAACCACAAGCCCGCCCGGCGCAACAACCCGCAGGCGGACGATTCCGGCCTCGGCCGCCGGCTGTGGGACCGTTCCGCCGAACTCGTGGGGCTGGACGTCGTGATTCCGTGAGAAGCCGCTGCCCTCGGTGGCGCGCCGCCGAGGCAGCCGTGTGCCGCATGCGGTCCATGCCTCGCGGATCGCATCGGACCATACGATGCTTTAAGTGACGGATGTTCCCTCATTCCGGCGGATGCCGACAGGGAGGCGATGGTCCGATGGCGAAGCTGCTGTTCGTGATGACCGGGGCCGCGTACTGGACGCTCAAGGACGGAACCAGGCACGCGACGGGCTACTGGGCCGAGGAGTTCGCGGCCCCGTACAAGGCGCTCACCGACGCCGGCCACCAGATCACGGTTGCCACCCCCAACGGGGTGATCCCGACGGTGGACATGATGAGCCTGCGTCCCGAGATGGCCGGCAGCCCGCAGATCGCCCTCGACCTGGAGGAGACCATCCGCTCCGCGGAAGTGATGCGGCGGCCGCTCCACCTGGCGGACGCCCGCTTGGAGGACTACGACGCCGTCTACCTCCCGGGCGGCCACGGGCCCATGGAGGACCTGAGCACGGACGCCGATGCCGGCCGCCTGCTGACCGCGGCCCTCGCCTCCGGCAAGCCCCTGGCCATCGTCTGCCACGCCCCGGCGGCGATGCTGTCGACCAGGATCCACGGCCGATCGCCCTTCGCCGGATACCGGGTCACCGCGTTCACGAACGAAGAGGAGGAAGGGGTCGGACTCGCCAAGCGGGCGCGGTGGCTGGTCGAGGACGAACTCATCGGCATGGGCGTCGACTTCACCAAGGGTGAGATGTGGAAGCCCTACACGGTGGTCGACCGGAATCTGTACACCGGCCAGAACCCCGCCTCGGCGGCCGCCTTGGCCGAACGCCTGCTCAAGGTGCTCTAGCCGAGGGTCAGTGGGTGAGGTTCACCATCTTCCTCGGGTCGACGATGCGGTCGAAGTCCCGGGCGGAGATGTAGCCGGTGGCGAGGGCGGCTTCGCGCAGCGTGGTCCCCTCGTCATCGGCCTTGTGGGCTATCCGGCTGGCCTTGTCGTAGCCGATCTCCGGGGACAGCGCGGTGACGAGCATCAGAGAGCGCGTGAGGTAGTCGTCGATCTGCTCCCGGTGCAGTTCGGCCCCTTCTATGCAGTAGAGGCGCAGCTTCTCGCCGGCATCCGCGAGGATGCGGGCGGAGTGCAGGAAGTTGTTGATGATGACGGGCCGCATGGCGTTGAGTTCGAAGTTGCCCTGGCTGCCCGCGAAGGCGATGGCACTGTCCTCCGCGAGTGCCTGGATGCAGACCATGACCATCGCTTCGCACTGGGTCGGATTGACCTTGCCGGGCATGATGGAGCTGCCGGGTTCGTTGGCGGGCAGCGTGAGTTCACTGATGCCGCAGCGGGGGCCGGAGGCGAGCCAGCGCAGGTCGTTGGCGATCTTCATCAGCGGCACGGCCAGCGCCCGCAGCCCGGACGAGGCCGCCACCATGGCGTCCAGACTGCCTTGCGCGGCGAAGGAGTTGGCGGCGGTTCGGAACGGGTAGCCGGTCAGCCGGGCGATCTCCTGGGTCACCTGCTCACCGAAGCCGTCGGGCGCGTTGAGGCCGGTGCCGACGGCGGTTCCGCCGATGGCCAGTTGGCGCAGACCCGGCAGGGTGGCCTCGATCCGGTCGATGGCGTCGGACAGTTGGGCGGCGTAGCCCGACCATTCCTGGCCGACGGACAGCGGGACGGCGTCCTCCAGATGCGTGCGGCCGATCTTGACCACGTCCCACCAGTCGTGCGACTTGTCCTCCACCGCCTGCCGCAGTTCCTTGACTTTCGGGAGCAGATGCCGGTCGATCTGCCGGACCGCGGCGATGTGCATGGCGGTGGGGAACGTGTCGTTGGAGGACTGGCCCATGTTGACGTGATCATTGGGGTGGACCGGTGTCTTGGAGCCCAGGGCGCCGCCGACGAGCTGGATCGCCCGGTTGCTGATGACCTCGTTGACGTTCATGTTGCTCTGGGTGCCCGAACCGGTCTGCCACACGTACAGCGGGAAGTGGTCGTCGAGGGCGCCGTGGATCACCTCGTCGGCCACGCGCGCGATCAGGTCGGCCTTCCAGCCGGGCAGACGGTCATGACGTCCGTTGACGAGTGCGGCGGCCTTCTTGACGTAGCCGTAGGCGTGGTAGACGGCCTTGGGCATGCGGTCGTCCCCGATGGAGAAGTGGATCAGGGACCGCTGGGTCTGGGCGCCCCAATAGCGGTCGGCGGGCACCTCGATGGCGCCCATCGAGTCGGTTTCCCGGCGGTGGCCGGTGGCGTCGATGCCGATCGGCACGTCCCGTGGCTTCGGCTGCTGCTCGTCGGTCTGCCGGTGCCGGGTGGTCATGCCGGCGCCTTCTCCGAGAGCGGTCCGTAGACCGGCTGCCACATGGCGTCCTGTACGGCCTGGACGAGGTTGTCCGGCTTACGGGTGGCGACCTCGTCCTCCACGGCCGCGCGCACCACCGCCACGGCCACGGTGGCCGAGGAGGCGCGCAGGTTCGCCACCGGCGGCAGCAGGGGCGCGCCGGGGGCTCGGGCGTCGACCTGCCCGGCGACCGCCTCCGCCGCGGCGAGCAGCATCCCGGCGGTGACGCGTTCCGCGCCGGCGACGACGATGCCCAGGCCGAGGCCGGGGTAGAGGAGCGCGTTGTTGGCCTGGCCGATGATGTGCCGTACGCCTCCGTGGTCGACGGGGTCGACCGGGATGCCGGTCGCCGTGAGGACCTTGCCGTCGGTCCAGGCGAGCAGGTCGGCGGGCATGGCCTCGATCTTCTCGGTCGGGTTGGACAGCGGGAAGATGATCGGCCGCTCGACGTGCGCCGCCATCGCGGTGACCACGGCCTCGTCGAAGGTGCCCGGGGAGGTGGAGGTGCCGACGAGAATGGTGGGGTGGACCTGCCGGACGGCGGTGAGCAGGTCGATCTCCCCGTCCGCCCAGTCCTTGACCTCCTCGGCGGGCCGGGCGTAGGGCGCCTGGTAGTCGCGCAGGTCCGGCATTCCCGCCACGAGCAGTCCCTGCTTGTCGACCAGCCACACCCGCCGGGTGGCCTCCTTGGGGTCCAGGCCGTCGCGGACCATGGCATCGCGCAACTGGTCGGCGATGCCCACCCCCGCGGTGCCCGCGCCGAAGACGATCATGCGCTGCTCACGGAACGGCACGCCGGTGACCTTCAGGGCCGACACCGCGGCGGCCAGGGTGATGGCACCGGTGCCCTGCATGTCGTCGTTGAACATCCGGTACCGCCGGCCGTAAGTCTCCAGGATGCGGCGGGCGTTGCCCGGCCCGAAGTCCTCGAAGTGCAGCAGTGCCTTCGGGAACAGCTCGGAGACGGTCTTCAGATAGCTCTCGACGAACGCGTCGTAGCGCTCACCGCGCACCCTGCTGTGGCGTGCGCCCAGGTAGAGGGGGTCGTTGAGGAGATTCTCGTTGTCGGTTCCGACATCCAGGACCACGGGCAGGCAGCGGTCGGGATGCAGGCCGGCCGCGGCGGTGTAGACGGCGAGCTTGCCGACCGAGATCTGCACGCCCTGCACGCCCCAGTCACCGATGCCCAGGATCTCCTCGGCGTCGGTGACCACGATCAAGTCGATCTCGTCGCGGTGGAGTTGCAGCGCCTCGAAGGAGCGCTGCACATCGTCCGGCCGGTCGATGGACAGGAAGACACCGCGCGCATTCCGGTAGTCGTGGCTGTAGTGCTTGATCGCGTCGCCCACGGTCGGGTCGTAGACCACCGGCAGCAACTCGGCCAGGTGATCCAGCAGGAGACGGTAGTACACCACCTCGTTGCGGTCGTGCAGCTGCTCCAGGTTGAGGAACTTCGCCAGCGCCGTCGGCTCCTGCTGCACCTGTTCCCAGGCACGCATCGCCTGCTGGTCGAGCGAGAGCTCGGCGTCGGGCAGCCGGCCGACCAGGCCGAGGCGGTCCCGCTCCTCCGCCGTGAAGGCCGTACCACGGTTGACCAGCGGATCGAGCAGAACCGAAGGTGTGTGCATCGGCATGAGAACCACCCAGAACATTGTCATTCGGTCGATTCCAGCCCCGTTTTCCATCCTCTGTCCCCTCCCCGGGGGCTGCCACTGGGGCAGACCGCGGGGAAGGGACGCAGACGCGCCCGCGCGGCCTCAGGCGGCGCTGAGCGCCTTGAGGTCGCCGGTTTCGAGGATGTCGGCCTGGTGCGGGAAGACCTTGTCGATGAGCACGCGGTGGACCTCGGGGTCCGGGTCGGCGGTGGCGTCGGCGAGGACGAACAGGCGGTAGTCCTGGTCGGCCGCGTCGCGCAGAGTGGACAGGACGACGCCCGAGGTCGATATGCCGGCGACGACGAGCGTGTCGACGCCCTGGGCGCGCAGGTCCCCGTAGAGGTCGGTGCTGCTGAAGGCGCCGAACCGGGTCTTGCGCACGACGATGTCGCCGTCGCGCACTTCGAGCGAGTCGTGCAGCTGGGTCTCCGGGCTGCCGTCGAGCAGGAACCCGTTCTCGGCGACCGCCGCGAAGGCCTTGTTGTGCGCGGGGATCCGGGCGAAGTCCTCCGGGGTGAAGGCGACCCGGACGTACACGACCCGGACCCCGTTGTCCCGCGCCCAGTCCAGCGCCTGCCGTGCGTGGCCGAGTACCGGCTCGGCGTCGGGGATGGCGGCCAGGACGGCTGCCTGATAGTCCATCAGCAAAAGGGCGGTCCGGGACGGAACGACGGTCGTGGCGGTACTGGACACGGACATGGGGCTGTTCTCCTTGCGGGGCGGGGTGATCTCGTCCGACGACGGCTTCAGACGCCGGTCGAACACGGTCATCAGCAGCACGACGGCGCCGATGGCGATGAGGATGAGCGAGACGTGGTGCAGACCCGAGTCGCTCACGTGGGGGCGGAACGCGATGCCGGTGATCGTCGCCGAGGCGATCGAGCCGACGTAGCCGAAGGTGCGCAGCAGACCGGAGGCGGTGCCGAGCTTCTCGGGTGGCGATTCGCGGTACAGGGCGGTCTGGTTGGCCAGGTTGGAGACACCCGACATGATGCCGAACAGCGCGGTGACGCCGATGACGGCGACCACCGGCGTGGTGCTGGTCAGGAAGAGCGCCGCCACCGAGCCGAGCACGAGCAGCACCGCCGCGACGATCAGCGGCCCGCGGACGTCGACCCGGTTCGCGACGAACCGGGCAGCGATCGCCGAGAGCAGGCCCATCGGGAGCAGTGCCAGCCCGGCGGCGTAGGCGGACAGGCCGTGTGCGGCCTCGAGCCACTGGGTGAGCCCGTAGAGCATCGTGTAGACGCCCAGCAGGCTCAGCCCGTTGCGCAGGTAGGTACGGGTGAGCGCGCCGTTCGAGGCGAGCAGCCGCACGTCGAGGAACGGATTGGACGCGCGCAACTCCCAGCCGACGAGTGCGGCGGCGAACGCGACGGTCAGGCCGAGCGCCACCCACCGCGGCTCGGGCAGCGACAGCAGGAAGACGAGCAGCGACGTCATCGCGGCGCCGAAGCCCACGATGCCGAGGGCGTCGATGCGCGCGAGGATCTCACGCGGCGCGCGGCCCCTGATGACGTCGGGGTCCTTGGCGATCCAGGCCGTCGCCGTCGCGAACGTGACGATCGTGAAGGGCACGTTGACCAGGAATGCGGCGCGCCATCCGAACCAGCCGACGAGCAGGCCGCCGACCGCGGGGCCGACCGCCACGGTGACGGCACCCGCGATGGCCAGGCTGCCGAGCACCTTGCCGGGAGGCGTGTCGAGCCCGGTCGCGGTGGCGCGCCGGCGGATCAGCAGCATCGCGGCCGGGTAGCCCGCCGAGGTGCCCAGTCCGATCAGGACGCGCGCGACGACCAGCATGGGCATTGCGGTCGCGATTCCGCCGAGCAGGCCGCCGAGGAAGACCACGACGATCCCGACGAGGAACACGCGGCGCGGGCCGAACTCCTCGGACAGGCGTCCCGCGGTGGGCTGTGCGATCGCGCTGGTCAGGTACAGGCAGGAGATCAGGATCGCGGTCTGGCCGACGCTCACGCCCACGGAGGCGGCGATGGCGACCAAGGCGGTGGCGATGACCGAGCTGTTGACGGGGTTGAGCGTCGAGCCCAAGAGCAGCGGTGCGACGAATCGCGGACCGAAGGGTCGCCGACGCCACGGCTCCGTGTCCGGCGTGTCCGGTGTGTCCGGCGTCTGCCCGCCGGTACGACGACCGGCGCGGCTGGTCGAAGGCATGGCGAAACTCCTCTCATGCTCCAGTGAGTCGGTGCGGCGAGCCCGCGCGCCGGACCCGGACTCCCATGCGGGGGCGGCGCCCGGATAGGCAGGTTGCCTGACAATCAACATAGCAGGCTGCCTGCCTACCTGCTAACGTCGGTCCATGGGCGCCGAAGAAAACCGGGTGAACGAGACCGCGGCCGAGCTGACGAAGGCGATGACCCGACTGCGGGCACGCCTGCGCAGCGAGAGCGCGCCCGACGAGATGCCGTGGACGTGGTCGCAGCTGACCACCCTCAGCCGCGTCGTCGAACTGGGGCCGACCACGACCAGCGCCCTCGCGCAGGCCGAGCACGTGCGCCGGCAGTCGATGGCCGAGACGCTCTCCGCCCTGCGCGCCCACGGCTTGATCACGTCCGAACAAGACCCGGGCGACGGACGCAAGATGCTGATCAGCGCCACCCCCGAGGGGCGCGCGCTGACAGCGACGATCCCGGCGGCGCGGGAAGCATGGCTGACCGGCACCCTGCGGCACCTGCTGCGGCCAGGCGAGCAGCAGGTGCTGCGACAAGCGGCCGCGATCATGAACAGGATCGCCGACGCCGAGCGCTGAGCGCCGCGTGACCTCGGGCGCGATGCCCCGGGCCGCCCGGCGGAGCGCCATCCAAGAAGCCGCCACCCTCGGCTGCGGCACAAGAGCCCGGACGAGCCATCGGCCACCTGCGATTGCGGTAATATCAACCCAAAAGGGTGAAGGGGCTGTTTTCGCATCAGCCAGGGAGCCGCAGATGGACGCCTCGGACGAACTCCTCCGAAGGGACGACCCTGCGGCGCTTCTGACGCTGGACGGTGTCATCAGCGGCCTCAACCCGGCGATGGCGACCGCGCTGGACAGGCCGGCGGAGCAGTGCCTCGGACGCGACTTCAGTGAACTGTGGCCCCCGAACCAGCAGATGTCTGCCGAGAGTCTCGCGATCCAGGCCGCCAGGACAAAGGCAGTCGCGATGCGAGTGCTGGAGTTTCCCGGGCCATGCGGAGCATCCGTCGCGTGTCTGATCGAAGCACGGCCGGTCACGGATTCCGCCGGCGGCAAGCAGATGGTCTGGGTGCACGCTCTGGATTCGCGGAACGACCTGACCAGCCTGCTGATCCCTTTCCGGATGGCCGCCAAGGCCACCAACCTCGGCCTGTGGATGTATTCACCGCAGGAGCGCCAATTGGAGTGGCTCGGTGGCGCTCCCGCCCTGGCCGCGAACTTCCTGGATCCCACCGCGTCCCTCTCCAGAGTCATGTCGGCAGTGCACCCTGACGACCGTGAGACCTTCCGGCAGCTCCTGCGCTCGGCTTCCGGCCAGTCCTCCTGGCACAGGCTGCGCCTCCTCACCGAGCACGACGGCTGGCATCGACTGGCCATTCAGACCCGTCAGATCCAACTGGGCTGTGACGGACCGGAGCAGATCTTCGGGGTGGTCCGCGACGACACCAAGCAGGAGAAGAGCAAGGCGAAGGCACAGGCCGCACTGATCGCCGAGCGGCAGCGTGCCAAAGACATCGCCGACTTCTCCTCCGCCTTGATCACCGCGGCCACGGAGCAGGAGCTGCAACAGGTCGTCCTGACCCGGCTCGCCGCGACCTTCTACGGAACCGGAGCCCTGCTCGGACTCGTCGACGAAGACCGCCTGCACGTCTCCACCGATGCCGGCATAGACATGGGGGAGGTCACGGCGCTGCACGACATGCCGCTGGACGGTCCGGGCCCGGTGTCCGAGGCGATCCGCTGCGGCAAACCGCAGTTCATCCCCGACCGGGACGACTACATCCGCCGTTGGCCGAGTTCGGCCGCTTTTCCACGGCTTGCCCATCTCGGCTCCGACTACGCCGTCTCGATCACCCCGCTCGGCGAGGCCGGCACTCAGCCGCTCGGGGCGTGGATGGTGTTCTCGGGCACCGGGTACCGGCCGGCCCCTGACGAGCAGACCCTCATGGGTACGCTGGCCGACCTGGCAGGCCAGGCACTGAGGCGCATCCGGTTGCAGCAGGCACGCGTCGACTTGGCCGCGGCGCTGCAGCAGACGATGCTCCCCACGCTGCCCGAGCACCTACCGGGCCTGGAGGTCGCCGCCCGCTACCGGCCGAGCCGCGACGGGCTGGACATCGGCGGGGACTGGTACGACGCCTTCGTGCTGCCCGACGGCGCGGTCGCCCTGGAGATCGGCGACGTCCAGGGCCACGACGTGGACGCGGCCGCCTTCATGGGCCAGGTGCGCATGTCCCTCCGGGCGATCGCGGGTCAGGAACCGGATCCGGCAACCGTGCTGAGGTGCACCAACGAATTGCTCGTCACGATGGATCCGGCGCGGTTCGCCAGTTGCACGATGTTGCACGTCGACCCGCGCGACGGACAGGTCACCGGTGCCAGCGCCGGCCACGTGCCGGTGCTGTGCGCGCGCAAGGACGGCAGCCACCGCATCCACGAACTGCCGGGCGGGCCGGTCCTCGGAGTCGTACTCGACACCGAGTACCGCGAGGAGACCTTCACCCTGGACCGGGACAGCGCGCTGGTCATGGTCACCGACGGCGTGGTCGAAGGACCGGGCCTGACGCTGGAAGCAGGGCTGGAACGTGCCGGAACACTGGCCGGCGCGGCCCTCCACGACGGGCTGACCGCCGAGGAGACCGCCGACCGCGTCCTCGACGCCGCGGCCGCGGTGGACCACGCCGACGACCTGGCCGTGCTGGTCATCCGGCGCATGTGAGGGACGGCGGTGCGGAAGAGCCCTGATACGCTGCCCCGCGAACAGGGGGACGTCGTGCGATCACCCGCTGTACAATTACGTGCATGGCTGCGGAATATCCCGGCGCCGTAAAAAGACTCTCCGTCGTCGCGGAAAACGTAGGGTCACACCTGTCCGAAGTGAGCTGCGACATAGGTGAGAACCTGATCGCGGAGATCCCCGAACTCAGGGGCGACGACACCGTCGTGAAAATCCTGCAGGCGAGTGTCGCGGACAATGTCTCCACCCTGCTGCACATATTCGAGAACGACATTCCTCTGGACAACGTCGAGGGCCCCGTGGCCGCCACGGAGTACGCCAGACGGCTCGCCCAAAGAGATGTGTCCGTCAGCGCGCTGGTCCGGGCCTACCGCATCGGCCACTGGCGCTTTCTCCAGTGGTGCCTCGACGAACTCGACCGGCAGGACGCCGACAAGGATCTGCACGCAGCCACTCATCGGCGCATGCTCCGGGTGAGCTTCGGCTACATCGACCGGATCACCGAGCATGTCATCGAGGTCTACCAGTTCGAGCGGGATCATTGGCTGCTCAGCCGGACCGCCGTACGCGCCAACCGTGTTCGGGACATTCTCGCCGAGCGCCAGGTCGACCCCGACCGGGTCGAATCAACCCTCGGTTACCGGCTCCGCCAGCACCACCTGGGCATGGTGGCCTGGTTGCCGCCGTCGACAGGTGACGGTGCCGGACTGGCCCGCCTCGACCGGATGACCCACCTGATCGCCAGAGAACTCCACTGCTCCGCCAGGCCGTTGTTCGTCCCTCGCGACGAGAGCCTGGCCTGGGCCTGGCTGCCGTTGGGCCCGTGCGCCGACGTTCCGCTCGACCGGCTGCCCCAGGCGATCGAGCGCTGCGACCCTTCCATACGCGTGTGCCTGGGCGCCGTGGGACGTGGTGTCGAGGGCTTCCGCTTCACTCTCCGACAGGCGCTGCGCGCCCAGGAACTCGCGGCTGTGGCGGTCCCGCCACCCCGTTTCACCGACTACTCCCGCGTCGCGCCGATCGCCCTCATGTCCACGAACATCCAGGACCTGCGCGCCTGGGTGCAAGCCGTTCTGGGCCCACTCGCCACCGACGACGAGAACTCCGCACGGCTGCGCGAGACCGTTCAGATCTTCCTCGACACCGGCGGCAGTTACACCGCGACCGCCGGCGCCCAGATCCTCCACAAGAACACCGTCCAGTACCGCATCCGGAAAATCGAGGAAGCACTCGGACACCCCGTCCAAAAGGGCCACACCGATCTCGAAGTCGCCCTGCTTGCCGTCCAGTACCTCGGCTCCGCGCTCCTCCACCCCGACATTCCCTGACATCCCCGTGACCCGCGGGCCGCCGCCCGGGCCGGGGTGCCTACAACGCCGGGGTGCCTACAACATGGCTTTCTGAGGCTGTGTGGGAACCACGATGACCGTGGTCGTGCCGGCGGACAGAGCCGCCTTGAACTCCCCCTCCAGCTCGTCGGTGGTCTCCACGTCGACCGCGCGGCAACCGAATCCGCGGGCCAGGGAGGCGATGTCGAGTCCGGGCAGGTCGAGGCCGGGAACGCCGGGTGTGTCCTCCAGCACCGCGAACGACTTCAGGATGGAGTACTCCTCGTTGCGCATGACCACATAGACGATCGGCAGCTCGTGCTGCGCCGCCGTCCAGACGGCCTGCACGCAGTACTGGAACGAGCCGTCCCCGATCAGGCCGACGACCGGCCGCCGCACCCCCCTGTCCCGGTCGCCCAGCGCGACCCCCACCGCTGCGGGGGTGCCCCAGCCGATGCCCCCGCTGGCCGTGGCGAAGAACGATCCGGTCCTGACGGTGGGGAGCCACTCGATCTGCTGGGCCATGGTCGATGTGGATTCGTTGACGATAACCGCGTCGTCCGGCCTGACACGGCCGAGAGCCGCATAGACCTCCGGCGGGGTGAGGGGGCTGTTCGGCGACTGCGGAAGGCTGTAGGGCCGCGCCATGGGTTCCGGTGCGGTTCGCGCGGACCCCTCCGCGACCAGGTCCCGCAGCTGCGCGATCGCCGTCGCGGGGTCGCCCAGCAGGCTGTCGCCCACCCGTGCCGCCGCCGCGACCGCGGGGTTGGCGGTGATCTGCAGCAGTTCCGTGCCCGCCGGAAGGTAGTCACCCGGGACGTAGGGGTAGTAGCGGAAGACCTCCGCGCCGAACACGACGACCAGGTCGTGCCCGGCCAGCCGGTCGCTGACGTTCTTCACCGACATCCCGAGCGGGCCGCGGAAGAGGGGATGGTCCTCCGGGAAGGAGGCCCGGTCCTGCAGTGGCGCCCCGTACACGGCCGCACGCAGCCGCTCCGCCAGGGCGACCGCCGCGTCCCATCCGCCGCCGCGGTCCACCTCCGGTCCGAAGACCAGCGCGGGACGGCGGCAGGCGGAGATCCGGTCGGCGAAGCTCCGCAGACGGGCCCCGTCGGGAGCGACCCGGTCGCTCACCGTCCGCACGCGGGCGAAGCCGGACAGCGGCTGCCCCCAGTCGTCCATGGGGACCGAGACGTACACCGGCCCCGCCGGCGGCTGCAGCGCCGTCGCGTAGGCCCGCATGAACGCCTCGGGTACGTCCTCGGCGCGCGCGGGCTCGTACGACCATTTCACCCACGGCTTCGGCATCGTGACGGCCTCACGGTTGCCCAGATAGGGGTCGCCGATCACCAGTTCCCGGTGCTGCTGGCCCGAGGTGACGATCAGGGGGGTGTTCCCGTGATATGCCGCCACCAGGTTCCCCATGGCATTGCCGAGTCCGGCCGAGGAATGCACGTTGACCAGCGCTGGGCGCTGCGTCACCTGGGCGAAGGCATCCGCCATCGCGACGACGGACCCCTCCTGCAACGCCAGGACGTAGGTGAAGTCCGGGGGGAAGTCCTGGAGGAACGTCTCCTCGGTGGAGCCGGGATTGCCGAAAACCGTCGTGAGCCGGAGGGTCCGCAGCAGATCGTAGGTGACGCTTCGGACAGTGGATTTCTCGGTCATCGTCGACCACCGATCGTGCGGCGAGGCAGGAGCTGTGCGGCAGGCGTGCCGTGTCCGGGTCGGTCAGTGGGGCGGGAGCCCGGGCACGAAGGCGTTGTATCCCGTGATGTCCCGGCCGACGATGAGGGCCTGCACGGTGTCGGTGCCCTCGTAGGTGTCGATGGCCTCGATGTCGCACAGGTGCCGGGCCACGTGGTAGTCGAGGAGGATGCCGTTGCCGCCGAGCATGTCGCGGGCGTCGGCGAGGATGGCCCGGGCGCGCTCGGTGTAGTGCATCTTGGCGAGCGCCACGCGCGGCATCGAGAACTTGCCCTCGTCCATCAGCTGGCTGAGCCGGAACTGCATGCACATCATGTCGGTGATGTCCGCCAGCATGCGCGCCAGCCGGTACTGGACGAGCTGGAAAGCCGCCAGGGGGACACCGAACTGCTTGCGCTGCTTGGCGTACGCCAGAGCGGTCTCGTAGCCGGCGACGGCGGCGCCGATCGCCTCCCAGGCCACGCAGAAGCGCGAGGCCAGCAGCACCTTCTCGGTGTCACGGAAGGTGTCGACGTTCGCCAGCCGGTTCTCGGCCGGAACCCGGACGTCGGTGAGGGAGATCTGCGCGTTCTGCACACACCGAAGCGCCGTCTTGCCCGTGATGACCTGGGCGTCGAAACCCGGGGTCCCCTTCTCCACCACGTAACCGCCCACGTGCCCGTCGTCACCACGCGCCCAGATGATCACGTAGTCGGCGAAACTCGCATTGCCGATCCACCGCTTGTGACCGTTGAGAACGTAACCGTCGCCGTCCCGCCGGGCGGTCGTCTCCAGCTTGACCACGTCCGTGCCGTGGGCGGGCTCGGTCAGCCCGAACGCGCCGATCTTCTCCAGTCGCGCCATCGGCGGCAGGAAACGCTGCTTCTGCTCCTCCGAGCCGAGCAGCGAGATCGACATCATCGCCAGCGCCGAGTGCACCCCGGCGAACGTGGAGATGCTCAGATCACCCCGGGCAAGTTCGAGGATCACCATGCCTGCCGTCACATTGCTCATTCCCGGACAGCCGTAGCCGGAGATCTGGAAACCGGCGACGCCGAGTTCGGCGAGCTTGGGGACCAGCGGGAAGGGGAACTCCGCCCGTTCCCAGTAGGGGTTGATGACCGGGGTGACCTCTTGGTCCATGAAGTCCCGGACCCGCTGGCGGAGCGCGTTCTGCTCATCGGTGAGGAGGTCGCCCAGCAGGTAGTAGTCCGTGTGCTCGGATCCGCCCAGCACAGGGGGCTGGACGACCGGGTGCCCGTTCCCGGGGCCCACGGTGGTGAGGTCGATGGGCGACAGCGTGCCCTGCCCTATCGCGTTCATCTACCGCTCCTTCCGTTCCGGAAGACCGGATCGTGTCGGTGATTCCGCCACAATTCCGACACTAGAGGTAGATCACAGGGGAACCATTGGACCCGGAACACCACCTTTCGGCAGATTTTGGTGGCCTTGAACCAATTCCGCCCGGAAGGCCGGCTCTCACCGGCCGGACGGAGCCCCCCGCGACGTGGCCGCCGTGTCCGCGGCCACCGCGGCGCCCGTCCATCGCTGTCGACGGCCACATCGACATCCCATGGGCGGGGAGCAACGCTGGACGGGTCATCCGGCATAGGGACATCCGTATCCTCACATCGGTCCCCGGAGATTCCCGGTACTCCGCCGGCCTCAACTCCTCCCGTGACCACACTCGTTGGCCGCCCGAGCCGCCGGTTGACGGAATGCCGGCAGCGGAAGAACGGAGCTGGCGCCGTGACAGACACGATGAAGGGCCGCGATCGTCGCTACCACGATGTCCGCACGGCGGCGCTCGACACGTTGCTGCGCGACTCCCTTGGTGGTGTCTACATCTTCGACTCCGACCTGCGGCTTCTGCGTTCCAATACCGGCACGCACCCCGGTGCCCTCGGGACGACGGCAGGCCGGCGAATCGGCGAGATCATGCCGGGCTTCGACGCCGCGGTGCTCGAACGCATGCTGCGGGAGGTCGTGAGCACAGGAACGCCGGTCATCGACCGGGAGGAGCGCGGACGTGACGTCTCCAATCCGCGTCGCGATCGGGTCGTCTCCATCTCCGCCCTGCCCGTGCGCGACGAAGCGTCGGCCTGCATAGGAGTCATCGCCACCGTCCATGACGTCACCTCGCGCGCCCGGGCGCAGGCCCGCTGTGAACTCCTCCATCAGGCCGACCTGCGCATCGGCACGACCCTGGACGTCTCCCGGACCGCGCACGAGTTCGCGTCGATCGCCCTTCCGCGCAGCGCCGACGTCGTCACGGTCGACGTGCTGGACTGCGTGCTGCGGGGCGAGGCGCCGCCGCCCGGACCGGTGCAGGACGACGTCCTCCTCCGGCGCGTCGCCGCACTCGCGGTGCCCGCCGACGCCGACGCCGGCGCGTCGCCGTCCCCAGGGCCCCTTCGCACCTCGACCGAGGCGCGCAGCTTCCCCTTCCCCAGCCCGTACACACAGAGCCTGTCCGACCATCGGCCGCGGCTGATCCGTCATCTGCGGGAAGACGCGGTCTGGGTGACCGTCCCCGCCACCGGAGACAGCGAGATCCTGGCGGACGGCGCGCACTCCCTCATGGTCCTTCCCCTGAGCCACCATGGTGCGGTGCTGGGATTCGCGTGCTTCTACCGCACCTCGGACCCCGATCCCTTCGACGAGGACGATCTGCGATTCGCCTCCGCACTCGCCGACCGGACCGCCGTCGCGATGGACAACGCACGCCTGTACACCCGCGAGCGCACCGCCGCCCAGATCCTGCAGCGCCGGCTTCTGCCCGCGCACCTGCCGGTCGTCACGGCCGTGGAGACGTCGCATTGCTACGCGCCCGGAAGGAGCGACACCGCCTGGTTCGATGTGATCGCCCTCTCCGGCACCCAAGTCGCCCTGGTGGCGGGGGACGTGCTGGGGCACGGGGTACAGGCGGCGGCGACGATGGGCCGCCTGCGGATGGCGGTCCAGGCACTCTCCGCATTGGACCTGCCGCCCGACGAGGTGCTGGCACGCCTGGACGACCTGGTCTCGCGTCTGGCCGTCGACGAGCCCGGCGCCTCCGAGGAGTGCGCGGACGCCCAGCCGGTGGCCGCGACGTGTGCCTACGTCGTCTACGACCCCGTCTCCCGCCGGTGCACGATGGCACGCGCCGGGCACGCGGCGCCGGTGATCGTCGACGCGGACGGAACCGCACGCACGTGGGACGCCGCCGCCGGGCCCCCGCTCGGCCGGGGAAACCTGCCGTTCGACGCGGCGGAAGCCGTCCTCGCCGAGGGGAGCGTGCTGGCCCTGTACACCGATGGTCTCCTGACGTCCCTCCCGGAGGGTGCGGAGGCGGCGATGCACCGGCTGCGGCAGATCCTGGCCGACCCCGAGCGGCCGCTCCAGGACATCTGCGACGCGGCCCTCTACGCTCTGCTTCCCGGCCGTCCCAAAGAGGACGTCGTCCTCCTCCTGGCCCGCACCCGCACCCTGTCCGGGCAGGACGTCGCCACCCTGCATCTGCCGTCGGACCCGGCAGCCGTCGCGGCCGCCCGCGCCGGGGCCACCGCGCAACTGGAGGCCTGGGGACTGTCCGACCTCGTTCCCACCACCGAACTCGTGGTCAGCGAACTGGTCACCAACGCCGTCCGCTACGGCGCGAACCCCATCCAGCTGCGTCTGGTACGGGACCACTGCCTGATATGCGAAGTGACGGACGGCGGCGGCGCCGCACCCCGGCTTCGCCACGCCCGCACGAGCGATGAAGGCGGCCGCGGGCTGCTGATCGTCTCCCGGCTCACCCAGCGCTGGGGAATCCGGTACTCCCCCGAGGGCAAGTCGGTGTGGGCGGAACAGGTCCTGCGCCCGCTCCCCGAGTAGACCCGGGCGGCGGGAGGAGACCTGCACCCGGCACCCCCGGCTCGTCGCAGCCGTCGCATCCGCCGAACCGCTGGCCCTCGGGTTGTACTGACGGTACCGTCAGTACATGGCAGCGACAAAGGGCATGAACGTCCCCTTCAAGGACGACGACGAGCTGGACCAGGTCCGGCGCGCGGCGGCGGCCGCCAACCTCAGCACCCGCGAGTACATCCGCCGCGCCGCGCTCAGCCAGGCCAACGCCGTCCCCACCGCGTTCCTGGAGGCCGCGATGGAGGCCCACGAGTACGTGAAGGACGCGTTCGCCGAGATCCTGCCGGAGGACGGCCGCCCGGACCCGGCGTACCGCGCCGCGGACGCCGAGGCCGGCCGCCGCCTGGCCGACCTCGACAGCGACGGCCGGACGCGCGGGAGCGCCGCGTGACCGGACCCGGCCCCGGACCCGAAGAGCTGATCCACGCCGAAGTGCCATGGCTCCTGCAGGTCGCCGAACACATCACCGGCGACCCGCAGCCCGATGACCTCGGGCCGCTGGACGCCGCGGTCGCCCGTCACCGCGCGCAGGCCATGGGCCGGGAGGTCTACGGTTCGATCTGGCTCAAGGCGGCCGCCCTGCTCCACACCTTGGTCAGGCTCCCGTCCCTCGAGCACTCCAACGCCCAGTTCGGCTGGCTCGCCGCGGTCGCCTTCCTCCAGGTCAACGGCCGTCCCCTGACCTACCAGCCGAAGGACGCCGCCACCCTCGTCCGCGGGGTCGTCGCCGGGACCGTGCCCCCCAGAGAGATCGCCCTGCAACTCCGCCGCTGGAGCACCGACTGACCGGGTATCGGCGGGTCGCCGGAACGGCATGACGAGGGACGACGCTTCGCCATGCCGCCGCGGCGGCCGGTTGACGCGCCGTTAGAATCACCGGATCGGGACGTGAGACGTCCCGTCAGGAGTGAGGCAGTGGAGAAGGGGTGTGAGCCGCGCGGTGCGCAACGTTGACGACCCCGATCTCGGCGTGCTGGCCGGGCGCCTGCTGTTCGCCGTCCAAGCCGAGCTGTTCTCCCGTCTCCATCACCTCGGTTTCGACGACCTCAAGCCTCGCCACGGCGCCGTCCTCGCCTACCTTCAGCCACAGGGCATCCGGGCGACCGAGCTGGCCCGGGTGTCCGGCCAGCACAAGCAGGTCATCGGGACGCTGATCGACGAACTCACCGCGCTGGACTACGTCGAGCGGCAAAGTGACCCCGCGGACCGGCGGGCCAAACTCGTCTGCCCCACCAAGCGCGGCCGCGCCCAGATGGCTGCCGCGGACAAGATCATGGCGGAGATGCAGACCCGCCATGCACAGCGCCTCGGGGTGAACGCCTACGCCGAGTTCAAGCGGCTCTTCATGGACGTGGTGGAGCAGCAGCGCCTCAACGCGACGAGCCTCGCCGACGATTGACACGGGAAGCCGGCGACGGTGTGGTGTCGGCCCGCCCCCTCGCCGAGCTGGCAGGATGGCGCCATGGAACATGTGCTTGGAATCGGTGGACACTTCATGCGGGCCGCCGACCCCGCGGCTCTCAGTGCCTGGTACCGCGAGTGCCTGGGCCTGAACGCCGAGGAGAACGGCCTGTGGCACCAGGAAGCCGGGCCGACGGTGTTCGCCACCTTCGAGTCCGGGACCGACTACTTCGGGTCCCCCACCCAGCAGACCATGCTCAACTTCCGGGTCCGCGACCTGGACGCGATGCTCGCGCAACTGCGCGCCAAGGGTGCGGACGTGGCCGCCGAGACACAGGACATGGACGGTGTGGGCCGATTCGGCTGGGTCACCGATCCCGAGGGCAATCGGATCGAGCTGTGGCAGCCCGCGTGATCGTGTCTTGACGCATGGACGAGGTGTGAACCGCCCGGTCAGGGGACCGGGCGGTTCACGGCTGTTTGGCGTATGCGGTCGAGATCTGGCCGACTCCGTACACTTCTCCGGCCATGCCGGAAGCGCCGAGGGCGACATAGGTGGCGTAGCCCTCGGGGACGAGCGGGCCCCACATGCCGTCCGCTTGAGCAGCGGCTTTCCGGGAGGCGCAAACCTCGCCTCCGCGCGCGACTCGGGGATGGGTTGCGGCCGTACGGGCGACTCCTTAGGCTGATTGGTAAGAAACCTTGACAGTCAGCGATCTTTACTACTGCGCCCGCCGTCGCTGCGATGCCGCATCACCGGGAGTTCCCACATGTCTGTGGTCGAGTTGACCAGGTTCACCGTCGCGCCGGAGCGAACGTCGGAGATGCTGGAGGCCCGGGGCGAGATGCTCGCCGCCTTCCGCAAGGACCGGCGAGGGTTCATGGGGGCGAAGCTGGTGCGCGTGGCGGACACCACGTGGCTGGACATCGTCGAGTGGGCGGACGCCCAGGCGTACGACGAATCGCGCGCCAAGGGCGGCAATCTCCCCGGGATCGCCGCCTTCTTCGCCACGATCGACCGGCTGGTGAGCGCCGACAGCGGCGTGCGCTACGACGATGCGGAGGACGGCCGCCGTGACGTGCGAACCATCGCTTACGGTCCCGAGCCGTCGCAGGTCGGAGAGCTGTACCTGCCGGAGGGGGACGGCCCGTTCCCCGTGGTCGTCATGGTCCACGGTGGTTGGTGGACCGCGCTGTACGACCGCAGGCAGTCGCTTCCCGTCGTGGCGGACCTGGTGTCACGGGGTTTCGCGGTGTGGAACATCGAGTACCGGCGCATCGGCGAACCCGGCGGTGGCTGGCCGGGCACCTTCGACGACATGGCGGCCGCCGTGGACGTCGTACCGCACCTGGATCCCTGCGTCGACGGCAGCAGGGTGCTGGTCGTGGGGCACTCGGCCGGGGGCCAGCTCGCCGCGTGGACCGCGCATCGGTCCGCCCTGCCCGACGGTGTCCCCGGTGCCCGTCCGCGGGTGAAGCCGCTGGGCGCCGTGACCCTCGCCGGCGTGCTCGACCTGGTGGCGGCCGACGACGCCGGCCTCGGGCCGCTTCCCGCGGACCTCGACGCCGAACCGACGGCCGATGAACCGCTGCCGTCCCACCCGGAGCTGTGGGCCGGTGTCGCGTCGAAGATGAGCGAGGGCATCACACCGCTTCTGCTCGGTGGAAGAGTCGCCGAGTACGGCGAGCGGTACGCGGCGGCATCCCCCGTGCTGCTGAGGAACGGGGGCGTCCCGGTGCTCGTGATCCATGGCACGGCCGATGACATCATCCCGCCCGAGTACGGCCGGACGTATGCCGAGGCCGCGGCCGCGGAGGGCGTGGACGTCACCTTCGTCGTGTCGCCCGGTGCCGGCCACTTCGACGTCATGGACCCGGACGGACATGCTTGGAGAACAGCCCGGGTGTGGCTGGAGCAGCGACTGGCGGCAGCGGACGGTGAGCACACCCGGTGACACCGCTGACGCATCGGCTCCCGGCAGGTCGTGAACGCGTCAACCGCCGGACCGGTGCTCGCCTTCCGGCCTGACCGATCGTGGGAGTGATCATGTCCGCACGCTTCGCAGAGAAGGTCATCCTGATCACCGGTGCCACCACCGGCGTGGGCCGTGCGACCGCGGAGCGGATCGCGGGCGAGGGCGCGACGGCCGTCCTGGCGGCCCGCGGCCGGGAGGCCGGCGACGCGTTGGTGGCCGCAATCCGCACCAGAGGCGGCGAGGCGGCCTTCGTGTCCACCGACGTGACCGTGGAGGCCGAGGTGGCGGAGCTGGTCCGGCAGGCGCTGAGCCGGTACGGCAGGCTCGACGGCGCGTTCAACAACGTGGGCGCCCCCATCGCCACCGGCCCGGTCACCGAACTCGACGGCGAGGCGTGGCACGCGGAGCTGGAGTTGAACCTCAGCAGTGTCTTCTACGGCCTCAAGCACGAGATTCCCGCGCTCCAGGCAAGTGGCGGCGGCGCGATCCTGAACAGCGCCTCGGTCTGCGGCGTCGCCGCGTACCCGAACATGGCCGGCTACAACGCCGCCAAGCACGGCGTGATCGGGCTCACCCGGTCGGCGGCGCTGGACATGGCCGCGACCGGCATCAGGGTCAACGCCCTGGTCATCGGCGGCGTCGACACCCCCTTGTCACGATCGCTGGCGCAGGCTGCGCCCGGCCTGACAACGGAGGAAGCCTGGCACGCGGCCGAGGCGATGCACCCACTCGGGCGGATGGCCCGGCCGGACGAGATCGCCGCTTTCGCGGCCTTCCTGCTCAGTGATGAAGCCTCCTTCATCACCGGCGCCGCGCTCGCCATCGACGGCGGGATGACCGTCCGCCTGTAGCCGGCGGATCCGGCGGATCGTCCGCGACCCCGCGACGGGCAGCCCGACCGGGAAGGTTTGCGGCTGCCCTGTGGTTCTAAAACACGTAGCATCGACTATATGTTTTAGAAGTAACGAGGCAGGCCCGTGAGCCGCCCCTTGGTCACACAAGAGGGCGGCGGTCGCCGCCGGCCCGGCGGTTCCCCTCGCGGAGGAGGCGTGATGAGTCGCTCTTACGAACAGGTCTGCCGCATTGCCCGTGCGCTCGACGTACTCGGGGAGAGGTGGACACTGCTCATCGTCCGCGAGCTCACCTTGGGCCCCCGCCGCTACAGCGATCTGCTGGACGTCCTGCCGGCGATGGGCACCAGCCTCCTCGCCACGCGACTCAAGCATCTGGGCGAGTACGACGTGGTGCGTCGTACGACACTGCCCGGCCCGGGGCGCGCCGCGGCCTACGAACTCGGTGCGCGAGGTGAGGCACTGCTCCCGCTCCTGGCGTCCCTGGCCGACTGGGGTGGAGGGCTTCAGGCCCCGCCGCCCGGCTACGCCGACCGTGCCGCGTGGAGCTTGGTGGCCATGCGCCTCACGGCTCCTGGGGAGGCGGCGGGCTTCGACACCCTCACGGAGTTGGTCGTGGGTGAGGAAACACTGTGGCTGCAGGGCGACGGTGAGCGGGTGAGGACGGAGGTCGGGCCCGCACCTGTGAAACCGGGCCTGCGGTTGACCTGCGGGAAGGCCACCTTCTACGCCCTCGCCAAAGGCGAGGTCGCCGTCGATGACGCGATGGCTTCAGGAGAGCTCGTCGTGGAGGGCGCCCCTGACACCGCGCGGCGGTTCTTCGAGTTGTTCAGCCTGTCCGGCGGCCGGCACGCGACTTCTCCATGAGTATCCGCACGGCACGGCGCATCGCGTCACACACCGTCTTCCGCCCCTGCACCCGGGGAGCGGAGCACGTCAAGGCAAGGAAGACGTCATCATGACCCGCAACCTTCTGGTGATCGGAGCGACCGGCAAGACCGGCAGGTACACCACCGAACTGCTGCTCCAGCGCGGCCACCGCGTACGCGCACTCGTCCGCCGAGTCGACGAGCGCTCCGAGGGGCTCGCCGAGCGCGGCGCGGAGGTCGTGGTCGGCGACGTCCACGACCTCGACTCCCTGGCGCAAGCCGCCGAGGGGATCGACGCCGCCTACTTCACCTACCCGATCGCTCCCGGCCTCATGGACGCCACGGCGAACCTGGCCCAGGCCGCGGAGGAGAACGGTGTGCGGGCGATCGTGAACATGTCTCAGATCTCCGCCCGCCGCGAGGCCGCCAGCAACGCCGCACGGCAGCACTGGGTCGCCGAACGCCTGCTGGACCGCTCCCCCGTCGCGGTCACCCACCTGCGACCCACGTTCTTCGCCGAATGGCTGACCACCATGTGGAACGGCACGGGCGAACTGCGCTTCCCCTTCGCCGACGGGCGGCATGCCCCGATCGCCGCCCGTGACCAGGCGAAGGTGATCGCGTCCATCCTCGAAGACCCCGCACCGCACGCCGGCAAGATCTACCCGCTCTATGGTGCCGTCGAGCTGGACCACTACGGGATCGCCGAAGCGATGACGCGAGCCTTGGGCCGCAAGGTCACCTATGTGCCCATCGAGCTCGACGAATTCACCGCCATCCTGGAGAAGCGCGGTGCCTCGCAGCACTTGATCCAGCATCTGCGCGCCGTTGCCATCGACTACCGCAACGGCGTCTTCGCCGGCATGAACGACGTGGTCAAGAGGATCGGCGGCGACGACCCGCTCGACGTCGAAACCTTCGTCGCCCAGAACCGCGCCCTCTACGACGACCACTCCGCCTGAGCACCGCAGCGGTCGATGCCGCCGAACAGGCCGGTCTCCCTTTTTCCGTCCCTCCAGGACGGATCGGCCGAGATGTATTCCTCGACGGGATTCTCGTCGCCGGCGACACTCAACACCGCGCCCGGCGTACGCGTAACCGGCCTCGCCGCGGGCTTCCACGCCGTGGCCCAGCTCGGTGCGGGCTGCGACGAGGAGCGGGTCGTGGCGGCGGCCCGCGCTCGGCAGGTCGGCCTGTACGGGATGGCGGCCAACCGCTCGGCGCCGGGCGGCACCGGCGGGGCCCGGCTGGTGCTCGGGTTCGGCAACGTGAGCGAGGGCGCGATCGCGGTGGGCGTCGCCGCCGTGGCCGACCTGCCGGCCGGCTGAACCGAACGGACGCTTCAACCCGCCGGGCGACCCCGCCGCATAGGGCATGGAGACCCGGCAAGCGCCAGCGGGGCCGCATCTCCAGGATGCACCTTCGCAAGGACCGATGCACTCTCCGGGTGACACCGGCCCCATGGCACCTGCGCCGAGTGCGCCAGGCACTCCAGCGGCGGATTCGCCCATACGGCCTATCCACGCGGGCCGCCCCGGTGCCGATGGTCCGACTGTGCATTCACGGCCCCGAGGAGCCCGAGCCGCAGGGTCTGCCGAGGCCCCGCGGCCCGTTTCCCGGCGTCGCACCGGCGCCCGCGCGTGAGCCCGGCAGGGACGCCCGGCCCCTGCTGCTGCAGGTCCTCGACGAACTGTGCGCGCGTGGTCTGTTGAGACTGGACGCCCCCATCCCGTCACAACCGCCCGCCCCATGGATCGACGGCGGCCAGGATCAGGACAGCGGTTCCGATTAGGCGGCGCGGCGGGCGCGCCAACGCGAAGGAGTCCGCGTCATCGCGTACTGATCAGGGCCAGGAGGCCGGCGATCTCGTGATCTGCCTCGGCGGGGTGGCGGAACATGGCGCCGGGGACGATCTCGTAGCGGTTGCGCCGCCCCTCACGGGAGCGGGTCAGGTAACCGCCGTCCTCCAGGTCGGAGACGATCCCCTGCACCGCCCGTTCGGTGAGGCCGCTGGCCTCGGCGACGTCACGCAGCCTGACGCCGGGGTCTTTGGCGATGATGATGAGGACCCGTGCGTGGCTGGTGAGGAACGTCCACTTCGACTGATCCCGGTTCTGTGCGCCTCCGTCCATGCCTCCATCATGCGCTCCGGGTTTCCGGACCATCAACCCATGAAAAAGATTTCCTGATTTATTTGACGTGTGTCGTACCGCGGGGGCATCATCACAGTTGGCAGGAGACCCCTCTGTCGCAGCATCGGGAGTACACGATGACGCGGTTGCCCGCGTATACGCCCCTGGGAGGGAAGGGCCGCTTCGGCGCCCGGGCGATGCTCCGTCTCATGCCCTGCGAGCCCGGCAGGGCGATTGCCGTGATCATCGGAGAAGTGGACGCCGAGTGCTCGGCGGACCTCGAACGCTGCATCACCGCGGCACTGCACACCTATCCCGGGGGCCTGGAACTGGACCTGTCCGAGGTCTCCTTCTTCGACTGCGCGGGCCTCAATGTCCTGCTCAAAGCCCGGACGGCCGACAACCCGGCGGGCCACCGCCTGACCATACGGACGATGAGCGCCAGGGTCGCCCGCGTCCTGGAACTGACAGGCAGTCAGGATCTGCTCGCGCCCCGGCCCTGACAGGCCGCTCGGCACACCTGCCGGGCTCACCGGCCGGGCACCGGGTCCGACCTGACCGGCGCGAACGCGGCGGGACCGCGGTCGCGCCGCCCGGCCGGTGAGCCGGACGCCGCGACCGCACCCCACGTCAGGCCGGAACGGTGACCGCTCGGCCGAACTGCCGGGCGAAGAAGCGGACCGCGCTGTCCGCCTCGAACCTGGGCAGTTCCTTGTGCTTGCCCGCGTTGGCGTGCAATGTCTTCTCCTTCGAAGCGAAGGCGTCGAACAGCGCGAGAGCGCCCTCACGCGGGATGTGTTCGTCGTCCCACTGCATGTCGAACTCGATCGGGATGGTGATCCGCTTCGCCTTCTCGGCCAGGGCGTCGGGCCAGTGCTGACCGAAGACCGCGGCCGTGATCCTGGGTTCGGTCGCCACGAACGGCACTCCGATCGCGGTTCCCATGTTGATGCCCCAGTAGCCGACCGGCCCGTCGGCGCCGATCTCCGGGAGTTCCTGGAGGGCGTCCAGGGTCGCCCGGTATTCGGGCACGGCGAGCTCCGCCAGATGATCGTTGTAGCGGACGACGATCGGGCCTTCCGGCTCGCCCGCCGCCCTCGCCCGGTACAGCGCCGCGATCTCCTGCTCGTCGTGCGCCGTTCGCGGCCGGTCGCCGTGACCGGGCGCGTCGATGACGGCCACATGGAAACCGCAGCCGGTCACGAGCAGGTGCGCACGGCCCGCCATGGCCGGTGCCTTCTTGTGCGTACCGCCGCCGTGCCCCATCAGCACCAGGGGCGCGCGATCGGCGCCTGAGGCCGGCGACCAGAGGACGCCGGGGATCCCGTCCAGGATGAAGTCGCGTTCGACCACGCCGTTTGACGACGACTCAGCGGTGAACCGCAGAAAATGCACAGGTGTTGCCTTTCGGGAGTGCCTTGTTGTCGAGGCGCTCCCGGCGACGTCCCTACGTCAATCGCCGGCCGTGACGGAAAGGGGGAGCACCCACGTCGATACAGCGGTCATGGGTCTCACCTCCTCGGGCGTTGTCACGGACGGCTGAAAGCTACCAGCCCGATCATCATCGCTCCAGCTGTTTTCCCCGTCACGTGATCACGACTCCGGGCGTGGACAGAGCCGGTCGGCGCTCTTTCGCCCTACGGCCGCGGCAGTTTGGTGACGGTGTCGAGGTAGAAGGCGTCGATGCTCTGCACGGCCCGTTCGAAGTCGTCAAGGTTGACGGGCTTGGTGACGTAGGCGTTCGCGTGCTGCCGGTAGGCACCGGCGACGTCGTCAGGCGCCGAAGAGGTGGTGAGGACCACCACCGGGATGGTCTGCAGCAGTTCGTCGCTCTTGATGATGGCCAGGAGCTCGCGGCCGTTCATACGGGGCATGTTCAGGTCCAGCACGATCAGGTCCGGTCGCGGGTTGGCCGGGTCGCGCAGGTACTCCAGAGCCGCAGCGCCGTCCTGGGCCTTGCCCAGATTGCGCGTGCCGCGCGCGGTGAGGGCGTCCTCGATGAGCATCGCGTCGGCGAGGTCGTCCTCGACCAGCAGCACGTCATAGGGGCGAGCGGGGGCGATCATCATCGGGAACTCCGGGACTTGGGTGGAGCCGGGTGGGAGGAAGTGTTCAGGCCCGGCCACCGGCGGCGGGCGCCCTGCCGGGTCATGTTGGACGCCCTGCCGATCTGCGGATAGCCGGCACCCGCGTCGGCCGCTTCATGGGCGGCGGTCTCTTCCAGACGTTCGACGGCTTGCCGCAGGTGAATGAGCATGTGCAGGTGTGCAAGGGCTTCGGCCTGGGCCGGTGGCTCCTCGCCCCGGCCGGGAAGCGGCTGAAAAGCACGACGGACCAGTTCACGGACGAGGTCGTCGACCGCACCCGTGGCGAGAGCGGCGATCTCCTCCTCACTCATCCGCAGCGAGAAGTGAATGCCAGGCATCAGCACACAGTAGGCGACATCAGCACCGCCGGACAACATCGGTTGTCAGCGGAGGCCGAAGGGTCGCCCTCCCGGACACGAACGCCGACACCGGTCACGGCGTCGAACCGGTGACGGTCACCAGGATGGTGACCGGTTCCGGTGTGCCGTTGCGTGCCAGGTGGGCGGTGACCGCGGAACGTACCTGCCGGCGGACGTCACGCGCGGTGTCCAGTGCGCGGCGCTCTTGGTTCAGGATGCAGCGCACTTCCACGTGCCAGCCCAAGGGCTGGAAGGTGCGTTCGGCTCGGATGCCCGCTTCCGGGGGCTGGGCTGCGATGCCGATGTGCTGCTGGGCGAGGGCGGCGGCATTGGCGAGCCGGTGACCGAGGCCGGGCTGCAGTCCGGCCACGCCGGGGACGGCGAGGGCGGCGTGGGCTGCCGTCTGGTTGAGGTTCATCGCTTCGACGAGGGTCATCGGAATTCGCCTTCCGGGAGACCGGCTTCGCCGCGGGCCGTCGGCGCGTCCGGGTCCAGCAGGTCCATGATCGTGATGTCGATGCCGCTGACGGCCAGCCCGAGCGTCAGGTGCGCGGCGTGCAGGACGGCCTGGCGTACCTGGTCGGCGTATTCGGGCAGCGGTCCATAGGGCGCCGCGGCCAGCGTGCAGGCGATGTGCACGGCCTGGCCGTCCCCGGTGGGGGTCATGCGCAGACTGGCGACCTGCGCGCCGGTGACGGTGTCGGCGGCCCGGCGCAGGACTTTCGCCGCCACGGTCTCGGCGATCCGCAGGTCTCCGGCGGGGTCGTCAAGGGGCAGCATCCGGCCGAGGCGGATTTCCGCGCGGACTGCGCGTATCACCCGGTCGGCGATGGTCTGGGCGCTGGGCCTCTGCTGGGCGCGAAGCGCGCCGATGGCGTCGTCCAAGGCCGCGAGGCCCTCGATGGCCTGCCTGCAGTGGGGGCAGACGGCGGTGTGCGGGTCGGTGGTGGAGGTGGCATCGCGTGCGAGCTCCCAGGCGCGGCTGAGGGGACGCCCGCAGGGCAGCAGCTGGTCTCCGGTGAGCAGGGAGGCGTCGTCGCCGGGAGACGGGCCGAACGTCTCGGTGCCTGCCCGCGGCGGCTCGGCCGCGGAGGGCCGCGTATACGGGTCGCCTAGCGCCATGGGGCCATCTCCTTCATCAGGGAGCGCCTGGCTCGAAAGAGCCTGCCTCGTACGGTCTGTTCGCTGACGCCCACGATCTGTGCGATTTCCTCGTAGTGCAGGCCGTGCAGTTCCCTCAGCACCCAGCAGGCGCGCTGCTCGGGGTTCAGCCGGGCGAGCGCACGGGCCAGGGCAGCGGTGGCGGCGCCGCTCTCGGCGACGCCGGCCGGGCCGGAGCCCGCGGTGCCGGTGGTGGGCTCCGGGACGGTGTCCAGGGGCACGGCGGTGGTGCGACGGCGCAGAGTGTTCAGGCAGCGGTTGGTGACAATGCGATACATCCAGGTACGGAACGCGGCGTCGCCCCGGAACTCCGGCAGTCTGCGCCAGGCGCTGAGAAAGGCCTCCTGCACGGCGTCCTCGGCGTCCGCGGAATTACCGAGCAGGTGGTGGGCCAGCGCGAGCATCGGGCCGCTGTGCCGGCGGACCAGGATGGCGAAGGCGTCGTCGTCGCCTTCACCGGCCCGTACGGTCAGCAGCCAGTCAGGTCCGCCCTGCGCACCGTCGGCTGCCCGCCGGGGTGGCGGGGATTTCTCCTGTTGCTGCACGGCCGCTCCCCTGGGTGCTTGGGGTCGTCCTGCGGCTGTCCCCGAGGGGCGCGTACTGCGGTCGGCACGGTCAGCGCCGTAACGCGAGCTGCGAACCTTCGACAGCACCGCAACATTCAGTCTATATGACTTGAATTGCCCTGATTTCGTGACGATTGCGGCTGGACCGGGTCCAATCCTTTGACGGGCACTGTGCGAGCGCCCGCAGCAATCGAGGAGTCCTCATGATGACGGACATGACCAGCCGCCCGGCACTCAACAAGGACCAGGCGGGCAATACCGGATCGATCCTGCAGGGTGGCGGCCGCGGCGCCGATGTCCCGGCCGACAGCCGCGGACAGACCACCATCACGGACAGCGTGGTGGAGAAGATCGCGGCGATGGCCACCAGGGAGGTACCGGGCGTCCACAACCTCGGCACCGGGATGGCCCGGGCCATCGGAGCCGTACGGGACCGGGTCCCCGGCGGACGCCCCGGTGTCGGGCGCGGCGTGACCGTCGAGGTCGGCGAACGCGAGGCCGCCATCGACCTCGACGTCGTCGTCGAATACGGCATATCCATCGTGGACGTGGCCGCGGAGGTCCGTACCGATGTGATCACGTCCGTGGAGCGCATGACCGGACTCGAGGTCGTCGAGGTGAACATCACCGTCGACGACGTCCACCTCCCCGACGAAGACGACGACGAGCCGCAGAGCGAAGGCCGCGTGTCGTGAACTGCCCGTCGCCTCGGGCCCGGCCGGGACATGCGTCGCGGCGGAGCGCGGGCCGAGCGAGGAAGCAACCTCCATGAAATGGGTGAGTGAGAGATGAGCACAGCGACACTGGGCCTGGTAACAGGCATGGCACTCGGCTTCGCCGGCTACTTCGGCGGGTTCGGGGCGTTTCTGGTCGTGGCCGTCCTGGGAGCACTGGGTCTGGTCATCGGCTGCTTCGCGCAAGGCGACCTCGTCCTCGGCGACTTCGTCCACCGCCGCGACGGAGGGCATGACGAGGGAAGCCGCAGGCACGACGGCGACCTCCCCCGCCCGCACGGCAACCCCGCCCACCAGACATTCAGGCGTCCCAGGAATGACTCGGCGCCGCCCCGGAGCCGGGTCCTATGACCGCGCAGCCGACTCTCGCCGCCCAAGGCGCCGCCCGGCGCCGGGGCACGGAGACATGCTCCCTGCCACCGCCCGCCGAGCGCGGCGCGACCGAGATCCCCGCCAAGGTGGTGGAAAGGATCGCCGAGGGAGCCGCCCGCGAGGCCACGACCCGGCGGACCGGTCCGCCCTCTGACCGCCCCGCACTCGGTTCCCCCAGCGCCTCGGCCGCGGTGCACCACGGATCGGCACGGCTGGCCATCTCCCTGGACCTGCCCTACCCCCTCGACATCGCCCTCGCCACCTCGCAGATGCGGGATGACATCGCCGAACGGGTCGCCCACTTGACCGGGATGAACGTCCGCGAGGTCACCTTGACCGTGCGCCGGCTCGTCCCCGTCGAGAGCCCGGAGAACGGAAGCGTCCGATGATCCGGCGGGCCACCCTCGTCATGCAAGGAACGATGCAAGGAGCGCCATGAGCCCCCGACAGGAATCCGCCGTCCCCGTTCCCGAACCGCGTCCGCCGCAGTCCCGCGCGGCCACCTCGGCGAAGCGGCGCGCAACAGCCTCCAGGCTCGGGCGTGACGGGCTCCCGCCCGGCCACGGCCCCCCGGCGACCGTTCCGAGCCGGAAGCCCTCGCGGCGGCTGTGGTCCGCACGCCGGATACCTGCCGCGTTCGCCGCCCTGGTGGTGCTTTTCTGCGCCGTGATGCTGTTGTTCGATGTCGTGCGGGTACGCGCCGGACAACCGGCTGCCGCCTGGCGCAATGGGCTCTTCGACGAGCTGGCGAGCCGTCCCCTCGACGACGTGTGGATGCTCGCCGGAGCGGCCGCCGCGGCCGCCCTCGGCGTGTGGCTGATCGTGCTCGCGCTCACTCCCGGCCTACGCCGCCGGCTGCCGCTCCAGGTGCCCGCCGGCCGCGGCCGGACACGCGCCACGCTGGACCGCGACAGCGCGGCCCAGTTGCTGCGTGACACCGCCCTGCGGGTCCCCGGAGTCAGCGGGGCAAGGGTCCGGGTGCGCCGGCACCGCACCAGGGTGCGGGCGGACGTGCGCTTCCGCGACCCGCGCGAGGTCAGAAGCGAGATCGTCGCCGCCGTCAGGGACGAGCAGCGCAACGGGCTCGCTCTGGCCCACCCCCCGAAACTGTCGGTCCGCGCACGCCGCACGACGTGACCGGCCGTACAGCGCGGCACCACGTGACATGGAGGACGGACGATGGACGCACAAGCCAAGGTCAACCGGACCCTGCTCGGGACGGCCGGAATCGTTCTGCTGGGCGGGGGCCTGCTGGTCCTCGCCGCCGGATTCGACGCGTACCGCAGATGGGATCTGGCACCCCCCGGCGGCTGGCCCCTGACCTCCCCGCATCAGGTCCTGCTCGCCCGCGCCGACCGGATCGCCTGGTCGGGGCAGGGATGGTGGTGGTGGCCCGCCGTCATCGCCGCGCTGGCCGTCGCAGCTCTGCTCGCCCTGTGGTGGCTGATCGCACAAGTGCGCCGCCACCGCCCCGGCCCCATCGCCGTCGGTGGA
Source organism: Streptomyces sp. NPDC058691 (assembly GCF_042714775.1). Taxonomy (NCBI): domain Bacteria; kingdom Bacillati; phylum Actinomycetota; class Actinomycetes; order Kitasatosporales; family Streptomycetaceae; genus Streptomyces; species Streptomyces sp. NPDC058691. The sequence goes on along the minus strand of NZ_JBHXSO010000057.1, from coordinate 6,029 downwards.
GCGTCCCCCGCCGAAGGCGTCCGAATGCGGCACCGGGCACTGAGCGACGCACTCGCCACCGACGCCGGGCGCCTGCCAGGCGTCCGCAAGGCCAGGGCGCGGATGGCAGGCAGCGCCCCGCACCCCGAGGGCCGCATCGATCTCACCCTCGCCCCCGACAGCGCCCCCGCCCAGGTGCTGGACGACCTGCACGACGGACCTGTGGAACGAGCCCGCCGGTCCGCCGGCTGGGAACACCTCCCCACCCGCACACGCCTGCATGTCGCCCGCCGCGGGCCGCACCGCGTCGAGTAGGCGCGCCGCCCGGCACACAAGGGCTCAAGAGTGGCTGCACCGGCGACCGGAGGAGGGGAAGGCGACCGCAGCTCCGCCCACTTCCACAGCGGACGGGGCTGCGCCCGTGCGGCGCATGGGGAATCACCACCGCGGCGGACCCACGGCAGCGCCGCACTCTGAGCGGCTACCCCCACCTGCCCCTCCCACACCGCCACGTGGGAGGGGCGTCATGGGGTGCCGTACCGACGCCGCTTCGGCGCCGCTGCGGGGTCGATGCGACGGTCGGCCGCCGCCACCCCACGGTCCTCGACATCTGCCCGTCGCCCGGCAGTTGGGCGTCCCGAGGCCCGGTCGGCCGCGCGGGCGGGCGGCGTCGGCCGCCGCGCCGATTACCGTTGCGGCTTCGCCTTCGACAGGATGAGCCCATGACCGAGATCCAGACCCCCCGCCTGCTCCTGCGCCGCTGGCAGGACGACGACCTGGTCCCCATGGCCGAGATCAACGGCGACCCCCGGGTGATGCGCTGGGTCGGCGACGGCTCCGTGCGCGACCTGGAACACACCGCGGAGGCCATCGAGCGGTGGGAGGAGGAGTGGGACGAGGAGGGCTTCGGCCTCTTCGCCGTCGAGTTGCTGGCCTCGGGCGAACTGGCCGGATTCACCGGCCTGTCCCTGCCGGAGTTCCTGCCGGAGCTGATGCCCGACGTGTCGGTCTGCTGGCGGCTGGGCCAGCAGTTCTGGGGCCAGGGCTACGCCTCGGAGGCCGCCCACGCCGCGATGGAGTTCGCGCTCCAGGACCGCGGCCTGGAGCGCCTGGTCGGCATCGCCCGGATCGGGGACGACGCCTCGGAGAACGTGCTGCGCAAGCTCGGCATGGCGCCGGAGCGCGACACCACACACCCCGAGTACGGCTTCCCCTTGCGCGTCCACGCCATCGATCTCACCCAGTACCAGGCCTGAAGCGGGCCGCGGCCCGCGCGGACCCGGGAGTCGCTCCCGGGTCCGGGCCCGCGCCGGCGTGCTCGGCAGCCGCGAACACGCCGACGTGGCAATGGCGTTCAGCCGAGCCGTGCGTCAAAGGCCAACGACTGCGCCAATTCCTCGACACGTCGTTCCGCCAGGCCTCTGGAGACGAACCAGGCACCTACGTTGCGGACGTCGCGTTCGAGGAAGGAGCGGCCCCGCGGGTTGGCGATGACGTCGACGATCTGGGGCACGTCGATGACGACCAGACGGCCCTCGTGGACGAGGATGTTGTAGGCGGACAGGTCGCCGTGCGCGTAGCCGTCGCGCGCGAGCAGCGACAGGCTGCGGCCGAGCTGCTCCCACAGGTCGTCCAGATCGGCCTCCTGCGAGCGGAGCTGGGCCAGGCGTGGTGCGGCCGTCCCCGACGGGTCCCCGATGAACTCCATCAGGATCTCGGTCCCCAGGATCTGCACGGGATAGGGCACGGCCACCCCTGCCGACCACAGCCGGGACAGCGCCGCGAACTCGGCGCCGGCCCACTGGCCGGCGATGGCCTCCTTGCCGAAAGCCGTGCGCTTGGCCATGGCCCGGCTGACGCGGGACTCCTTGTGGGAGCGCCCCTCCAGGTATCCGGAGTCGCGGTGGAACATGCGGTGCTGCCCGTCGCGGTACCGTTTGGCGGCCATCAGGGTGCGGCGGTCCGTTCCGGGCACGGCCCGTTCGATCAGGAAGACGTCGGCCTCCTTGCCCGTCTTGACGATGCCGAGCTCGGTGTCGACGGCGGCCAGGTCCGTCACCACCCACGCGGGGCGCGGCTCGGGGCCCTTCTCGGTCGGGGTCGATCGATCCCAGGTGGACCAGCGGTCGCCCTGGGGAGGCCCGTCGGGCAAGTGGCCGGGCGCCGTGGTGAAGCCGTTCTCGTAGGTGTCCTCATCGCCTTCGGCGAAGGTGTCCTGGCCGGCCGCGTAGTCGTAGAAGGCCCCCTCGAAGGCCTCTTCCTCGTCGCGGTCATTGCGTCGGTTCTTGCCCTTGGGGCGGATACGGGCGAATGACTCGCCGTCGGCAAAGCGCTCACGCACTGTGGTGATCTCCTGTGGAAGGACCCACCGGAAGGCGCGTCGGCGAACGCGCGTCGTCAGCCGGTGGGAAGGTAACGAGAAAGGGCGTCTGGCGCGCACACGCGGGCGCACCGCATCACGGCGGCAACCACGAAAACGCACCTCCCCTCTCGTCACGACCGGGCCGCTGTCAGCGCCCGGCACCTCAGGATCGGCAAGATCCTAGCGAGCACCGCACAACGCGCAACCGATTTATTTCGAGGGTGGGTCGAGGATCCACAGGCACGGCACGGAGCCGACCTGCCGCACTGCCCGGTCCGGGTCAGTCCGCGTGCCGCTGCGATTCACCCCGCCCGGAGTCGATCCCGGTGAGAGCCGTGCGCGCGGCCTGCAGCAGTTCATCGGAGATCGGGTTGCCGCGGGTGGCACGGGCGAGGACCAGGGCCCCGACCATGGTGCAGAGCTGGGCCATGCCGTCGTCGTCGCCGGTTGCCAGCCGGGCGGCGCGGTTCCGCACCCCGTTGATGTAGACGGGCTGGGAGCGGGCGGCCTGGTCGGGCTCGCGCCCCAGGTCGGCGGCGAATCCGGAGACGGGACAGCCGTCCCCGGCGTGATCGCGGTGCCAGACCGAGAGATATTGCTCGATCAGCGTCCGGCGGGCGGCCTCGTGGTCCCCGCCGGGCTCCTCGAGACCCACCGGCGAGTGTGCCGACGGATCCTCGAAGGCGTGGGCGATGGCCTTGTCGACCAGGTCCTCCTTGGAGGCGAACTGCTTGTAGAACGCGCCATGGGTGAGCCCGACAGCCTTCATCAGGTCGGCGATGCTCACCGCGGTGCCCTTCTCACGGAACATCCGCGAGGCGGTGGCCACGACGTGCTGCCGGTTCTCCTGCGCTTGCGCCTTGGACACGCGGCCCACGGAATCACTCTCCCCAAATAACTGTCGCTTGTCATCTATCCTATCCCGTGTTTAGTCTGATTGCGACATCTATTTTGGGTCGACGGGATCACCCGGCAGGTCAGACCGGGCCCGGCACTGCCGCGTCCTCCGTCCGAGGCCGACGGCCTCCGCCCCGCAATCGCAGAACCACCGACAGCACTGGAGACCCCCTGTGGCATCGCCACCCACCCCCACCGAGTCCTCGACACCGACCGCGCCGCACGCGCACCGACGCGTTTCCGATGCGGTCCACCGGCGGCGCTGGGCCATCCTCACCGTGCTCGCGTGCAGCCTCCTGGTGGTGATGCTCGACAACTCGATCCTCAACGTGGCGATGAAGACCATCGCCCAGCCCGCCCCCACCGGACTCGGCTCCACCCAGAGCCAGTTGGAGTGGGCGGTCAACTCCTACACGCTGGTCTTCGCCGGACTGCTCTTCACCGCGGGCCTGCTCGGTGACCGGCTCGGCCGCAAGAGGGTGCTGCTCTTCGGCATGCTGATCTTCGGCGTGGGATCCGTGCTGTCCGCGGTGTCGGACTCCTCCGGGCAGCTCATCGCCTTCCGCGCCGTGATGGGCTTCGGCGGCGCCTTCATCCTGCCCGCCACCCTCGCGATCATCATGAACGTCTTCGAGCCCGCGGAGCAGCCCAAGGCCATCGGCATCTGGACCGGTGTCGTCGGCTTCGCCATCGCCGCCGGCCCCATAGCCGGCGGCGTCCTGCTGCAGCACTTCTGGTGGGGTTCGGTCTTCCTGGTCAACGTGCCGATCGTGGTCGCCGCGATGATCGCGATGGTGGCGATCGTCCCCGACTCCAAGGACCCCCGGCCCGGCAGGCTCGACCCGGTCGGCGTGCTGCTGTCGATCGTCGGTCTGGCAGTGCTGATCTACGGCATCATCAAGGGCGGCCAGCTGGGCGACTTCACCCGTCCCGAGGCCTGGGCGACGATTCTGGGCGGCCTGGCGGTGCTCGCCGGTTTCGTGGTCTACGAGTCCCGCAGCGACCATCCGGCCCTCGATGTCACCTACTTCCGCAACCGCCGGTTCTCCGCCTCCGTCGCCGCCATCGGCCTGGTCTTCTTCGCCCTCATGGGCGTCACGTTCTTCAGCGTCTTCTACAACCAGAGCGTGCGCGGCTACAGCGTGCTCCAGTCCGGTCTGCTCGTGCTGCCGCTGGCCGCCTCCCAGATGTTCTTCGCCCCGCGGGCCCGGCTGGTCGTCAACCGCTTCGGCGCCCGGGCCGTGTGCGCCGGCGGCCTGATCCTGACCGCCGTGGCCTTCGCCGGCTTCCTGCTGCTCGGCCAGGACACCCCCATCTGGGTACTCGAGGTGCTGTTCTTCCTGATGGGCACCGGGATGGCCCATGTGATGCCGCCCGCCACCGTCATGATCATGTCGTCGCTGCCGCGGGAGAAGGCCGGCTCCGGATCCGCGGTCAACAACACCTTCCGGCAGGTCGGCGGCGCCATGGGAGTCGCCGTACTGGGGTCGATCCTGTCCACCACCTACCGCAACGGCATCGACAGCCACCTGAACGCACTGCCCGCCTCCCAGCGGCACGCCGCGGCCGAATCCGTCCAGGCGACCCTGACCGTCGCCGGGAAACTCGGACCCGCCGGCAGGGCACTGGTACAGCCCGCACACGACGCCTTCCTCCACGCCATGCACATCACCGCGATGGGGTCCGCGGCCGTCGCCCTCCTCGGCGCCGTCGTCGTACTGGCCTACCTGCCGGGCAAGCCGGCAGCCGCGCAGACGCTCTGATCACACCTCGACCCGGAATTTCATCACTCCCAAGGAGCCCGACTGATGGTTACCGACAACCTTGTTCTCATCCCCGGTGCCGGCGGCGTGGGCCGTACGGTCTTCGAGCAACTGCGCGCTCAGGACGTGCCGGTGCGCTTCATGGTCCGCCGCGAGGACGAGCGTGCGGCTGAACTGCGTGCGCTCGGCGCGGAGGTCGTCCTCGGCGACCTGACCCGGCCCGAGACGGTGGCGGCCGCGCTGGAGGGCGTGACACGGATGTACTTCGGGATGCGTGTGTCGCCCGACCACCTGCTGGCGGCGACCGTGGTGGCCTCCGTCGCCAAGCAGTACGGGAAGTTGGAGGCCCTGGTCGACCTGTCGCAGATGACGGTGTCGCAGATGACCGCCACCAGCACCGAGGAGTCGCACCAGCAGCGGCTGCACTGGCTGGCGGAGCAGGTCTTCGACTGGTCCGGGCTGCCCGTGGTGCACATCCGGCCGACGGCGTTCCTGGACACCCCGATGTTCACCATGATGGCGGCGCGGTCGATCCAGGAGAGCGGCACGATCGTGCTGCCCTTCGGCACCGGGCGCACCTCACCGGTCGCCGTGGACGACGTCGCCCGGGTCATCGCCACCGTGCTCCGTGACCCGGCTCCGCACATCGGGCAGGTCTACGAGCTGACCGGGCCGCGCGCGGTCGACATGCACGAACTGGCCAAGGCCTTCTCCCAGGCCCTGGGCCGTCCGGTGTCCTACGTGGACGTGCCCCCTGAGAGGTGGGAGGCCCAGCTCCCCAAGACGGGAATGCCGCCGCACCTCGAACAGCACGTCGCCACCATGGCCCGGCTGCACCGGGACAACCGTTACAACCGCACGGCCGACGGCGTCGAGCGCGTCACGGGCGCCCCCGCCCAGTCGATCGAGGCGTTCGTGGCCGCCCGCAGGGACTTCTACCTGGGCTGAACCGTACCGGCCGAGGCCCGCGCCCCCCCGCCACCATAGCCCGGGGCGCGCGCGCCCCCGGGCCCCCAACCGGGGCAGGG
>NZ_JBHXSO010000056.1:0-50764 GCF_042714775.1 Streptomyces sp. NPDC058691 | reverse complement strand
CGACCACGTCGAGCTCCCCGAGAACCCGGCCCAGCTGGTCGAGAGCCAGGTCGAGACGCTGCGCGCCTCCACCGGCAACGAGCGGGTCGCGACGCTCCGCAAGGAGCTGCAGGAGACCATGGACGCCAACGTCATGGTCTTCCGCACCGAGCAGACCATCAAGACCGCGGTCGAGAAGATCGGCGAGCTGCGCGCGCGGTACAAGAACGTCTCGATCCAGGACAAGGGCCGGCGCTTCAACACCGACCTGCTGGAGGCCATCGAGCTCGGCAACCTGCTCGACCTCGCCGAGGTCATGGCGGTCTCCGCCCTGGCCCGCAAGGAGTCCCGCGGCGGCCACTACCGCGAGGACTACCCGAACCGCGACGACGTCAACTTCATGCGGCACACGATGGCGTACCGCGAAGTGGGTGCCAACGGCACCGAAGCGATCCGTCTCGACTACAAGCCGGTCGTGCAGACCCGCTACCAGCCCATGGAGCGTAAGTACTGATGAGCACCGCGACCCTCGACAAGGTCGAGGCCGAGGCCCAGGCCTCGCCCTACATCACCGTCACCTTCCGGATCCGCCGGTTCAACCCGGAGGTCTCCGCGGAGCCCACGTGGCAGGACTTCCAGCTCGAGATCGACCCCAAGGAGCGGGTCCTCGACGGCCTCCACAAGATCAAGTGGGACATGGACGGCACGCTGACGTTCCGTCGCTCCTGCGCCCACGGCATCTGCGGCTCCGACGCCATGCGCATCAACGGCCGCAACCGCCTGGCCTGCAAGACCCTGATCAAGGACATCAACCCGGAGAAGCCCATCACGGTCGAGCCCATCAAGGGCCTGACGGTGCTGAAGGACCTGGTCGTGGACATGGACCCGTTCTTCCAGGCCTACCGTGACGTCATGCCCTTCCTGATCACCAAGGGCAACGAGCCGACCCGCGAGCGCCTGCAGTCCGCCGAGGACCGCGCGCGCTTCGACGACACCACCAAGTGCATCCTGTGCGCCGCGTGCACGTCGTCCTGCCCGGTGTTCTGGAACGACGGCCAGTACTTCGGGCCGGCGGCCATCGTCAACGCCCACCGCTTCATCTTCGACTCGCGTGACGAGGCGGCCGAGCAGCGTCTTGAGGTGCTGAACGACAAGGACGGCGTGTGGCGCTGCCGCACCACGTTCAACTGCACCGACGCCTGCCCGCGTGGCATCGAGGTCACCAAGGCCATCCAGGAGGTGAAGCGCGCGCTCATCACGCGTCGCTTCTGATCCCGCCTCCCCAGGTCCGCCCGAGGGCCCCGCACCCGGTGAACCGGGTACGGGGCCCTCGGCCGTTCACCCGGTCAGCGCGCTCCGGACCTGCCTGCGGGTGACCGTATGGCCCACACTCCCGGCGAGCCTGCGCAGTTCCGCCTGCCCGGCGCCGCCCTCCAGACGGGCCAGGGCGCGCACCCCGGCACCGGCGACGACGCTTTTGACCGGAGACCGTTCGACGAGAGCGCCCAGGGTGCGGACCGTCTCCGGGTGCGGGGGCAGGGCCGGGGACGACAGCAGCCAGGCCAGGCCCCTGACGGCGGTGACGTTCCACGGGTCGTGGCCGGCGCTCTGGGCGCTGCCGCCGTGGGTCGCGAGGGCGAGCCAGGGGGTGACGGTCCTGCGTACGGCCTCGGGGTCGATGCCGTCGAGGACCGCCGCGGTCGTACGGTCCCAGCGCGCGCTGGGAGCCGGCTTCGCGTCGCGCAGATGCGGGATCAACCGCCGCCATGACACGCCGAGTTGCGGCAGCTCCGCGAGGGCGCGATCGGACCAGAGTTCACCGGGGTTGAGAGGCGGCTCCGGCAGGCGGTCCAGGAGCATGCCGGCCCAGTCCAGGCAGCCGTCGTACGCGGATCTGCGGAGCAGCCCGACCACCTCGCCCGACAGCGGCCGTCCCGCGTCGAGCAGGGCCTCGGCGAGGGCGGGCAGTTCGTCGCTGGTGCCCGAGGAGTACCAGCGGCGTGCCCGGTCCTCCAGGAGGGCGTTCCACTCCTCGCACCACGCCGCGTCCGGGAAGCCCCGCGAGATCACGGCCAGCAGCACCATGCCCTGCCGGCGCGCGTCCCCGGCGCGGGTGCCGCGACCGATGCGCTCGACGACAACCCTGGCCAGAGCCTTGCGCCGCTCCTCGGGCATCGCCCGCAGGACGGCGGCCGTCCGGTAGCCCTCGCCCTCGCTCCGGTGGAGCAGTTGGCCGGCGAGAACGGCCGGTTCTGCCTGCGCGGCGAGGCGTCCGATGAAGTCGATGCGGCCCGGGTCCTCCCAGGGCGAGGGGTCGAAGGTGCGTGTGCGGGTCACAGTCGGCTCACGATCGTCGGGTCGGTGATCTGGGTGTCGCGGGCGAGGAGCGCGGCCTTGCCGAGGATCACCGGCAGCGTCCGGTCGCCCTCATGCGGCAGCCAACTCGGCTCCGGGGCACGGGCGGCGGGCAGGGCGACGGGCAAGTGGCGGTCGTCGGGCAGGAGTACGTGGGCGGAGCCGAGGTGGATCCGGTAGGTGTGGCGGACGCCGCGGACGTGGAGGAAGCGGCCCTCGATGCGGCAGCGGTCGCTCAGGGCGAGGCGCGGCAGGATGCGGGTCAGCACGTCGCGGCGGGTCCGGGCGCCGGGGGTGAGCTCCCCGAAGGCGCAGGAAGCCCAGAGGGCGCGGTCACGGCCACCGGGAGGGGCGGCGACCCGGCCGATACCGGCGGCGTCCACGAGCAGGCCGAGATCACGCGCGACTTCGCCGGCGACGAGCGGCGGAACGCCGGCGGTCCCGAGCGGATGCCACCGCAGCGCGCCGAGGGCCAGGGCCCGGCCGCCCGCGTAGCGCACGGCCTCGACCGGCAGTTCTGCGCGCACGCCCCAGTGCGGCAGGTCGCGCGTGGCCAAGGCCAGGGCATGGCCACCGTCGCCCGGCGTGTACCGCCACCCGAGGGCGCCGGCCCAGGCGTGGAACCGGTCCTCGCGCAGAAGCCGCCCGGTGAGGGGGCCGGCGGCGCAGACCTCGCGGTAGGCCTGCGGGAAGGGCTGCATGATGCCGTGCCGCTCCAGCTCGGCCCGCCAGGCGTCGATCTCCGCACGGTCCCGCCCCAGTGGGTGCCACAGCTCCACCGCCACGCCCCCGCCGACCGGCTCCCCCGTCAGCGTGCGCAGGGCGCCGTCCGTGTGGGCGCACGCCACTCCGTCCACCGTCCACAGCAGGCGCCGGGCGAGCGTCCCCACGAGCGGGTGGTCGAGGCACCGCTCCCGCCAGTCGCCGTACCCCCACGGACGGCGCCGCAGGAACTCCCGCTCCAGCCGCGCGCCCTGGGCCCCCAGCGCCTCCTCGATCTCGCGCACGGCGGCCCGCAGCAGCCCCAGCTCCCCCGCCTGTTCCCGCCGCACGCACGCGGGCACCCCCCGCACGGCCCTGCCCGCGGCATCCCGCCAGCCCACCGCCACCTTCCCGCCCCGCACCACCAGCTCGGCGCTCACACCGCCCAGCCGCCACCCGCCCCGCCCCAAGCCGCTCAGCCCGTACGCGGGAACGGCCTGCTCCGTCTCCCCGACGACCGTTCCAGTCCCCATGTCCGCGAGCGTAGAGAGGGGGACTGACAGTGGCCCCGCCGCTCGCTCCCCCTCCGAACGAGTGCCACTTTCCGCCGGGACCCGCCCCCTGTTCCACGTCGCGGGGGCATCGCTTGTACGGTCTCTGGGGTGCGCGACTTCCCCCACATCTCACGTCGCGGCGCGCTCGGCTTGGCAGCGGCCGCCCTCCCTTCCGCCCTTCTGGCGTCCGGTTCCGCCGCGGCCGCCGGCAGACCTGTGGTCGGCGGTGAGCGGCTCGCGCGTTCCGGGGTCCAGGTGGACGGCGGGGCGCCGGATCTGCCGGAGACGAACTCGCTGGCGTGGGTCGTGGCGGACGCCCGGTCGGGTGAGGTGCTGGCGGCGTACAACGCGCATCGCAGGATGCCGCCGGCGAGCACGCTGAAGATGCTGTTCGCGGACACGGTGCTGCCGAAGTTCGACCGGACGCTGCGGCACACGGTGACGGCGGCGGATCTCGCGGACATAGGAGCGGGAAGCAGCCTGGTCGGGATCGAGGCGGGGATCACCTACAGCGTCGAGCAGTTGTGGCTCGGGGTGTTCCTGCGGTCGGGGAACGACGCGGTGCACGTGCTGTGCTCGATGAACGGCGGCGTGGCCAAGACCGTCCGGGAGATGCGGGCGCGGGCGCTGGAGCTGCAGGCGAACGACACGCACGTGGTGAGCCCGGACGGCTACGACACGCCGGGGCAGTTGTCGTCGGCGTACGACCTGACGCTGATCGCGCGGGCCGGGATGCGCGATCCGGACTTCCGGGACTACTGCCGGACGCAGGTGGCGCACTTCCCCGGGGAGCACGGGAGCACGTTCGAGATCCAGAACACGAACCGGCTGCTGGGCCGCTACGACGGCGTGGTCGGCGTGAAGAACGGCTACACGACGAACGCGGGCAACACCTTCACCGGCGCGGCGGAGCGGGACGGCAGGACGCTGCTCGTCACCGTGATGCACCCGGAGTCGGGGTACGACGAGGTGTACAAGGAGGCCGCGGCACTGCTGGACTGGGGCTTCGGCGCGATGGGCCGCGTGACGCCCGTGGGGGCGCTGGTGCCGCCGCTCAGCGAGCTGAAGACGTCCCCGCGGGCGCGGGCCGGCGGCGACGGCGAGGTGTCCGCGAGCACGACGGCGAAGGGCTCCGGGTGGTTCGGCCCGGGGGCGGGGGCGGGGCTGGTGGCGCTGGTCGCGGCCTTCATCCTGGCGATCCGCCGGCGCCCGCGGCCCAAGTACGCGGCGGAGGGCGACCGGCGCCGGCGCCCGGGCGGCGGCACCCAGGCCGCTCCACGGGCCGGGTCACGTACCGCCGCACGGACCGGCGCCCGGACGCCCCCGGAACGAACCGCCGAACGGACGGGCGAACGACCCTCGGAACGGACCGGCGGGCGACGGCGGCGCCCCTCGTGACGAGCGGCGCCGGGGCCGACCCCGGCCCCGGCCCCGGCCCGGCTAGTTGCGGGCGACCCACACCCGGTTGAGCTGTTCCTGGTAGTAGAACGGCGTCAGACCGAGGGCCGGCACGAGGAGGACGCCCTTGAAGCCGGAGACCGTGCCGGCCAGGCACGCGCGGCGCTGGGCGCGGGCGATGCGGCAGCCGGTGTTGTAGAGCGAGATCGCGGCGGGCACCAGCAGGAGGGCGCCGAGGGAGACCGCGAGGACGGCGAGGGCGGGACGGACCTTGATGCCGGGGTCGAAGTCGCGCAGCTCCCGGTTGGCGCGGTAGTACCAGATCAGCCAGTACACGCCGAGGGTCGCGGTGCCCAGGAGCCAGACCCGGCCGGGGCGGCGCAGTTCGCCGGAGGGTGTGGCGAGGTACGTGCGGGTGGTGACGGGGAAAGCCGGGATGACCGGACGGGTCAGCGTCCGGTAGCGGTCATCGTGGTACATGCTGCCCCCGAGCGATATGCCGGCGAAGGTGGCGTGAAAGGCAAAACTACTCGGCGGTTCAGCCGAGCGTCAGGGGTGGGCGGCGACATATTCCGCACAGACTCCCGGGTCAGGATATGGCGATGGCGTGTACGACATGTACGGGGCGGCCGCTCCCGCTCATTTCGCCCCGGTACCGCCCGCCTCGTCACCGCCCGCCCCGACACCGCCCGCCTCGTCACCGCCCCCCTCGGCCACGGCCATCACGCGGCGCAGCAGGTCGGACAGCAGCCTGCGCTCATCCGCGTCGAGGGTCCCGAGCAGCCGGTACTCCTCGTGGCCCAGCACGTCCATGGCGCCGAGCCAGGCGGCGCGGCCCTCGTCGGTGAGCTCGACGTCGATGCGGCGGCGGTCGGTGGTGGAGTGCGTACGGCGGACGTGGCCCCGGCGTTCGAGGCCGTCCACCCGCCCGGTGACGGAGGCGGGGGCGAGGCCGAGGTCGGCGGCGAGTTCGGAGGGGGCGGCACGGCCGCCGCGCCCGGCGAGGGCGTGCAGGGTGTGGAACTCGTGCCACTGCAGGTCGTAGTCGGCCAGCGACTGCTCGCGGACCTTGCGCAGATGCCTGGTGACCAGCTTCATGCGCGTGACGGCGCCCTCGATGTCGGGATCCAGGCCGGGCAGGACGGGCAGCCAGCGCTCCACATGGCCGTCGGTCCAGTCCCGTTCCGTCCCGGTCGTGCGCGGTGGCTCGGCTGTCATGGCCGGAATCCTACGGCACCATAAATTTCGGTGGCGAATCATTCGGTACCGAAATACATTGCGTCGCCATGACACCGACGCATCCGAGGCACCCGAGGCACCCCACGCCCAAGACGCACCCGCTCCGGCTCCGCGCCTTCCGCCTGCTGTTCACCGGCCGCGTGCTCTCCCTGCTCGGCGACGGGGTCGTGCCCGCCGCGCTGGTCATCGCCGTGACCCGGGTGACCGCCGACGTCTCCGCCCTCGCGTTCGTCCTGGGCTGCGCGACCGTGCCGCGACTGCTGCTCCTGCCCCTGGGCGGCGTGATCGCCGACCGCTTCGACGCCCGCCGGGTGGCGCTCACCACCGACCTCGTGCGCTGCGTCGCCCAACTCGCGGTCGGGGCCGAGTTGCTCGGCGTCCTCGGCGGGAGCCCGGCCCTGCTGCACATCGCCGTCGCCGAGGCGGTCGGCGGCGCCGCCTCGGCGTTCGCGATGCCGGCGCAGTCGCCGCTCGTGGCCGGCACCGTGCCCGCGTCCGCCGACGGAGAGGCCCGCCGCAGGGCCAACGCGCTGATGGGCATGGCGAACAGCGCCACCCGGCTGTGCGGGCCGGGACTGGCGGCGGCGCTGATCTGGGCCGCCGGGCCGGGTCCGGCCTTCGTACTGGACGCGGCGTCGTTCGCGGTGAGCGCGGCCCTGCTCGCCGCGGTGCGGATCGAGCGCGTCCCCCTGCCGCAGGCGTCGGTGCTCACGGACCTCAAGGAGGGCTGGAGGGAGGTCCGCTCCCGCGACTGGTACTGGACGAGCCTGGTGGCGCACGGCACATGGAACGGCGCGGCCGCCGTGCTCACCACGCTCGGCCCGGCCGTCGTGATCAGCCGGCTCGGCGGCGAGGGCGTCTGGTTCTGGGTGCTGGAGGCGGGCGCGATCGGCCTCGTCCTCGGCTCACTCCCGGCCGCCCGGCTGCGCCCCCGCCGGCCCGTGCTGGTCGCCAACCTCGGGCTGGCGACGTACGCGCTGCCGCTCGCCCTGCTCGCCGTGGCCGCCCCCGCGCCGCTGCTGATCGCGGCCTACGGTCTCGCGATGGGCGCGCTCGGCTTCCTGAACCCGGTCTGGGAGACCGTCGTCCAGCAGCAGGTGCCGCCCGGGGCGCTGGCCCGGGTCACCTCGTACGACTGGCTGCTGTCGCTCGCCGCGACGCCGGTCGGCTACGCGCTGGCGCCACCGGCCGCGGCCGCGTGGGGCAGTGCGGCGCCGCTCGGGGCGTGCGCGGCGCTGGTGGCCATCGCCTGCGTGGCGACGGCCGCGGTGCCGGGCGTGCGCGAGGTCGGCGCGTCCGCACCCGGCGAACCCGCCGCATCCACATCCACACCCGCCGGAACCACCGGAAGCGCCGGAAAGCCCGGCCCGCAAGCAACTTGAACGTGTTCAAAAACAGGTCTACAGTCAGTCCCGCAACGGGTTTTGAACACGTTCAAACAAGGGTGGGACCATGGACCTCACGGTCGTCGCATATGTCATCTACCTGCTGGTCAGCGTCGCGCTGACCGTGTGGGTGGCCCGGACGCTCAGCAAGGCGGGCAAGGTCTTCCTCGAAGACGTGCTGCACGGCAACGAGAAGCTCGCCGATGCCGTCAACCACCTCCTGGTGGTCGGCTTCTACCTCGTCAACCTGGGCTTCGTCGCCCTCTACCTGAAGAACGCCGACGCGGTCGAGAACGCCCGCGGTCTCTTCGAGGCACTGTCGGTCAAGCTCGGCGTCGTCCTGCTGGTGCTGGGCGTGCTGCACCTGTGCAACGTCTACGTCCTGAACAAGATCCGCCGTCGCGGGGTGATGGACCGCGAGCAGATCCCGCCGGTCGCGCCGCAGGGCTGGACGCCCCCGGCCGTCCCCGGGATGTGACGGTGATGGACCGCACCCCAGCGACCGGGGCCGCCACGGCGGCCCCGGTGCCGGTCCGCCGGCTGACCGTCCTGTACGACCCCGACTGCCACCTGTGCTCCTTCGTCCGCGGCTGGCTCTCCCGTCAGCGGCAGCTCGTACCGCTGGAGACGATCCCGGTCGGCTCCGAGGAGGCACGGCGGCGCTTCCCGCGGCTGGACCACGCCTCGACGCTGCGCGAGATCACCGTCATCGGCGACTCCGGCCAGGTCTACAGCGGTGACGCCGCCTGGCTGGTCTGCCTGTGGGCGCTGTCGGAGTACCGGCCCGCCGCGCACCGCCTCAGCACCCGCGCCGGCGCCCCGCTCGCCCGGGCCGCCGTGCTCATGGCCGCCCGCTACCGCGAGTCCCAGTGGAACCGCGGGGCGGCCGCCCCGGGCTGGGGCGGGCGGGTCTACGGGACCGCCGACGGCTGGACGTACGACGCCAAGGACGGCTGGACGTTCACCGGCGCCCCCGCCGCACCGGACTCCGCCGCCCCTGACTCCGCTGCCCCGCCCGGCGCCTGTGCGGGTGGCTGCGCACCTCCCCGTTAGGCTCTCGACCGTGGACGAAGCACCCCCTGACAGGACGACCGGGACCCCGCGCACCGCCAAGAGCGAGCAGACCCGGGCCCTGATCCTGGAGACCGCCCTGCGGCTCTTCGAGGAACGCGGCTACGACAAGACGACGATGCGGGCCATCGCCAACGAGGCCGGGGTCTCGGTCGGCAACGCCTACTACTACTTCGCCGGCAAGGAACACCTCGTCCAGGGCTTCTACGACCGGCTCGCCGCCGACCACGAGGCCGCGGTCCAGGGGGTGCTGGCCGGCGGCGGCGACAAGGACCTGGCCGGCCGGCTGCTCACGGTCATGAACGCCTGGCTCGATGTCGCGCGCCCCTACCACCAGTTCGCGGCGCAGTTCTTCAAGAACGCCGCCGACCCTGCCAGTCCGCTCAGCCCGTTCTCGCCCGAGTCGCACCCGGCCCGCGACGCGGCGATCTCCATCCACGAACGCGTGCTCTCCGGCTCCGACATCAAGCTCGACGCCGAGCTGGCCGAGGTGCTCCCCGAGCTGATGTGGATGTACCAGATGGGCATCGTCGTCTACTGGGTCTTCGACCACTCCCCCGACTGCGAGCGCACCCGCCGTCTGGTGGCCCGCACCGCCCCGCTCGGCGCGCGCATCCTCAAGCTCTCCCGTTACCGGCTGCTGCGGCCGATCGTGCGCGAGGTCCGCGAACTGCTCAAGGAATTCCTCTTCGAGCGCTAGACCTGCGGGGCCAGGCCTCAAGGGGCCTTGCCCTAAGCGGAGGCCAGCACCGCCCACACGGTCTTGCCGTCCCGGCCGCGCTCGCGCACGCCCCAGTTCCGCGACAGCGCCTCGACCAGGCGCAGGCCCCGTCCCGACTCGTCGCCGTCGGCGGCCTCGCGGGGCACCGGGCGCACGTGCGCGGCGCCGTCGGACACCTCCACGACGCAGGAGCCGTCCGCCTCGACCGTCACCGCCACCTCGAACTCCCGCTCCAGCAGCGGGCTGTGGCGTACGGCATTGGTGGCCAGCTCCGACACGACGAGCACCACCGACTCCACCGTCTCGTTCTCCCGCTCCCATCCCACCAGGTGGTCGCGGACCCGGTGCCGGGCCAGTCCTACCGACGTGGGATGTCTGGGCAGCCGGAACGTGCTGCGCCTCATCAGGTCACCCTCCCCATGAGCGAACCTCCCCCTTACCGTTGCGGCATGCATTTCCGGATTCGGGCCCGCCGAAGCCCCGGACGCCGGAATTGCCGCTCCCGGTGGGCACTTTCAGGCCAAACTCGAACACCGGGCGAGGTGAGGGACCCGATCGTGCTACCGGCCGTCTCCGTACCGCGGGGAACCTGAGTATCCGTACTCATGGCCCGGGATCGCGCGGTCCCCATAATCGAGGCGTCGGGAGCAGCACTCAACGAGGGGCCGACCATGCCTGATTCGCCGTCAACCGACCTGTCGCACGATCCGCCGCCCCGCCGGACCCGAAGGTCGCCATGGGCCGTCGTGGGTGTCGTCCTGGCGGTCGTCCTGGCGATCGCGGGACTCGTGGTCGTCGCCGGGCTCGTCCTCTTCTCCGTCGCACTCTCCAACTGGGGGAGCAACAAATGAGGGCACGTCTGCGTCTGTTGGTGCTGCTGAGCAGGCCCCCCGTGGCCCTGCTCCTGGCGCTCTACACGGCGGTCGGCCTGAGCCGGGCCGGCCACGGCCAGGACCCCGCGCTGCTGGCCGGATCGCTCACCGCGGTCATCGGCTTCCTGCTGTTCTCGGTGGCCTGCAACGACCTGGCCGACGTGGCCATCGACCGGGTCAATCTCCCGGGTGCGGCGGGACGGCCGCTGGTGACGGGCAGCGCCGCGGCACGGGACATGGTCGTGGTGGCGGCCACGTCGGGCGCCGTGGCCCTCGGCGCGAGCCTCGCCCTCGATCCCCGGGCCGCCGCGGTCACCGCGGCCGGCCTCGCGGTCAGCGCCGGGTATTCACTGCGCCCGGTGCGCCTGGCGGACCGGGGCGCGGTCGCGGCGCTCGTGCTGCCTGCCTGCTACGTCGCCGTGCCCTACCTGGTGGGCGTGATCGCCGCCCGCCACTCGGTGCGGCCCGCCGACCTGCTGCTGCTGGCGGGCCTGTACACCGGGTTCATCGGACGGATCCTGCTCAAGGACTTCCGCGACGTCCGAGGTGACGCGCTGTTCGGGAAGCGGACCTTCCTGGTGCGTCACGGACGCCGTGCGACCTGCCTCTTCAGCGCCTGCTGCTGGGCGGCCGGTACGGCGGTGCTGATCGTGGCCGCCCGCCCCGGACCCGCGTACGCCGTCAGCACCGGCCTGTGCCTGGCCGGGGCCCTGTGGCTGCTGCGTGCCCTGGCGACCGAGACCGGTCACCGGCGGGAGGAGGCGCTGATCTCCGCGATCGCCATCGTCGGGCGCGGGATGATCCTGCTTCTCCTGGCGCACCTGTCGATGCTCCAGGCCCACTGGACCGCGCTCGGGGAGTCGGCCGCCCTGGCCGCCCTGCTCGTGGTGACCGCGGGGCAGGCCGCCACGATGGCCAAATCCGGTCCGGTCTTCCGCTCGACCGTGCCGTTCGCCGAGGCGGAGGCCACGACCGGATCCGCGGCCGCGGCCGGATCCGCCGGACACCGCGGGGCGTAGCCCGTAGCCCCTGCAGCCACACCCGCACCCGGCACCGGGCGCTGCGCCGTCACGCGGCGGCGCCCGGAAGCCGGCCACCGCCGGAACCACCGGCACCACCGGCAGCACCAGCCCGGTCGGAGTCGCGACGAGATCACCGCGCGCGGCGCAGCGCCCGCAATCCGCGGACCCCGATCACGCCGATCGCGGTGCCGAGCGCGAGCGAGGTGATCGCGAGGGTCAGGTGAACCCAGAAGTACGTGGTCGGCGAGCCGTGGTCACCGCCCTCGAACGCGAGCCCGCTCGCGTCCTTCCACAGGTTCTTGACGAACGTCGTCCAGACGATCCAGCTCCACACCCCGAAGGCGGCCAGGAACCAGGAAACGGGGCGGCTGAGCTTCATACGACCAGTATGCGGGCCTTCGCGCGGGTCCCTGCGCCGGGGCCCATCAAGGCTTCCATTCGGCCCGGAACATCGAACTTCGTCCCGTTGTGACCCTTTTGGACCTCGGCCTTCGCCGCCCGTCGTCGCCCACCCGCCCCGCCGGAAGGCGCACCTCGGTACCGCACAAGACGGCCGCGCGTGATGGATGGTTGCACCCCGAAGGCGTGGGAACGGTCACGGCCAGGATCCGCCCCCGCGGCTGCCGCCACGTCACCCGCGCCCTGTAGTTTCTCACCGTGCCCAACTCCTCCCGCCGTTCCGCGCGCCGCCCTGCCCTGGTCGTGTCCGCCTTCGCGCTGTCCTGCGGCGCGGCCCTGGCGACCGCCCCCGTCGCGCACGCGAAGAGCCCGTCGCCAACCCCCACCCCGACCCCGCCCGCGGGCATGTCGACGGTGGGCGGCGAACGGCTGGGAGCACCCGGCACCCAGGTCAGCCCCCTCGGCGGCGCCCCGGCACTGCCGAAGAAGCTCACCGCCCGCTCCTGGATAGTCTCGGACGCCGAGTCCGGCCAGGTCCTCGCCGCGCACAACGCGCACTGGAAGCTGCCGCCCGCGAGCACGCTCAAGATGCTGTTCGCGGACACCGTGCTGCCGAAGTTCGAGAAGACGCAGACGCACAAGGTCGCGGTCTCCGACTTCGACGGCGTCGGCGCGGGCAGCAGCCTGGTCGGCATCAAGGAGAACCTGACCTACACCGTCAAGGACCTGTGGCTGGGCGTCTTCCTCCGCTCCGGCAACGACGCGGTGCACGTGCTGTCCGCCATGAACGGCGGTGTCGACGCCACCGTTCTGGAGATGCAGGCCAAGGCCAAGGATCTGCAGGCCGACGACACCACCGTCATATCCCCCGACGGATACGACATGCCGGGCCAGGTCTCCTCCGCCTACGACCTCACCCTCTTCGCGCGCTCCGGCCTGCAGAACGCCGACTTCCGCGACTACTGCTCGACGGTGCGGGCCAAGTTCCCCGGCGAGTGGAAGAAGACCAAGGCCAAGGGCAAGAAGAAGGCGACGAGGAAGCGCGAGACCTTCGAGATCCAGAACACCGACCGCCTGCTCACCGGCGACTACGACCTGCCGTCGTACCCGGGCATCGCCGGCGTCAAGAACGGCTACACCAGCAAGGCCGGCAACACCTTCACCGGCGTCGCCCAGCGCGACGGCCACACGCTCCTCGTCACCGTCATGCACCCGGGCGAGGGCCACAACATGGTCTACAAGGAAGCCGCGCAGTTGCTGGACTGGGGCTTCAAGGCGGACGGCAAGGTGACCCCGGTCGGCATCCTCGTGCCCCCGAAGTCGGCCCTCGCCACCGCCTCGCCCTCGGCCGCGCCGTCCCCGTCCTCCGTCGGCACCGCCCAGGCCGGAAACCCGGCCGCCTCCGCGTCCGCCGCCACGACCTCCGGCGGCGGCATGTGGACCGCCCTCGCCATCACCGGCGGATCGGCCCTGGTCATCGGCGCGGTCGCCTTCCTCGTCCGCAAGCGCTGGCCGCTGCCGAAGCGGAGCACCACCGCCGAGGCCGGCGCCGACCGGTCCTAGCGTCCCGGCCCTCCCCTCCTCCGGCTCCCGCGCTTCCCCCGGGGGCGCTCGACGGCGCTCATGCGGCGCGTGCGCCCACCCCGCTCCGACCGCCCCCCACCGCCCAGGTGTGCACGGACCCCCGCCCCGGACATGACCCTGGGGACAGGGACGCGGGGACGCCGAGGGAGCAGAGGGAGCAGACCAATGGGCATTCTGTCCGTCATCGGACTCGTCATGGGGCTGGCGGTCGCCGTCTACTGCGTCCGGGCCGCCTTCCGCACCAGGATTCCCGCCGCACGCTTCGGCTGGGCGGCCGCCGCCCCGGGAGCGGTCGTCGTCGGGACGTACCTGGCGGGATTCATCCTGGTCACCGCGGTCGTCCTGGCCGTCACGTGGTTCACCGTCGCGCATTTCCTGCGCTGAACCGATGAGTCGGCGGCGGTCGACCGGTCCACCTCCCCGTACACCCGATACCGGAGGAGACCCCGATGACCGCCACCGCTCCCGCTCCCGCGTCCGCCCCCGTCGTTCCGCGCCGGGCCCGCCGCGAGAACGCCGCCCTGTGGACGCTGCAGATCGTCCTCGCCCTGTTCTTCGCGTTCGCCAGCGCCATGCCGAAGCTCATCGCCCACTCGTCGGCCGTCGAAAGCTTCGACACGATCGGCTACGGCACGTGGTTCATGTACCTCATCGGCGCCCTCGAACTCGCGGGCGCCGTGGGCCTCGTCGTCCCGCGCCTCACCGGCGTCACCGCGATCGCCTTCGTCGGCCTGATGACGGGGGCCGCGCTCTTCCAGATCGCCTACTTCGACGGTCAGTTCGTCGTCACGCCGGTCATCATCGGCCTGCTCATGGGCCTCATCGCCTGGCGCCGCCTGCGCCGTGCGTGAGCGCGAACGCGACGAACGCGCGCCACGCGTCGGGCGCGAACGTCAGCCGGGCCCCGGCCCTGTCCTTGGAGTCCCGCACGAGGACGGCGCCGGGTCCGAACGCGACCTCGACGCAGGCGCCTCCGTCCGAGTTGCTGTAACTCGACTTGAACCAGGTCAGTTCACCGCTCATGGCACCTCCGCCAGCTCAACGATCAACCGTTCCGAGCCCTCCGGGCTGAGGGCCAGCCGCGCGATCATGTCATGACGTCGCATGAAGATGCTGACCTTCGCCGGGTCCGCGTGGAGTACACCCGCCACCTGCCCCTCCTCGTATGCCAGATGGTCGTGATCAGGGGTCTCAAGGAGGACAAAGGGCCCCTGCAGTCCCGGGTGGAAACGTCCTGATGTCGGCATGATCTGGATCGTCACATTGCGCTGGGCCCCGATCTCCAGAAGGTGCCGCAACTGCCGAACTCGCGCCTCGGTCGTACCCCACTTGCGGCGCAGGACACCTTCCTCGACAACGAAGCTGAACGACTTGGTCTGCTCGGCGAGCAGCGCCTGCCGTTCAAGGCGTCCCGTAACGCGCTCCTCCATGGTCTCCCCACCCAGGGGTGGCCAATGCGACGCCAGCAACGCGCGGACGTATTCCTCGGTCTGCAGCAACCCGGGGACGAACTGGGTCTCGTACCAGCCGACGGCAATGGCCTCGGCCTCGTACCGCATGAAGTCCTGCGAATACGAAGGGAACCGCTCCGGCTTCAAGAAGGCTTCCGCCGCCGTGAGTTTGCCGCCCGCGCCGCACATCTGGTCGGCGACCTGGAGGAGCCGGATCGTGGGGCGACGCCGGCCGAGTTCCATGGAGCGCACGGTCTCGCAGCCGTAGCCCGCCTCGTCCGCGAGCTGTTCGCGGGAGACGCCCGCCTGTTCGCGCCAGAGCCTGACCTGGTTGCCGCAGTAGCGCCATGCCATCGGGGGCGGGGACGTCTCGCTCGCCATGAGGTACAACCACCCTCCGTACACGCCTGGTCACTTCCGAGGCTACGCGGTGACCTGCACCTTTGGAGCCATGAACGAGACAACTCCCCCCACGGAGTGGCGCTTTCCCCGCCGGCCGCGCAGTGTGCGGCTCGCGCGGGCGCGGTTGCGCGAGCAGGCCGCGGTGTGGGGTCTGCCGGCGGAGACCACGGAGACCGCCGTACTGCTGCTGAGCGAGCTGATGACCAATGCCGTCCGCCATGCCCGGGTGCCGCCCGACCGCCAGGTGGCGGCGCGGGCCCTCCTCGCCGGGGGCCGGCTGCGGGTGGAGGTGTGCGACGCGAGCACCGCGTACCCGCGTCCCCGTGCCGCGTCGCCGGAGGGCGAGTCGGGGCGTGGGCTGGAGCTGGTGGAGGCGCTGGCGGACGCGTGGGATGTCCGGCCGCGTCCGTACGGGATCGGCAAGACGGTCTGGTTCGAACTGAGAGTGGTAAATACCTGCGCAAAGAGTAGTGACCAGTGGCCGGAAACAGACGTACTGTTTCCCGTCATGGAGAGTGATGAGGGACTGCTGAACGTCATCGATGTCGAGGCCACGTGCTGGGACGGCGAGCCGCCGCCGGGCGCGGTGAGCGAGATCATCGAGATCGGGCTGACCGTCGTGGACCTTCACCTGGGCGAGCGCGTCGCCCGGCACCGCATCCTCGTACGGCCCACTCGGTCGCAGGTCAGCGAATTCTGCACCGAGTTGACCGGGCTCACGCAGGCCGAGGTCGACGGGGGTCTCGACTTCGCCGACGCCTGCAAGCTCCTGGCGGCCGAGCACCGGGCCGGCCCGCGTGCGTGGGCCAGTTGGGGCGACTACGACCGGCACCAGTTCAACCGGCAGTGCCGGGCGACCGGGACGACGTACCCCTTCGGCAGCCGGCACATCAACGTCAAGACACTTTTCACTCAAGCGCACGGCCTGACCAAGCGCCCCGGCATGGTCGAGGCCCTGCAGATCGCCGGGCTTCCCCTCGAAGGCCGTCACCACTGCGGTGAGCACGACTCCTGGAACATCGCGGCCCTCGCCCTGGCTCTCGTCCGCCGCGGCGCCTGGCCGGGCCTGCCCGGGCGCTGACCGCGCGCGGCGCGCGGCGCGTCAGGGCGCGGTCAGGACTCGCCGCGGTAGCTGACGTGGTCGCCGCCGCGGAAGAACACGCGCCAGGACTCGGCGTGTTCGGAGGTGACCGGGAGGATTTCCAGGACGTGGGCGTCCTCCATCTCCACCGTGACGCGCCCACTGTCCCCGAGGGTCGAGCGCACCACGTTCAGCGGGCTGTGGCCCAGCCGCTCGCACAGCCTGCGTGCGTGCTCGTCGTAGAGCGTGGTGAAGTCCGCGAGGGCGGCCGCCGGGTCGGTGCCGCGGACCTGGGGCCACCGCATGTCCTCGGAGCCGAGCACGAGGTCGCCCCCGCGGGTCAGCCGGAACGGGCAGTGGGCCTGGAGGACGGCGCCGGGCGACAGGGACTCACGGGTCGCGAACGCGAAGACACCGGTGAGGGCGTCCCGGTCGATCCCGGTCAACGTGTAGGGGACGAGGCAGGCGACGGCCTCGTTCAGGGCGATCTCGCTCAACTCGGCTCCTTGGTCTCCGCCGCGGCCCGCAGCTCGGCGCTGTGCGGCGTGGCCGTCCACGCCGCGCAGTACAGCAGCAGCTTCGCTGTGAAGTTCATCCACAGCAGGAGCGCGATGGGCACGCCGAAGGCCCCGTACATGCTCTTGGTGGCGACGCTCTGCAGGTAGCCGCTGATCAGCAGCTTCAGTACCTCGAAGCCGATGGCTCCTATCAGGCTCGCCACGATGACGTCGCGCCGGTCGGGGGTGACGCCCGGCAGCAGGGTGAGCAGATAGGCGAGGATGCCGACGTCGATGAGGACGGCGACGCAGAAGCCCACGACGGACAGCAGGACCCGGCCGGGGCCGTTCTCGTCCAGGCCGACGGCGTCGCCGAGACGGTTGATGGCGGAGCCCGCGAGGGTCGAGCAGACCACGGAGAGCAGGGCCACCGCGCCCAGGCCGATCAGGACGCCGAGGTCCTTGAGCCGGTCCAGGAAGGGGTTGCCGTTCTCGTCGTCCTTGTGCCAGACGGCGCGCAGGCAGTCCCGCAGCGCGGCGACCCAGCTGACGCCGGTGAGGACCAGCAGGATCGCGGCGATGGCCCCGACCGTGCCCGCGTTGTCCACCAGCCCGTTGATGTTGAGCTTGTCGGCGATCCCCGGCACCTGCTCGGCGAGCTTGTCCTGAAGCTGCTTGAGCTGCGACGGGGACAGCAGTGCCGCGCCGACGGCCGCACCGACGGTGAGCAGCGGGAAGAGCGCGACGAAACTGACGAAGGTGATGGCGGCGGCGAGCCGGGTCCAGTGGACGCTCTCCAGGTGCTCGTACGTGCGCCAGGCGTGGGTGCGCATGAGCCGCGCGATCCACGGACCGATCACCGGGATTTTCGTCAGCCATTCCATACCGCGCGCCTGCCCTCCGTCACCTCCTGCACTCTAGGTGGCGGGCGCCGTGGCGGCGGTGACCGTCTCGAAGACGCGTTCCGTGTCGGCCCCCCGAGGGACGGGGCCGGCGCAGGCGGCGGCGAGGCCCCGCGTTGCGCCGGACGGAGGGTCAGCCGGGGCCCGGTGCCCCGTCGGCGGGACCGGCGGGACCGACGGGGTCCACCGCCCCGGGCCGGCCTCCGGCGGCCGGCCCGGTGTCCTCACGCGGGCTGTGTACCCCGCGCGGAAGCCGTACCGAGTGGTTCGCAGGCCCCCGGCTGCTGGGGGAGCAGGGGGTGGGGGGCGGCGGCTCCGAAGGGGTAGTCGCGCAGGGGGCGCCAGACGCCCTCGTCGTCCTGTTCGTACAGGGAGAAGCAGCTGGCCGTCCACGCGGCGGTGAAGTCGGCGAGTTCCATCTGCGCGCGGTCCAGCGCCTCGTCGGCGATGCCATGGCCGATGGTGACGTGCGGGTGGTACGGAAACTGCAGCTCGCGGCGGACCGGGCCGGAGCGCACCCGCTCCTGAAGCTCGGCGCAGTCCAGGCCGCCCTGGGCGAGTTCGACGAAGACCACCGGGGTCAGCGGCCGGAAGCTCGCCGTGCCCTCCAGTCGCATCGGGAAGGCGTGGCAGACGGCCGCGACCTCGCTCAGATGCTCGCGGAAGGCCGGCAGGACCGCGATGTCCACCTCGGTCGGCGGAAGCAGTGTGACGTGGGTGGGGATGCAGTAGGCCAGTGGGTCGCCGAAGTCGGCGCGGCACTGCTGCAGCAGGCTGCCGTAAGGCTCCGGGACCGCGATGGACACGCCGATCATGCGGTTTCCCACGAGTTCACCCCTTTCCCGGTCGTACCCCGGTCGTCGCCCCGTCGGTTTTCCGGCCCGCCCCCGTCCGGTCCCGGGCGGGCCGGAGGCATCGTACGCACGGTGTGCGGCGCAGCGCCTCCGCAGCAAGTGTGACGCGCTCGCGCCTCGGGGCGCGAGCGTCGTCCGTCACATTCACGCGGGACCAAAGACCCGCGGCACGGGGTGCCGGAATGCCCCGTTCAGTGCTTGGCGGGCAGGAAACCGACCCGTTCGTAGGCGTTCGCCAGGGTCTCGGCGGCCACGGCACGGGCCTTCTCCGCGCCCTTGGCCAGCACGGAGTCCAGGCTCTCCGGGTCGCCGAGGTACTCCTGCGTGCGCTCGCGGAACGGGGTGACCCACTCCACGAAGACCTCCGCGAGCTCGGTCTTCAGCGCGCCGTATCCCTTGCCCTCGTACCGCTGCTCCAGTTCGGGGATCGCGGTCCCGGTGAGGGTGGAGTAGATGGTCAGCAGGTTGCTGATGCCCGGCTTCTCCTGCTCGTCGAAGCGGATCACGGTGTCGGTGTCGGTGACCGCGCTCCTGATCTTCTTCGCCGAGGCCTTCGGTTCGTCCAGAAGGTTGATGAGGCCCTTGGGGGACGCCGCCGACTTGCTCATCTTCGCCTGCGGATCCTGCAGGTCGTAGATCTTCGCCGTCTCCTTGACGATGTACGGGGCCGGGATGGTGAAGGTGTCGCCGAAGCGGCCGTTGAAGCGCTCCGCGAGGTCCCGGGTGAGCTCGATGTGCTGGCGCTGGTCCTCGCCGACGGGGACGGCGTTCGCCTGGTAGAGCAGGATGTCCGCGACCTGGAGGATCGGGTACGTGAACAGGCCCACGGTCGAGCGGTCGGCGCCCTGCTTGGCGGACTTGTCCTTGAACTGCGTCATGCGCGACGCCTCGCCGAAGCCGGTGAGGCAGTTGAACACCCAGCCGAGCTGCGCGTGTTCGGGCACGTGACTCTGGACGAAGAGCGTGCAGCGCTCCGGGTCGAGCCCGGCGGCGAGCAGCTGGGCGGCGGCCAGACGGGTGTTGGCGCGCAGCTCCGC
This sequence comes from Streptomyces sp. NPDC058691, assembly GCF_042714775.1. Lineage (NCBI taxonomy): Bacteria > Bacillati > Actinomycetota > Actinomycetes > Kitasatosporales > Streptomycetaceae > Streptomyces > Streptomyces sp. NPDC058691. The sequence continues at coordinate 31,259 of NZ_JBHXSO010000056.1, read as the reverse complement.
CGGATCCTGCGGCACGGTGATCGCGTGCAGGTCGACGACCATGTAGAAGGCGTCGTGCGACTCCTGGAGGGCCACCCACTGACGGACCGCGCCGAGGTAGTTGCCCAGGTGGAACGAGCCTGCGGTGGGCTGGATGCCGGAGAGCACACGGGGACGATCGAGAGCCATGACACTCATTCTCTCAGGTCCCCGGGGATTGTCCGCTCGCAATGGGAACCCCGCCGGGGGCAGCGGTGTAGAAGGGGTGACGGGGTCGCACGGGGGCGGCCGGGGAGTGAAAGGGGGCCGCCACGGAGGGGGAGGCGGCGGTGATCGCACGCGTACGCGCCGGGGACCGTGAGGCGTACGCGGAGCTGGTGCGCGTCCACGCGGACGTCGCCCATCGCACGGCCGTGCTGCTCGGGGCCGGTGCCGACGCGGAGGACGTGGTGCAGAACTCGTTCGTCAAGGCGTACCGGGCCCTCGGCGGCTTCCGGGAGGACGCCGCCTTCCGGCCGTGGCTGCTGCGCATCGTCGCCAACGAGGCGCGGAACGCGGCACGGGCCGCCCGCCGGCTGCGCTCGGCCGTCGAGCGCAACGCCGCGCTGGAGGCCGTGCCCCCGCCGGACCAGGACCCGGAGACGCTGGCGGTGACCCGGGAACGGCACGCGGTGCTGCTGGCCGCGGTCGGCGGGCTGAGCGAGCCGCACCGGCTGGTGGTCACCTGCCGCTATCTGCTGGACCTGGACGAGGAGGAGACGGCCGCGGTGCTGGGCTGGCCGCGCGGCACCGTCAAGTCCCGGCTGCACCGCGCCCTGGCGAGACTGCGGACCGGGCTCGGCGAACCTGTGCCGGCCGCTTGGGACGGGGGGCTGCGATGACCGATCCGCTCCCGGAGGAACTGCGCGAGGCGGGGCGGCGCCTGGACATCCCGGCGCCGTCGCCGGACTCGGTGGCCGAGCAGGTGCTGGCCCGGCTGCTCGCGGAGGCCGTGCCGGTGCCCGTTCCCGTGCCGGGCGCCGGCGGGGGCCGTGTGCGGCGCGCGCGGATCCGGGTCGCGGCCCGGTGGCGGGCCCTGGCGGCGGTGCTGTGCGGCGTACTGGTCGTGCTGGTGCTCACCCCGCCGGTGCGGGCCACGGTGTCGGACTGGTTCGGCTTCGGCGGTGTCGCCGTGCGCCACGACCCCTCCGCGACACCGGGCGCGGGAAGCCCGCCGCCGGTGCGCGGACACGCGCCGTCGGACGGGGCGTTCGTTCCGGCGGCGCTGGGCGAGCCGGACGGGGTCGCGGTCACCGACGGGGGGCGGGTGCTGTCGATGAGCTGGCGGCGCGACGGCCGCACGATCCGGCTGGACCAGTTCCGGGCCTCGATCGACATGGTCTTCCTCAAGACGACCGGCTCCGCGGCCGAATGGGTCCAGGTCGACGGCGAATTCGCGGTGTGGTTCGCCAAGCCGCACTACGTCCGGCTCATCGACCCCGACGGACGGACGCGCCGCGAACCGCCCCGGGCGGCCGGGCCCACCCTGCTGTGGCAGAGCGGCGAGGTGACGCTGCGTCTGGAGGGCGTGCCGGACCGGGCGGGCGCGCTCGCGATCGCGGAGTCGGCGCGGCTCCGGGAGTACCCCGGCCCGCCCGCCTGACCGGCCGGGGGCCGTAGGGGTGCGGGCCCGGGCCCGGGGCCCGGTTTCGGTGCCGCGCATGACCAGGCGGCAGCCAGGACGCCGATCACGCTGACGGCGCAGGCGCGCCTCTCCTGTCCGGGGCCCAACGTCATGTCGTTCTCAGGGCGGTCGGCATGGAATGCCGGAAGCGGCCTGGCCCATGACGGTCGCCCGCTCCGGCGAGGTCGAGGCCGCCTTCATCGCCCGCCTCTCGCCGCCGCCCAGCCGGGGGCCGCCCCGGGCACACCCGCCTCTCCGCATCCTCCCCGGACACCGCCTCGGACACCGAGGCCCGGCCGGAACGGGAACCCGGACGGCTCGGGCGGTGTAACAGGGGCAGGACCGAGCGAGAGGGGGTCAGCATGCGGATCAGAAGGTTCGTCACCTGGGCCGGAGTCACGGCCGCGGCGCTCATCGCCGTGCTCAGCGGCGCGGGCCCGGCCACGGCCGGGGGGCCGACCAGCGTGATGCTGGTCGCGCCGGGAAGCGGCAAGGCCGCCGCGATCTACACCACTTCCCCGGACTACGGGACGCTGGACGCGTCCATCGGACGTGAGCCCGCCGCCTCCGATCCGCCCTCGCTGACCGATGTGCAGGCCGACGGGCAACGCCAGGTCACCGTCACCTGGCTGATCCACGACATCTCGGTCTGGCGCGTGGACTTCGTCTACCTGGACGCCGCCGGGGGCCCGTGGATCCACACCCGTGAGTCCGGGGACACGGGTCTGCCCGAGCAGGGGGTATGGCGCCACGCCGCCCAGCCGAAGGCGCTCGGCGCGCTGCTCGGCCGCATGGGCCTCATCGGCCCGGACAAGGGTCTCGGCGTCAGCGCCCCCGACTACCCGCTCGGCCTGGCGGAGGATCCCTCCCCGGCCACCCCGGCGCCCGCCACCTCGCCCGCGTCAGCGACAGCCGCGGACACCGGCGGGACCACCGACTGGTGGCTGTCCCTCCCCGGGCTGGGCGCCGGCCTGGCCCTCGGCTGCGCCGGCACCCTGTTCGCCTCGCGCCTGATATCCCGCCGGACGCCCCGCGACCCGGGACCCCGCCAGGAACTGGTCGACGCGTGAGACTCCGCCCGCGCACACCGCTTGCCGTGTCGGCGGTGCTGCTGCCCGCCGTTCTGCTCGGAGCGGGGCCGGCGGCCGCCAAGGTGCCCGGCAACGCGGTGCTGACCTCGGTGGCGACGGGCCGCACGACAGGACTGGACGCGTCGGCGCCCGAGCACATGCCGCTCGCCGCGGCCCTGGTACTGGACGACTACACCGGCACGCTGGACCCGCCGAGGCCCATGAGCGACCGGGCCGTCGCGGGCAGTGTGACCGTCGGCTGGCACTTCGAGGCCGACGGTCCGCTGTTCCAGGTCGACCAGGTGTTTCCCGACATGGGAGACGGCGTATGGGTGCGGACGGACCCGGCGCCCCGTGCCGCCGACGACTATGTGCTGTGGCACCGCGCGCCCGCGTCCCTCGGCCCGCTGCTCGCCCGTCTGGGGCTGTTCGAGCCTGACAGGCCAGGTGAGCGGGGGCAGCGGGAGGAAACGCGTACGGCCTCGGCCGGCGGCGGGGGCCCGGCGGAGGGCTGGTGGTGGGCCCTGCCGGGGCTCGCCGCCGGGTCGGCGCTGACGGCGCTCGGCCGGCGGTGGCGTTCGTGCCGCCGGCCGGGCGCCGGCCGGGCTAGCTGAGGTCGATGCCGGGATACAGCGGGAAGCCGGCCAGCAGGTCGGCGGCACGCTGCGCGATCTCGTCCGCGACCTTCGCGTCCAGTACGTGCTGCGCCTTGGACGGCTTGCCGGCCGAGGTGACGCCGGCCTCGGTGGTGGTCAGTACGCGGTCGATGAGACCCGCGATCTCGTCCATCTCGCCCGTGCCGAGGCCACGGGTGGTGAGGGCCGGGGTGCCGATGCGGATGCCGGAGGTGTACCAGGCCCCGTTCGGGTCCTGGGGGATGGAGTTCCGGTTGGTGACGATGCCGGACTCCAGCAGGGCCGCCTCGGCCTGACGCCCGGTCAGGCCGTAGGAGGACTCGACGTCGATGAGCGCGAGGTGGTTGTCCGTACCGCCGGTGACCAGGGTCGTGCCGCGCCGCAGCAGCCCCTCGGCCAGCGCCTTGGAGTTGTCGACGATGCGCTGCGCGTAGCCGTGGAAGTCCGTGTGGCGGGCCTCGGCCAGGGCCACCGCCTTGGCGGCCATGACGTGCGGCAGCGGGCCGCCGAGCACCATCGGGCAGCCGCGGTCGACCTGTTCGGCCAGCGAGGAGTCGCACAGGACCATGCCGCCGCGCGGTCCGCGCAGCGACTTGTGCGTGGTGGTGGTGACGATCTGCGCGTGCGGCACGGGATCGAAGTCCCCGGTGAGGACCTTGCCGGCGACCAGGCCGGCGAAGTGCGCCATGTCGACCAGCAGGGTGGCGCCGACCTCGTCGGCGATCTCCCGCATGATGCGGAAGTTCACCAGCCGGGGATAGGCCGAGTATCCCGCGACGATGATCAGCGGACGGAACTCGCGGGCCGTCTTGCGCAGCGACTCATAGTCGAGCAGGCCCGTCGCGGGGTCCGTGCCGTAGCTGCGCTGATCGAACATCTTTCCTGAGATATTGGGGCGAAAGCCGTGCGTGAGGTGGCCGCCGGCGTCCAGGGACATGCCCAGCATGCGCTGGTCCCCGAGTTCGTGGCGCAGCCGCGCCCAGTCCGCCTCGGACAGGTCGTTGACCTGCCGCACACCGGCCCGCTCCAGCGCCGGCGCCTCCACCCGGGCGGCCAGCACGGCCCAGAAGGCGACCAGGTTGGCGTCGATGCCGGAGTGCGGCTGCACATAGGCGTGCTCGGCGCCGAAGACCGCCCGCGCGTGCTCGGCGGCGATGGCCTCGACGGTGTCGACGTTGCGGCACCCGGCGTAGAAGCGGCGCCCGACGGTGCCCTCGGCGTACTTGTCGCTGAACCAGTTGCCCATGGCCAGCAGCACCGCCGGGGAGGCGTAGTTCTCGCTGGCGATGAGCTTGAGCGAGGCCCGCTGGTCCTCGATCTCCTGGCCGATCGCGTCGGCGACGCGCGGCTCGACCCCCCTGATCACGTCAAGGGCACTGCGGAAGGCGGTGGATTCGGTGGTACCACTGGACATGCGGACCTCCTGCGCGGCACGGCATACCGGATGGCCCAGGCGCACGGCACACAGTTCACGGGCCGCTCCCCGATGGTCGATCCCATCCCAGCGCGCCAGTCACGGCCCTCGGCCAGCCTAGCAACGCGAGGCCGGGAGGTCGCCGCGATGTTTCCCCGCGTCCGGGGCGAGCGACGATAGAGACTACGGAAGGGGGCCCCACCGGGCTCCCGCGCCACACCTCCCGACGTACCACGAACGGAGCACTCACGTGTCGACCGCCGCCGAGCACATCGCCACCACAGAAGCGCACAGCGCGCACAACTACCACCCCCTCCCCGTCGTCGTCGCCTCCGCCGACGGCGCGTGGGTGACGGACGTCGAGGGCCGCCGCTACCTCGACATGCTCGCCGGCTACTCGGCACTCAACTTCGGCCACCGCAACCCCCGCCTGATCGAGGCGGCCAAGGCCCAGCTGGACCGGGTCACGCTGACCTCGCGGGCGTTCCACCACGACCGCTTCGCCCGGTTCTGCACGGAGCTCGCGGAGCTGTGCGGCATGGAGATGGTGCTGCCGATGAACACCGGCGCGGAGGCCGTGGAGACCGCGGTCAAGACGGCCCGCAAGTGGGGCTACCGGGTCAAGGGCGTGCCGGACGGCCAGGCGAAGATCATCGTGGCCGCCGGCAACTTCCACGGCCGCACGACCACCGTCATCAGCTTCTCCACCGACCCCGAGGCCCGCGCCGACTTCGGCCCGTACACCCCGGGCTTCGAGATCGTGCCGTACGGCGACCTCGCGGCGCTTGAGGCGGCGATCGACGCGAACACGGTGGCCGTGCTCATGGAGCCCATCCAGGGCGAGGCCGGGGTACTGGTGCCGCCGGCGGGCTACTGGGCGGGAGTGCGGCGGCTGACGTCCGAGCACGGGGTGCTCTTCATCGCCGACGAGATCCAGTCGGGCCTGGGCCGTACCGGCAGGACGTTCGCCTCCGAGCACGAGGGCGTCGTCCCGGACATGTACGTGCTGGGCAAGGCCCTGGGCGGCGGCGTCGTGCCGGTCTCGGCCGTGGTGTCCTCCGCGGAGGTGCTGGGGGTGTACCGCCCCGGTGAGCACGGCTCGACCTTCGGCGGCAACCCGCTCGCGTGCGCCGTGGCACTGGAGGTCCTCGCGATGCTCCGCACGGGTGAGTACCAGCAGCGGGCCACCGAACTCGGCGACCATCTGCACCACGAACTGGCCCTGCTGACCGGCAGCGGCACGGTCACGGCGGTACGCGGCCGCGGACTCTGGGCGGGGGTGGACATCGCCCCGGGCCACGGCACCGGCCGCGAGGTCTCCGAGCGGCTGCTGGGGCGGGGTGTCCTGGTCAAGGACACCCACGGCTCCACGATCCGGCTCGCGCCGCCGCTGGTGATCTCCAAGGAGGACCTGGACTGGGGTCTGGACCAGCTGCGGTCCGTGCTCTCCGTCTGACGGCGAAGACCCGAGAGGCCAAAGGGGTCAGATCCCGTCCGGGCGCGGCGCCGGGGACATCCGCGTGGTGATGCCGATGCGGTTCCAGGCGTTGATGGTGACGCACATGGCGATCAGGCGGGGCAGCTCGTCCTCGTCGAAGACCCGGGCGGCCTCGTCGTACACGTCGTCCGGGACACCGTGTTCGCCGAGGCGGGTCACCGCTTCGGCGAGCGCCAGGGCGGCCCGCTCGCGCGCGGTGAAGAACGGGGTCTCCCGCCACACGGTGAGCCCGTTGAGCTTCTGCTCGGTCACGCCCAGCTTGCGGGCGTCCGCGGTGTGCTGGTCGACGCAGTACGCACAGCCGTTGACCTGCGAGGCGCGGGCCTTGACCAGTTCGGCGACCACCGGGTCGAGGCCGGCGCGGGCGGCCGCGTCGAGGGCGATCATCGCCTTGTAGAAGTCGGGGGCGGCCTTGGGCAGCGCGATGCGGGGGGCGGGAGCGGGGACGAGCTCGTCCGGGCCGTGGCCGGACGGGGTGACTGCGGGCGTGCTGAACGTCGTCATGCCACCCAAACTAGCGACCCGGTGTCCCTGGCCCATGGTCCACTTGGAGGGTGAACGAGTGGGCCAATTCCGGGATCGACCTCCATCTGGACCTCCGTCTCGACCTCGCCGGGGGCACCGGGGCGCGGGCCGGGCTGGAGCGGGCGCTGCGGGAGGCGGTGCGGGTCGGGCGGCTCGCCCCGGGCACCCGCCTGCCGTCCTCCCGCGTGCTGGCCAAGGACCTCGGCCTCGCCCGCAACACCGTCGCCGAGGCGTACGGGCAGCTCGTCGCCGAGGGCTGGCTGACCGCCCGCCAGGGCTCGGGCACGCACGTCGCCGACGGCCGGCGGCCGTCCGGACCGCCCGCCCGGCCCGGACGCGTCCAGGCCACCGTCCCGCGCCGCACCGACCGGGACACCCGCGGCGGCCGCCTCGCCGAAACGGCCGGGATCCTGCCCGACCCGGAGCGGTTCACCTACGACCTGCGCCCCGGCTCCCCCGACCTCTCGTCCTTCCCGCGCGCGGCGTGGGGGGCAGCGGCCCGCAGGGCACTGGCGGCCGCGCCCCACGAGGCCTTCGGCTACACCGACCCGCGCGGCCGGCCGGAGCTGCGCGAGGCGCTCGCGGCCTATCTCGGGCGGGTGCGCGGCGTCCGCACCCGGCCCGAACTCCTCATGGTGTGCTCGGGTTTCGTGCAGGCCGCCGGGCTGCTCGGCCGCGTGCTCCGGGCCGGCGGTGCCCGTAGCGTGGCCGTCGAGGCGCTGGGCTACCCGCACACCGTGGAGATCCTGCGGACGGCGCGGCTGGCGCCCGTCCTGCTGCCGGTCGACGACGACGGCGCCCAGGTCGATGCCCTCGACCACGGCGTGGACGCCGCGCTGCTGACCCCGGCCCACCAGTTCCCGTCCGGCAGCCCTCTGTCCCCTGAGCGGCGCACGGCTACGGTGGCCTGGGCCCGTGCGACGGGCGGGGTGGTCGTCGAGGACGACTACGACGGGGAGTTCCGCTACGACCGCCAGCCGGTCGGCGCCCTGCAGGGCCTCGCCCCCGAGCACGTCGTCTACGCCGGCACCGCCAGCAAGAGCCTCGCGCCCGGTCTCCGGCTGGCCTGGCTGGCGCTGCCGCCCGCCCTCGTCGAACCGGTTCTGGACGAGAAGCGGCTGGCCGACCACCACTCCCCCGTCCTCGATCAGTTGACGCTGGCCGAGCTGATCGCCTCCGGCGCGTACGACCGCCATGTCCGCCGGATGCGGCTGCACTACCGGCGGCGCCGCGACCGGCTCGTCTCGGCGCTGGCCGAACGCGCCCCCGCCGTCCGGGTCTCCGGCATCGCCGCCGGACTGCACGCGGTACTCCGGCTGCCGCCCGGCACACCGGCCGCGGAGGTCGTCGCCGCGGCCCGCGCCCGGGGCCTGGGACTGCAGAGCCTGGACGACTTCGGCGGCCGGGACACCGAGGAGCTCGTCGTCGGCTACGGCACCCCGCCCGAGCACGCCTTCGCCGGCGCGCTCGACGCGCTGTGCGCGCTGCTGGCCACTCAGTCCAGGGGGGCCGGCGCGGCACAGTAGTCAGCGTTCGCACAGAAGGAGCCGAGGACCACGCGCAGGCGGTCGAGGGTCTCGGACCATTCGTCCGCCGGGGAAGGCGTGGTCGACGCACCGCAGGCGCCGCGGGTTCGGTCTCCGGGCGGAGGGCGGGCAACGCCGCCGAAGCCGCCGTCGCGTGGTCCGTATTGCCGGGCTCCATACGTCCCCCGTATGTGAACTGCCGTGCGCTTCACGGGTGTTGCTCCCGCCGCGGACGTCACAGTGCAGGGAACGCGACGGCCCGCTGCCGAGCCCTTTGCGGGCTCCGGCAGCGGGCCGTGGGAATCGCGTCGCGGACCTCAGATCAGGCCGAGACCGCGGACCGCGTCGCGCTCCTCCTCGAGCTCCTTGACGGAGGCGTCGATGCGGGCGCGGGAGAACTCGTTGATGTCCAGGCCCTGGACGATCTCGAACTTGCCGTCCTTCGCGGTGACCGGGAAGGAGGAGATCAGGCCCTCCGGCACACCGTAGGAGCCGTCGGAGACGACACCCGCGGACGTCCAGTCGCCCTCGGCGGTGCCGTTGGTCCAGGTGAAGACGTGGTCGATCGCGGCGTTCGCGGCCGACGCCGCGGAGGACGCGCCACGGGCCGCGATGATGGCGGCGCCGCGCTTGGCGACGGTCGGGATGAACTCCTCGGCCAGCCACTTCTCGTCGTTGACGGTCTCGGCGGCGTTCTTGCCGGCGACCTCGGCGTGGAAGACGTCCGGGTACTGGGTGGCGGAGTGGTTGCCCCAGATGGTCAGGCGGCGGATCTCGCTCACCGGCACGCCGGTCCTCTTCGACAGCTGCGAGATCGCGCGGTTGTGGTCCAGGCGGGTCATCGCGGTGAAGCGGTCGGCCGGGACGTCCGGAGCGGAGGACTGCGCGATGAGCGCGTTGGTGTTGGCCGGGTTGCCGACGACCAGGACGCGGATGTCGTCCGCGGCGTGGGCGTTGATGGCCTTGCCCTGCGGGCCGAAGATGCCGCCGTTGGCCTCGAGCAGATCGCCGCGCTCCATGCCGGCGGTGCGCGGGCGGGCGCCGACGAGCAGGCCGACGTTCGCGCCGTCGAAGGCGACGTTCGGGTCGTCGCTGATGTCGATGCCCTGGAGCAGCGGGAACGCGCAGTCGTCCAGCTCCATCGCGGTGCCCTCGGCCGCCTTGAGCGCCGGGGTGATCTCCAGCAGGCGCAGCTTCACCGGGACATCGGGGCCGAGCAGGTGGCCCGACGCGATGCGGAACAGCAGCGCGTAGCCGATCTGTCCGGCCGCTCCGGTTACGGTGACGTTGACGGGAGTGCGAGTCATTGCCTTCTCCTGGCCTTCTGCTGCTGGATCCATGCCGCCCCGGCAGCGTCCCATGCTCCCGGAACGGGGATCTCTCGGCGTCAAGAGACCCACGCCAGGCTATACCCGCGCCGTCCCGGCGGCTGCCACACCGGGTGTGGCCCCGGTCACCGCGCCCTCAGCGGGCCCTTACAGATCCGAGGCGCGCGGGGACGCTACGAACCGCCCTCCGGGGTCGCGCAGCCGTGGAGGCCCGAGGCGAGGGTGGCGCAGGCGCGGACGGCGGCAGGGGCGGGGGCGGCGAGCATGGGGGTGTACGCGGCGGCGGTCCCGCCGATGCGGGTGCGCTGGGCCGGACCGGTCGCGTGGGCGGGGCCGACGGTGAGGGTGTCGCCGAGGGCGGCGGCGGATATCCGCGCCCAGGCGGCCGCGCAGACCTCGCTGTAGCGCGCCTCGACGTAGGCGCCGCCGATCCAGGCCGAAGCCGTCGTGCGCGCGTGCGCGCCGCCGCAGCCCATGCCCTCCGGGTCCTCGCCGGTGCAGGTGGCGCCGGTGCACTTGACCCCGGCGGGGAGCCCGGCGGCGGGGGCCGGGCGGGAGGGATGCGGTGCCCGCGCTTCCCCCGCGCGGCCCGTGCCGCCGCTCCCGCCGGTGAACACGGTCGCGCCGACGACCGCCAGCACCACGGCCACCGCGCCCACGGCGAACAGCACCACGGCCCGCCGGGATGCGCGCGGGGCCCGGCCGGTGCCCGGAGGGGGCCCGAACTCGCCGAGCGCGGCGCGTGCTTCGGCGACCCGGTCGGCCTCCATGGTGACGTCGTGCCGGTCCTCGGCACGGCTCCAGGCCCGTTCGGCGACCTCCCACAGCGTGACGAGGTGGCGCGGATCCGCGCCGGTCGCCTGGGCGAGCGCCGCCACGGCGTACCGGGGCGGCAGGAGCCGGGCGGACAGATACCTCTCCCAGGAGCTTGCGCTGTACCCGGTGGCGTCGGCGAGCGCGGCGGCGCTCAGGCCGCCGCGGTCGACCTGCCGCCGCAGGCACTCGGTGAACTCCCGGACGCGCGGGTCGAGATCGTCCGCCAGCGGTCGCCAACGGTTCATGGTGCGGTCCCCCTGCTTGCCTTGCTGTCGTGCGGGTGGTGCTGACGTGCCTGCGTGCGAACGTGCCCGTGGTGGTTGCCGCGCGGGCGGCCCCGTCACCCGATGCAGATGCCGAGGACGATCAGCCCCAGGCAGATCCCATGGCCCGAGGTCGGGCTCGGGGCGGCGGAGGAGGGCGTGGGGGTCGGAGCGGCGGGCGGGGCCGTGGTGGCCGGTGGCGGCGTGGTCGCGCCGCCGCCCGGCGCCGTCGTGGCGTGGCCGGAACCGCCCGTGCCGCCGGAGTCGCCTGTGCCTCCCGTGCCGCCCGGGCCTCCCGTCGCGGGTGCGTGGCCGCCGGCGGGGCCCTCGGTCACCTCGTCGACCGGCGCCGCGGGCGTCCCGCCGTCCGGGGTGACGGCGCCGTCCCCGGTGCGTGGTGCGTCGCCGGACCGCGCCGACGTCCCCGCCGGGGTCGAGGAGGTCTTCCCGGACCGGGTCACGGGCGTCCCCGAAGCGGTGGCGGACGGCGCCCCGCCGCCCGCCGCGGCCCCCGTGGGGTGCGCCGACAGCGGCGCCTGCGCCCGCGGGGTCCCGTCGGTGGCGATCCCCGCGACGAGGAGGAGTCCGAACGCCCCTGCCAGCATCCCGAAGCCCACCAGCAGCGCCCTGCGCCGCCGCCGGGCCGCGTGCCGGGGCATGCCCTCGACCGGGGCCAGCGGATCGAGCGGATCGGAGTACGGGAAGGCGGTCAGGGTGTCGGTCACCCCGCGGTCGGCCAACTCCCACAGCGCGACCAGCCGTTCGTAGTCCGCGCCGCTCAACTGCCCCAGCACCTCGACCGCGTCCCGCGGCGGCACGCGCACACCGTTGAGGAACTGCTCCCACGCCTCGGTGCTCTGCGCCGTGCGCGCGGCCAGCGCCGGCACGCTCAGCCCGCTGCGGTCCTTCATCCTGCGCAGGTGCACGGCCAGTCGGCGCGCGGCGGCGTCAAGTGTCTCGGGCAATGGTTCCCAGCGCGCCACCACGCACCCCCCGGTTCCGTCGGTCAACCCACGGTAGCGACGCACATACGCTCGACGCTCGAAATCCGGAGAATCCTCATCCTCTTCGCGGGGTCACCAGCCCCGTCTCGTACGCAAGTACGACCGCCTGGGCGCGGCTGCCGAGCCCCAACTTGGCCATCGTGCGGTTCAGATGGGTCTTCACGGTCGCCTCGCTGATGAACAGCCGGTCGGCGATCTCCGGGTTGGACAGCCCCTTCGCGATCAGACGCAGCACCTCCACCTCGCGCGCGGTCAGCGCCGCGAGTTCAGCGGGCGCCGGCCGGCCGGGGCCCGGGGCGGGCCGGACGGGCGCGTACGCCTCGATGAGCCGCCGGGTGACGCTGGGCGCGAAGAGGGTGTCTCCCCCGGCGACGGCGTGGACGGCGGCGATCAGCCGCTCCGGGCCCGCGTCCTTGAGCAGGAAGCCCGAGGCCCCGGCGCGCAGCGCGGTGTACACGTACTCGTCGAGGTCGAAGGTGGTGAGGATGAGGACGCGCGGCGCCCGCTCGCCGGCCGCGGCCAGGATGCGCTCGGTCGCGGTGACGCCGCTGATGCCGGGCATGCGGATGTCCATCAGGATCACGTCGGGCGTGGTCTCGGCGGCCCGCTCCACGGCCTCCTCGCCGTCGCCCGCCTCCCCGACCACCTCGATACCGGGAGCCGCCCGCAGCAGCCCCACGAGGCCGGCCCGGATCAGGAACTGGTCGTCGACGACGAGCACCGTGGTCATACGTCCAATGAATCCCCTCGCCGCGCGGTCCCGCGCGCCGATGTGGGGAGTGTGAGGCGCACCTCGAAACCATCGCCGAGCGGGCCGATGTCCACCGTCCCACCGTAGAGCCTGGCGCGCTCACGCATGCCGATCAAGCCGTGACCGGCTCCCTGGGGGATTGTGGCCGGATCGGAACGACCTGACGACCCGTGCGCTCCGGCTCCGCCGCCGTCGTCGGTGACGGTGACCCGCAGCTGGTGGGGCTCGTATTCCACCGATACGCGCGCCCGCGCGTCCGGGGCGTGCTTGAGGACGTTGGTCAGCGCCTCCTGCACCACCCGGTACGCGCACAGCCCCACACCGGGCGCGACCGGGCGCGGCGCGCCCTCGATGCGCAGTTCCACCACGAGCCCCGCGGCGCGCACCCGCTCGATCATCTCCCCCATGCGGGTCACCGAGGGCATCGGATCGTACGAGGGCGAGCCGCCCTCGGGCTCCCCCGGCCCGGCGCGCAGCACCTTGAGCATGCGGCGCATCTCCTGCAGCGCCTCGCGCGTGGTGTCGGAGATGGTGTCCAGCGCCTTGCGCGCGCTCTCCGGCTCGCTGGCGAAGACGTACGAGGCCATGCCCGCCTGCACCGAGATCACGGACATGTGGTGGGCGACGACGTCGTGCAACTCCCGGGCGATACGGGCCTGCTCCTCCGCGACCGCCAGCTTGGCGGCGTCCTGCCGCTCCGAGCGCAGCCGCTCGGTGACCTCCCCGAGCCGGTCGGCGCGCTGCGCCGAGACCCGCGCGGAGTGCCCGAACCAGCACATGACCAGCGGGAACACCAGCGCCTGCGCCACCACCGTGGCCATCGAACTCTGCGCGGCCGTCAGCCCCGCATACACCCACACCCCGCCGGTCAGCGCCGCGCAGCCCAGCGCGACGCGCGGCGGACGGACGGTGGCCACACCGTAGAGCGCCATCAGCGGGGCGAGGCTGTTGACGACCGGCCAGTAGCCCGCCGCCACGAAGACCGCCCAGGCCGCGCAGACGAAGACGCTGACGCCGACCGGGAAGCGGCGGCGGGCGACGACGGGCAGGTTGACCAGCGCGGTGAGCGCATAACCGGCGGCATCCAGGCGATGCCAGTCCGGCGGTGGCTGTTCGTGTCCCAGCAGCATGCTGGCCGCCGTGAAAGCCACCGCCAGCGTCACGTCCGCCAGCACCTTGTTCCGCACGCGCGAAGCGTAGGCCAGTCGCCCGGCCCCCGCGTCAGCCCGTCGCCGTACCGCGAAAGTTGTACTCCGGCCGGAAACCTCCACCCAGAACGGGACGACCCTGCGGGCGGCCTGCCCGTACCGTCGTCGCCGGGGAGCCAGAGGGGGGCGCCCTACGCGACGGTGTCCCGTCCTCCGACGGGGGGAGGACGGGACGCCAAGTGCTGTCGCGGGCCGGTTCGCGGCGTGTGCTCAGCGCACGGAGAAGCGGACGACGTCCTCCAGGAACGGGATCTCCAGCACCGGGTGCGGCTGCGCCATCAGCGCCAGCAGCACGATCACGACGCCGAGCAGGCCGTACGTGAACACGTCCGTGAAGCGGCTGCGCACCGCCAGCATGCCGACCGAGGGCAGCGCCCAGCGCATCAGCGCGCCCGCGAGCAGCGCCGCGCCGATCAGTACCGTGCCGGCCCGCACCGTGTCGGCCGCGATGAGCACGAGCCCCATCGCCACCGCCCCGGCGACCGCCAGAATCGGCCACTGACGGGCCGGCGCGGGCGCGTCGCCCGCCGCGGCCCGGCCGCCGCCCTCGGGGCGGGCGGTGCCCTCGGTGACGGCCTGGAAACGGCGGCTGAGGCCCGCCGTGTGGTCCTGCTCCTGCACCGCCTCGGCAGTCGTCGCGGAGGCCGTCGCGGAAGCGGAGGCCGTCGCGGAAGCCGTCACCGCCGGGGTGCCGGTGCCCGTCCCCGCGGTCTCCTCGCCGGTGCCGGTCTCCCGGCCGGGGCCGCCGGTCATGAGAAGCGGCCCTCCGCGGCCTCGACCACGTTCGCCAGCAGCATCGCGCGCGTCATCGGGCCGACGCCGCCCGGGTTCGGCGAGATCCAGCCCGCGACCTCGGTCACGCCCGGGTGGACGTCGCCGACGATCTTGCCGTTCTCGTCCCGGCTCACGCCGACGTCGAGCACCGCGGCGCCCGGCCGGACGTCCTCGGGCTTGACCAGGTGCGGCACGCCCGCGGCGGCGACGATGACGTCGGCCTGGCGCAGCTGCGCCGCCAGGTCCCGGGTGCCGGTGTGGCAGAGGGTGACCGTCGCGTTCTCGGACTTGCGGGTCAGCAGCAGGCCGATCGAGCGGCCCACGGTCACCCCGCGCCCGACGACGGCCACGTGCGCGCCGTTGATCTCCACACCGTGCCGCCGCAGCAGTTCGACGATGCCGTTCGGCGTGCAGGGCAGCGGGCCGCGCTCGTTGAGGACCAGGCGGCCCAGGTTGGTGGGGTGCAGCCCGTCCGCGTCCTTGGCGGGGTCCATCAGGCCGAGGACGCGGTTGGTGTCGATGCCCTTGGGCAGCGGGAGCTGGACGATGTAACCCGTGCACTCCGGGTCCTCGTTGAGCTCGCGCACGACCGCCTCGATGTCCTCCTGCGTTGCCGTCTCCGGCAGTTCCCGCTGGATGGAGGCGATGCCGACCTCGGCACAGTCGCGGTGCTTGCCGGCGACGTACCAGCGGCTGCCCGGGTCGTCGCCGACCAGCAGGGTGCCGAGCCCCGGGGTGACCCCGCGCGCCTTGAGCGCCTGGACGCGTACGGACAGTTCTGACTTGATCGCGGCAGCAGTGGCCTTGCCATCGAGAATCTGGGCGGTCATACGTCCATCTTCTCAGGTCTGCCCCCGGACGCTGGACAGCGGATGACGCCGCCCACGACGATGTGGGCCGTCCCCACTCACATCACCGCGAAAGAAGTCACCGTGAGCTACCCGCCCGGTCCCGGCAACCCGTACGGCCAGCAGCCCGTTCCGCCGCAGCAGCCCCAGCCGCAACAGCCCTACGGCTACCCGCAGCAGCCCCCGGCACAGCCCGGCTACGGCTACCCGCAGCAGCCGCAGTCCCCGTACGGCACGGTCCCGCAGCAGGCCCAGGGCCCGTACGGCTACGGCGGATACGGCCAGCCGGCCGGACCGGTGCCCGGTATGCCGCCGTTCGCGAGCTGGGGCGCGCGGGTCGGCGCGACGCTGGTCGACTTCCTGATCGTGGGACTCGTCCCGATGATCCTGGTCGGCATCGGCTACGGGCAGTTCATCGCCGTGGCCGTGGACGCGGTGAAGGCCTGCGACGCCACCAACACCGACGTCTGCGCCGGCCCTCAGATGCCGGGCGGCGCCCTCGCCCTGATCGGAATCGGCGCCCTGCTGTCCCTCATCGGCGGGCTCTTCCTCTGCTACCGCGAGGGCAAGACCGGACAGACGCCCGGCAAGAAGGCCCTCGGCATCAGCCTGCTGCGCGAAGCCGACGGCCGTCCGCTCGGCTTCGGCATGGCCTTCGTGCGCCGGCTGTGCCACGGACTGGACGGCGCCGCCTGCTACATCGGCTACCTGTGGCCGCTGTGGGACGACAAGAAGCAGACGTTCGCCGACAAGATCCTCAGCTCGGTGGTCGTCAAGACCCAGTCGCCTCGGTGACGTTCGGCAGTAACAGCAGTAACGGCAGCAGCTGCAACAACGGCAGCAACGCCGCTCCCAAGGCCCCGTCCGCGCGAAGGAAGCAGAAGTGAGCCATCCGCCCGGCCCCGGCAATCCGTACAGCGGGCAGCCCACACCGCCGCAGCAGCCCCAGCCGGGGCCGTACGGCCCGTACGGCCATCCGCAGCAGCACCCGACCCAGCCCCACTACGGCTTCCCCCAGCAGCCACAGCAGCAATGGGGCCTGCCGCGGCAACCCCAGCCGCCGTACGGCTGGGCCGGGCAGCCGGGCGGGCCGCAGATGATGCCGTCGTCGGCGAGGACGGCCCGGGCGATGCTCTACGTGCTGGCCGGCATGTGGATCCTCAGCGGGCTGCTGGTCCTGCTGGTCGGCGTCGTGCTGGCGAACGTCGAGGACGACACCGGGCTGGCCGCGAAGTACGGCGGCCTGCTGTGGGTCGCCGGGGTGCTGGCACTGGCGCTCGCGGTGATGGCGATCGGCGTGGCGGCGAAGTACAAGACGGGCGGCAGCGGGGTCCGCACCGGGTCCATCCTGCTGGGCTCGCTGAGCCTGGCCGGTTTGCTGAGCTCCCTCGTCACGGGCGCGTTCCTGGCGGTCGTCCCGCTGGTGCCGAGCGTTCTGCTGATCGTCTTCGCCGCGAAGGCGGAGACGGCTGCGTGGTTCAAACGACCGCAGTACTGAGGCTCGTTGAACCCGCCCGTATGCCGAAGGCCCCCGCCGGTGCGGGGGCCTTCGGCATACGGGAAGCGGTTCCGCCTCAGTGGAAGAAGTGCCGCGTCCCGGTGAGGTACATGGTCACGCCCGCCTGGCGCGCCGCCTCGACGACTGCCTCGTCGCGCACCGAACCGCCCGGCTGCACCACGGCCTTGACGCCCGCGCCGGTCAGCACCTCCAGTCCGTCCGGGAACGGGAAGAAGGCGTCGGACGCCGCGTAGGAGCCGGCCGCGCGCTCCTCGCCGGCCCGCTGGACGGCGAGCTTGGCGGAGTCGACGCGGTTGACCTGGCCCATGCCGACCCCGACCGTCGCGCCGTCCTTGGCCAGCAGGATGGCGTTGGACTTCACGGCCCGGCAGGCCCGCCACGCGAAGGCGAGGTCGGCCAGCTCCTCTTCCGCCAGCGGCTCGCCGGTCGCCAGGGTCCAGGTGGCCGGGTCGTCGCCGGTGGCCTGCAGGCGGTCCTTCTCCTGCAGCAGCAGTCCGCCCTCGACCGGGCGGAACTCCGTCACCGCGACGGGCGCCTCGGGGCAGCGCAGCACACGGATGTTCTTCTTGCGGGCCAGGACCTCGACCGCGCCCTCCTCGAAGTCCGGCGCCACGATGACCTCGGTGAAGATGTCCGCGACCTGCTCGGCCATGGCCACGCTCACCGGCCGGTTGACGGCGATGACGCCGCCGAACGCCGACAGGGGGTCGCAGGCGTGCGCCTTGCGGTGCGCCTCGGCCACGTCGTCGCCGACCGCGATGCCGCACGGGTTGGCGTGCTTGATGATCGCGACGCAGGGCTCGGTGTGGTCGTACGCCGCCCGGCGCGCGGCCTCGGTGTCCACGTAGTTGTTGTAGGACATCTCCTTGCCGTGCAGCTGCTCGGCCGTGGCCAGACCCGCGCTGCCGTCCGTGTAGAGGGCGGCGGCCTGGTGCGGGTTCTCGCCGTAGCGCAGCACGTTCTTGCGCTCGTAGGTGGCGCCCAGGAAGTCCGGGAAGGCGCTGTCGTCGGCCGGCGCGTAGGAGTCGGCGAACCAGCTCGCGACCGCGACGTCGTACGCGGCGGTGTGCCGGAACGCCTCGGCGGCCAGGCGCTTGCGGGTGGAGAGGTCGAAGCCGCCCTCGCGGACGGCGGCGAGCACGTCCGCGTAGCGCTCGGGGCTGGTCACGACCGCGACGGACGGGTGGTTCTTGGCGGCGGCGCGCACCATCGAGGGGCCGCCGATGTCGATCTGCTCGACGCACTCGTCGTCCGAGGCGCCGGACGCGACGGTCTCGCGGAAGGGGTAGAGGTTGACCACGACCAGGTCGAAGGGCTCGACGCCCAGCTCCTCCAGCTGCCTGCGGTGGTCCTCCAGGCGCAGGTCGGCGAGGATGCCCGCGTGCACCCTCGGGTGCAGGGTCTTCACCCGGCCGTCCAGGCACTCGGGGAAGCCGGTCAGCTCCTCCACCTTCGTCACCGGCACCCCGGCGGCGGCGATCCGCCCGGCCGTCGAGCCGGTGGAGACCAGCTGGACGCCCGCCTCGTGCAGACCGCGGGCCAGCTCCTCCAGACCGGTCTTGTCGTAGACGCTGACCAGCGCGCGCCGGATCTCCCGCTTGGTACTCACGGCAACAGAACCTTTCGTCCCTCAATGCGATACCCGTCGCGGGACAACCGCCCCACGACGTCGACGAGCAGCCTTCGCTCGACTTCCTTGATGCGCTCGTGGAGCGCTTCCTCCGTGTCGTCCTCCCGCACCTCGACCACGCCCTGGGCGATGATCGGGCCGGTGTCGACGCCGTCGTCGACGAAGTGGACGGTGCAGCCGGTGACCTTCGCGCCGTACGCGAGGGCGTCTCGCACCCCGTGCGCGCCCGGGAAACTCGGCAGCAGCGCCGGATGGGTGTTGACGACGCGGCCGCCGAACCGGGCCAGGAACTCCTTGCCCACGATCTTCATGAAGCCGGCCGAGACGACCAGGTCGGGCTCGTACGCCGCGACGGCCCCGGCCAGCGCCGCGTCCCAGGCCGCGCGGTCGCCGTGGTCCTTCACCCGGCACACGAAGGTCGGCACCCCGGCGCGCTCCGCGCGCTCCAGTCCCGCGATGCCGGAGCGGTCCGCGCCCACGGCGACGACGTGCGCTCCGGCGTCCAGCAGCGCCTGCAGGTTCGTGCCCGAACCGGAGACGAGCACGACGAGTCGGGCGGGGCGGGAAAGGGGCGGAAACACTGCGGCCACTGCGGGTCAACTCTCGGGTCCGGCGCTTTGGAGGATCGTACGACTCGCAGATCTCTCGTATTCCGGGGAACCCTACGAGCCCGTCGACCGTCAGCAACGATACCGGCACACCCGACCGCCCCCCACGGGACGGGGGAGCGCGCGAGCGGTAGCGTCTGGGAAGAGAACGGCGTAGTGACGCGTCCGACAACTCGAGGAGTCGACGGCAAGGGGATGACCCAGGCAACCATGAGCAGTGGCCGCGGCCATGAACAGGACAACCCGTTCGCTCCGCCGCCGGAGAACGCTCCCGACCAGCCGTGGCAGCCGCGCCGGCCGCAGCAACCCACGGACGAGCAGGACTCCGACAAGCGGCCCACGCCACCCCCGCCTCCCGCATGGGGCAGCCAGTGGAGCGACCGGCAGCCCCGGCGCGACGACGGCGGTCTCGGCGGCCGCCCCGGCGGTGACGGCGGCTACGGCGGCCGCCGCCCGGACGGGCCCCGGTTCGACCCGACCGACCCGGCGCAGCGGCGTGCCCGCTACGCCCTGCTGTGCGGCATGTGGGGACTGTTCTTCGCCCTGCTGCTCGGCTGGACGTACCTCGCCCTGCTGCTCGGCGGGCTCGCTCTCTACTGGGGCGTCAACGCGCTCCGCATGAAGCCGGAGGAACGCGCCAAGGCCCGCGCCGAGGCCGCCGCCCTGCTGGCCGACGGCCCCGCCGAGCCCCCGCCCCCGCCGGCCGACCCCAACGCCAAGCCGCAGCGACCCGCCGCCGTCGGCGGCATCGTCATGGGCGCCCTCGCGGTCGGGCTCGTCGCCGGCCTGCTCAGCAGCGAGTACGCCTATCGCGACTACTACGCCTGCGTCAGCGACTCCCTCACCCAGTCGGCCCGCGACTCCTGCGCCCACGACATGCCGGCCCCGCCGGTCTGGCTCCGCAAGTCCTGATCACCACTGCGCCCGCCGGGTCCCTGCCGTCACCGACGCCAGGGGCCCGGCGTTCGCGTATCCGCCTGTGGCGCGATGATCAGGCCGGATCCGTGGCCTCGGCATCGGTATCGACATCGGCATCAGTGCCGGTCTCGTCGTCCTCGTCGAAGACGGCACGGGACGCGCGATAGCGGCGGACCAGGCGCACGAGGAGGGCGGTGGGGGTGCCGATGGCGGCCGTCCAGCCGACGGCCGCCGCCGCGATGAGCCAGCGTGAGGGGCCGAAGTCCGCGAGGGCCCCCGAGCCGAGGGGGCCGGCGGCGAGCTCCGTGAGCAGGCCGAGGACCACCCCGCAGGCCATGCCGCCGAGTGCCGCACGGGCGGCCGTGCGGCCCACGCTCGCGGAGGCTTCGCGGTCGACCGCGAACCAGCCCACCGCCACCCCCGCGACGGCCGGCACCAGCAGCGCGAGCCAGGTCAGCACCGTGCCCGGCCCGGCGTGCGGCAGCGCGGCAAGGAGCGGGAAGTCGGGCAGCACCGGATCGCCGACCGTCCCGGCGGGCCGGACGACCGCCTCCGTACCGAGGGAGAACCCCGGCCCGAGGGCGTAGGCCGCGCCCCACACCGCCGCGTTCGGGATGAGCGCGACCGACAGGGCGAGCACCGCCAGCCGCCCGGACAGCGCCTCGCTGAGCCGGCTGAAGGACGCCCCGGTCGCCCAGGGATGCAGGATCAGCGTGACCGCCGTGAGCGCAGCGCCGCCCGCGAGCAGCACCGCCACCCCGGCCGCCGCGGACCGGGTCACCGGCCCGACCTCCCCGGCCGGCACCCGGTCGGTCACCCGGTGGAATGCCGCCGGAAGGGGGATGTGCGGCCGCCCCCGTTCGGCCCACGCCCCCGCGGCGGATGCCAGGGCGGCGACCACGGGAACGTGGAGCGCGGCACTGAGCGCGTCGCTGCGCACCGGCCCGTACGAGGTGAAGATGGCCGCGCCCGCGGCCACCGCGACGTACCCGCCGATCAGCCAGGCCACGGCGGACGCCGCCGCCCGGTCGGTGGACGCGGGGGCGGCCGCGTCGGCGCCCGCCCGGTACAGCAGCCAGACCGGGAACGCGGCCAGGAGCAGCGGCGTGACCCCGACCGGCGCGGGGACGCCGGAGACCGTCTCCATCCGCACCAGGTCCGTGCCGTGCGCCAGCAGCCAGCAGTCGGCGGCGATGTGCAGGGCCCCGTACAGACCACTGTCGGGGAACGGCGAGATGATCCAGAGGAACAGCACCAGCACGGCGAAGCCGCCGAGCCCGAGCCCGGCGGCGAGCACGCCGCCGGTGAAGGCGGGCACGGACTCCGCGGTACGCAGGGCCTCGTGCGCAGCCCGGACACGGCGGAAGACAAGGCTCACAGCGCGTGCGGCGGTCACGGCACCCCATGCTGCCAAGAAGACCCGTTTTACCGTCGCAGCATGCGAATGTCCGTCGTGTCGCGGAATATGGCGTTATGCGCATCTTCACACGATCCGAGTGGTCGATCGCATGACCCGCACCCACCTGACGAAGACGGCACGGACCGCCAAGAAACGGCGGTCCCACCCACAGCCCGCGACGACCCCGCGGACCGCGCCGGCGACTCCGCCCCCGGCCGCCCCTCGCGAGGGGACGGCCGGGCCCGCGGGGCCGCCGCGCGCGCCCCGGGCCGAGGCACCCCGCGCTCCGCGCTCCGGGCTGCCCTCCGCACCGCCGGGGGAGTCCGGCGCGCCCGGACCGGTGGGCGCGGACGCGACGGTCGAGGAGTCCGAGCAGCCCAAGGCATCGGCGAAACAGGCCAGGGCGGCGGCAAGAGCGGCGGAGAAGCAGACCAAGGCCGCGGCCAAGGAGGCCGAGGCGGCCGCGGAAGAGGCGGAGCTGCGCGTCGCCGAGGCCGCCGAGGCCACCTTCGACACGCTCTACGCGCACGCCGCCCCCGCTCTGATCCGCCAGGTCGAGGTGCTCACCGGCAACGAGGAACTGGCCCGGCACGCGGTCCACCGCGCCTTCGACCGGGCCTGGCAGCGCTGGCCAGAGGTCGCGGCCGACCCCGATCCCGTCGGCTGGCTCCGTTCCCAGGCGTTCGAGCTCGCGCTGGCCCCCTGGCAGCAGTTCGTGCCCTGGCACCGCACACGGCGCCGCGCCCGCGGCGACCTGCAGCGGCTGCCCCGCGGTGCCCGTCACGCCGTGCTGCTCCACGAGGGCCTCGGCCTCGGCCTGCGCCACACCGCCGCCGAGAGCATGGCCAGCACGCCCACGACGGCGGCGCGCATCATCCGGGCCCGTGACACGCTCGGCGAGGAGGCGGTCGCGGGACTCGCGGGCCTCCTGAGCGAACCGCGCGTGCCCGAGTTCCCCGCGGAGCAGGTGCGCGAGATGAGCGAGGTACGGCTGCGGCGCCAGACCGTCGGATCGGTCGCCGCCACGGTCGTCCTCGCGCTGCTGACGGCCGGCGGGCTCGTCTTCGGCCCGCTCAGCGACCACTTCTCGGTGTCGACGCCGCTGATCGACATCCGTTTCTCCCCCTGACGCCGGTTCCGTTCTTCCGGAGACGGCAGCGGGGCCGCCCCCCGAAGGGAGCGGGCCCGCCGCTGTACGACGTACGCCCTGGGCCGGGTGATCAGCCCTGGAGGATGGCGCGCGCGAGGCGGGCCGTCTCCGACGGGGTCTTGCCCACCTTGACGCCGGCGGCCTCGAGGGCCTCCTTCTTCGCCTGGGCGGTGCCGGAGGAGCCGGAGACGATGGCGCCGGCGTGGCCCATGGTCTTGCCCTCGGGGGCGGTGAAGCCCGCGACGTAGCCGACGACCGGCTTGGTGACGTGCTCGGCGATGAAGGCCGCGGCACGCTCCTCGGCGTCGCCGCCGATCTCGCCGATCATGACGATCAGGTCGGTGTCGGGGTCGTCCTGGAACGCCTTCAGCGCGTCGATGTGGGTGGTGCCGATGATCGGGTCACCGCCGATGCCCACGGCCGACGAGAAGCCGATGTCGCTGAGCTCGTACATCATCTGGTAGGTCAGCGTGCCGGACTTCGACACCAGGCCGATACGGCCGGCGGTGCTGATGTCGGCCGGGATGATGCCCGCGTTGGACTGGCCGGGGGTGATCAGGCCGGGGCAGTTCGGGCCGATGATCCGGGTCTTGTTGCCCTTGCTGCCCGCGTACGCCCAGAAGGAGGCGGTGTCGTGGACGGCGATGCCCTCGGTGATCACGACCGCGAGGCCGATGCCGGCGTCGATGGCCTCGACGACCGCGTCCTTGGCGAACTTCGGCGGGACGAAGATGACGGTGACGTCGGCACCGGTCTTCTCCATGGCCTCGGCGACGGAGCCGAAGACCGGCACCTCGGTGCCGTCGAAGTCCACGCTGGTGCCGGCCTTGCGCGGGTTCACGCCACCGACGATGTTGGTGCCCGAGGCGAGCATGCGCCGGGTGTGCTTGGTGCCCTCGGAACCGGTCATCCCCTGGACGATGACCTTGCTTTCCTTGGTCAGGAAGATAGCCATGATGTGGTGACCTGTTCCCTTACTTCGCAGCCAGCTCGGCGGCGCGCTCGGCGGCGCCGTCCATGGTGTCGACCTGCTCGACCAGCGGGTGGTTGGCGTCGGTCAGGATCTGCCGACCCAGCTCCGCGTTGTTGCCGTCCAGACGGACGACGAGCGGCTTGGTGACCTCCTCGCCCTTGGACTTGAGCAGCTCCAGGGCCTGGACGATGCCGTTGGCGACCGCGTCGCAGGCGGTGATGCCACCGAAGACGTTGACGAAGACGGACTTGACGTCCGGGTCGCCGAGGATGATCTCAAGACCGTTGGCCATGACCTCGGCGGAGGCACCACCACCGATGTCGAGGAAGTTGGCGGGCTTGACGTTGCCGTGGCCCTCGCCGGCGTAGGCGACGACGTCCAGGGTGCTCATGACGAGACCCGCGCCGTTGCCGATGATGCCGACCTCGCCGTCGAGCTTGACGTAGTTCAGGCCCTTGGCCTTGGCCGCGGCCTCCAGCGGGTTGGCGGAGGCGTGGTCGACCAGCGCCTCGTGCTCCGGCTGGCGGAAGTCGGCGTTCTCGTCCAGCGAGACCTTGCCGTCGAGCGCGATGACGCGGCCGTCGGCGACCTTGGCGAGCGGGTTGACCTCGACGAGGAGCGCGTCCTCGGCGATGAAGGTCTTCCACAGGGTCTGCAGGATCTCGACGACCTGGTCGGCGACGTCGGCCGGGAAGGCGGCCGCATCGACGATCTCGCGGGCCTTCTCCGGGGTGACGCCCTCGTTGGCGTCCACGGCGATCTTCGCGAGGGCCTCGGGCTTGGTCGCCGCGACCTCCTCGATCTCCATGCCGCCCTCGACCGAGGCCATCGCCAGGAAGGTCCGGTTGGCGCGGTCCAGCAGGAAGGAGACGTAGTACTCGGAGGCGATCTCCGGGGCCAGCTCGGCCAGCATCACCTTGTGGACCGTGTGGCCCTTGATGTCCATGCCGAGGATCTGGCCGGCCTTGGCCACCGCGTCCTCGGGGTCCGACGCGACCTTCACGCCGCCGGCCTTGCCTCGGCCACCGGTCTTCACCTGTGCCTTGACGACAGCCTTGCCACCGAGCCGCTCCGCGACCTCGCGCGCCGCCTCAGGCGTGTCGATGACTTCACCGGCCAGCACCGGTACACCGTGCTTGGCGAAGAGGTCCCTCGCCTGGTACTCGAACAGGTCCACGCGCGTCCGTCCTTGGTAATCGCGGGTTCGTTGATGGCGTGAGCGTGCCGGGGGCGGTCGTCGCTGACGTCTTCGTAACGATCCATGCGTACGGTCGTACGGGGGGCGCACACGTCGGCCGAGCACGCGGCATGTCCGTTTGGCAGGTTAGCGCCGCGCGGGCGGCACGGCTAAATCCCAGGTCGCGGACGGGCGGTGAGAACAGTCACAGACCGCGCCCGCGACGAGGCGGGGTTACTCCATTCGGGTGACGCGTTCGGGGGCATGGACGGTGCGGGAGCGGCCTCATCCCTCCGGCACGGGCAACGGCCGCTTCTCTATCGCCGCCGCCATGATCTCCGGGAAGAGGTCGGGCGTGCAGGCGAAGGCGGGGGCGCCGAGGGCCGCCAGGGCGGCGGCGTGCTCGCGGTCGTAGGAAGGGGCGCCCTCGTCGGACAGCGCGAGCAGGGCGACGAACTGGACGCCGGAGGCCTTCATCGCCGCGACGCGCTTGAGCATCTCGTCCCGTATGCCGCCCTCGTAGAGGTCGCTGATGAGCACCACGACGGTGTCGGCCGGGCGCGTGACGAGCGACTGGCAGTAGGCCAGGGCCCGGTTGATGTCGGTGCCGCCGCCGAGCTGGGTGCCGAAGAGCACGTCGACGGGATCGTCCAGCTGCTCGGTGAGGTCGACGACGGCGGTGTCGAAGACGACCAGTTTGGTGTCGATGCTGCGCATCGAGGCGAGGACCGCGCCGAAGACCGAGGCGTAGACGACCGAGGCGGCCATCGAACCGGACTGGTCGATGCAGAGGACGACGTCCTTCTTCACCGCCTGGGCGGCACGGCCGTGGCCGATCAGCCGCTCGGGGACGACCGTGCCGTGCTCCGGCAGGTAGTGCCGCAGATTGGCGCGGATGGTGCGGTCCCAGTCGATGTCGCGGTGGCGCGGGCGGTTGATCCGCGCCGAGCGGTCCAGGGCCCCGGTGAGGGTCGCACGGGTGCGGGTGGCCAGGCGCTTCTCCAGGTCCTCCACGACCTTGCGGACCACGGCGCGGGCGGTCTCCTTCGTCGTTTCCGGCATGGCCTTGTTGAGCGACAGCAGCGTGCCGACCAGATGCACGTCGGCCTCGACCGCCTCCAGCATCTCCGGTTCCAGCAGCAGCGCGGACAGCCCGAGCCGGTCGATGGCGTCGCGCTGCATCACCTGGACGACACTGCTCGGGAAGTAGGTGCGGATGTCACCCAGCCACCGTGCGACCTGCGGCGCGGAACCGCCCAGCCCGGCGGAGCGCGGTCTGCCCCGCCCGGGCGTCCCGCCGTCGGCGCGCGGACCGGATCCGTACAGCGCCTCCAGCGTCTGGTCCATCGCGGCGTCGCGGCCGGTGAGCGCGTGGCCGGTGCCGTCGGCGGGGCCGCCGCCCAGCACCAGCCGCCAGCGGCGCAGCCGCTCCTCGCCGTCGATGGCGGTGCCGGTGTCCGTACTCATGGCGCCGTTCATGTCGCCGTCCCCCCTGTCGGTCCTGTCGGTCGGTCGTGTCCCAGCAGCAGCCGGAGGGTCGGCAGTACCGCGTCCGCCCTGGCCTGGTCCAGCCGGGCGGCGAAGCCCGGCGCGCCCTCCCCCGCCGGCTCCGGCGACCCGCCCGGGCCGCGCCGCACCAGCTCCCCCACGGTGCGCCGGACGCCCGCGTCGAACTCGCCGAACGTGCGCCTCAGCAACGGCAGTACGTCGTCGAAGGCGGCGGCCGGGACCGCGGACAGCCAGTCGTCGACCAGGGCGAGCAGCCGCGCGTCGTGGACGAGCAGCATCCCGCCGCCGGCGAGGAAGCCCTCCGCCCAGGCGGCAGCCTCCTGCGGCGGTGTCCCGGCCGACAGGGCCAGCCCCATCAGGCGGGCCGTCTCCTCAGCCTCCAGCCGTCCGTCGTCCAGCAACAGGCGGGCGGCGCTGCCGCGCAGCAGGCCGGGCATCCCGCGGTCGCGCACGGCCAGGGTCCGCAGGACCCCCGCCCAGCGCGCGCGCAGCCCGTCGTCGGCGAGCAGGACCACCGCCTCCTGCACGCCCTGGACATGGCCGCGCATCTCGGCCGCTCCGTCGGCGTCCAGCCCGGCGCAGGCGGGCGGCAGGCCCACGCATATCCGCTCCGCCAGCCCCTCGGCGACCTCGCGCAGCGCGGCCGCGTCCGTGCCCCGGACGTCGCCGTAGCGGACGGACCGCACCAGCGCGGGCAGCGCCTGCGCGAGGTGGCCGACGTCGGCGTCGAGCGCGGCACGGTCGGCGAGCACCCGCATCACGGTCGGCAGCGCGCCGGGCAGGTCCGCGAGCAGGCAGCGCTCGGCGAGTCCGGTGACCTCGGCGAGCGCGGTCGCCCCCGTCGCCTCGTCCTCCGCCTTGGCGGTGGCGGCCGACGACACGGTGGTCCCCCACACACCGGCCTCGGCGACCCGCACCGCCCACTCGGGCTCCCAGCGCAGCCGCCAGGTCTCGCGGAAGGTGCCGGTGCCGGCCCGCGACCGGGCGGGCTCGCCCCAGCCGATGCCGAGCAGGCGCAGCCGGTGCAGCAGGCGGCTGCGGCCGGCGTCGATCTCCTTGCGCAGGTCCAGCTCCACCTCCCTCTCCAGTGCCTCCGGCTTCAGCCGGAGCCTGCGCTGCTCGCGCGCCAGGTCGCGGGCGAGCGGCACCGCGGGGGCGCCGTCCGGGACCTCGCCCAGCACGTCCCCGACGACCAGGCGGTCCCGGATGAGCTCCATGGGCACATCGGACCCGTCGCACATCACGGCCCGTATCGCGTCGGTCGTCTCGCCCAGTCCGGCCAGCGGGCGGCCGCGCATCGCGGCGAGCGTGTCGGCGAGCCGCACCGCCTCGATGACGTGCGCGGAGGACACCGGCAGGTCCTCCTCCCGCAACAGCCCGGCGACCTTGGTCATCCAGCGCGTGACGGGCCGGTCCGGCGCGGTGAAGAGATGCCGGTACCAGCCGGGCGAGGCGATCCCGGCCCCGTACCCGCCGGCCCGGGACAGCCTCCGGTGGGTCCAGGGCACCCAGGTGATCTCGACCTTGGCCTTCGGCAGCCCCTTCAGCAGCGCCCGGTCGGCGGTCACGCCGGTCCTGGCCGCCAGGGCGGGCACGTGCCAGGCACCGCAGACCACGGCGACCCGTTCGTGCTCACGTCGGGCGTCGCGGATCCGCAGCCGCATGTGCGCCTCACGCACGGTGTCCTGCGGATGCCCCCCGTCCCCGTACGCCTCGCGCAGCGCCCCCATGGCCTCGGCGACCGCTCCGAACGCCGCGAGCGCGTCGTCGCCGTCGTCCGCCTCGTCCGCGTGCTCCCCGCGGCCCCGGTGCTCGACTGCGTCCTCCCACCACCGCTCGGGGTCGTCGTAACCGGCGGTCCGCGCGAGCACGGCGATCGGATCGATCCGCACCCGGGCGTCCCCGTCCCCCGCCGGCTCCCCGCCGGGTTCGCCCTCCCCTTCCTGCCCGTCCCCCATGTACTCGCGCATCAGCAGCGAATGGGCCGCCGGCAGGTCGATGAAGCGCACCGGCACCCCCCGCTCGGCCGCCCAGCGGATCGCCTCCCACTCCGGGGAGAAATCCGCGAACGGCCAGAACCCGGCCCGGGACGGCTCGTCGACGACGTGCGCGAGCAGCGCGACCGGGGGCCGCATGCCCGGCTCGGCGGCCAGCCCCACGACGGCGTCCGCCTCCGGCGGCCCCTCGATCAGCACGATCCGCGGCGCGTACCGGTCGAGCGCCGCGCGGACCCCGCGGGCCGACCCAGGCCCGTGGTGCCGCACCCCCAGCAGCGCCACCCCGTCCGTCACGGCGTCACCTCACGGCAGGCGCGGTAGAAGTCCTTCCAGCCCTCCCGCTCCCGGACCACCGTCTCCAGATACTCCCGCCACACCACACGGTCGGCCGCCGGGTCGCGGACCACCGCGCCGAGGATGCCCGCCGCCACGTCCCCGGCGCGCAGCACGCCGTCCCCGAAGTGGGCCGCGAGCGCGAGCCCGTTGGTGACCACCGAGATGGCCTCGGCCGTGGAGAGCGTGCCCGAGGGGGACTTGACCTTGGTCCTGCCGTCGGCGGTGACTCCGCCGCGGAGCTCGCGGAAGACCGTGACGACCCGCAGGATCTCCTCCGCGCCCGCGGGCGCGGAGGGCAGGTCCAGCGAGCGGCCCAGCTGCCCGACCCGGCGGCTGACGATGTCGACCTCCTCCTCCACGGTCGCCGGCAGCGGCAGCACGACGGTGTTGAAACGCCTGCGCAGCGCGCTGGACAGGTCGTTGACCCCGCGGTCCCGGTCGTTGGCGGTCGCGATGAGGTTGAAGCCGCGCACCGCCTGGGTCTCGGCACCCAGCTCCGGTATCGGCAGCGTCTTCTCGGACAGGATCGTGATGAGGGTGTCCTGCACGTCCGCGGGGATGCGGGTCAGTTCCTCGACACGCGCGATGCGGCCCTCGGCCATCGCCCGCATGACCGGGCCGGGCACCAGCGCGTCCCGGGTCGGGCCGTTGGTGAGCAGCTGCGCGTAGTTCCACCCGTAGCGGATTGCCTCCTCCGGTGTGCCGGCGGTGCCCTGCACGAGGAGGGTGGAGTCACCGCTGACGGCGGCCGCCAGATGCTCCGACACCCAGGTCTTGGCGGTGCCGGGCACCCCGAGCAGCAGCAGGGCCCGGTCCGTGGCGAGGGTGCTGACCGCGACCTCGACGATGCGGCGCGGGCCCACGTACTTGGGTGTGACGACCGTGCCGTCGGGAAGCTCGCCGCCCAGCAGATACGTGGCGACCGCCCACGGCGACAGATTCCAGCGGGCCGGGCGCGGCCGGTCGTCGGCCGCCGCGAGAGCCTTGAGCTCATGGGCGAACGCGTCTTCGGCATGCGGCCGGAGTGCGGTGTCCGCGGACATGGTTCTCCCCCTGTTCTGGGCACGTCGGATGAGGCGGACGCTCCGTCAGACCCCCTGCGTCGTCCGCGGTTCCCACGATGCACGACCCCACTGACAATCGCCCTCCGCGGACACATGACGCCAGGTCAGAGCCGATTGTCAGTGCCCGGACCTACCGTCTTGGGCATGGACGGGATGGACGAACAGCGACCCGAGCGGTGGACCGCCGACCAGGTCCTGGCCCTCGCGCCCGA
The DNA here is from genome assembly GCF_042714775.1 of Streptomyces sp. NPDC058691. Taxonomy (NCBI): domain Bacteria; kingdom Bacillati; phylum Actinomycetota; class Actinomycetes; order Kitasatosporales; family Streptomycetaceae; genus Streptomyces; species Streptomyces sp. NPDC058691. The sequence goes on along the minus strand of NZ_JBHXSO010000056.1, from coordinate 1,465 downwards.
CGCGTCGTCGCGGAAGGCCGGGACGGGTCTGGCGGCGGCCGCGCGCTGGTCGGGCACGGGGACGACGGGCACAGCGGTGTGGGGGCTGTGCGCGGGCAGCGGCAGCAAGCCGTACCAGACGGTGGTGGACACGGCAGGCCCCGGCAGCAAGTGCAGCTGCCCGAGCCGGAAGTTCCCCTGCAAGCACGCCATCGGACTGCTGTTGCTGTGGTCCGGGGGCGAGGTCGGGCCGGCCGCACACGGGGGCGGCCGGCCCGACTGGGTCGTCGAATGGCTCGACGCGCGCCGTGCCCGCGAGGAACGCAAGGCCGCCCCGGCCACCGCCGCCGGCGGTGACCCCGAGGCGGCGCGCAAGCGGGCCGAGCAGCGGGCGCGCCGCGTCGCCGCCGGGGCGGCCGAACTGGAGCGGCGGCTGACGGATCTGCTCGCCGGGGGCCTGGCCGGCGCCGACCGCGAGGGCTACGGGCGGTGGGAGGAGACCGCGGCCCGGATGGTCGACGCCCAGGCGCCCGGGCTCGCCTCGCGGGTGCGTGAGCTGGGCACGGCGGCCGCCTCGGGGGGCGACTGGCCGTCCCGGCTGCTGGAGGAGACCGCGCTGCTGCATCTGCTGGCCCGCGGCTGTCTGGGGCACGACCGGCTTCCCGGGCCCCTGGCCGCGACGGTGCGCACGCGGGTGGGTTTCACGGTGGACTCGGCGGAGCTGCTGGCCGGGCCCACCGTGCGTGACCACTGGCTGGTGCTGGCCCAGCACGACTCGGCCGACGACCGGCTGACCACCCGCCGCATATGGCTGCACGGCCGGGACACCGGGCGGCCCGCGCTGCTGCTGTCGTTCGGCGCGGCCGGCCGGGCCCCCGAACTCGCCCTGCCGGTCGGGCTCGGGGTCGACGCCGAGCTGGCCTTCCACCCCGGCGCCCGGCCGCTGCGGGCCGTGCTCGGGACCCGGCACGGCCCGCCCACCCCCGGCGCCGTGCCGCCGGGGGTGGGGGTCGGCGCGGCACTGGAGTCGTACGGGGAGGCCGTGGCGGACGACCCGTGGCTGGACGCCTGGCCCGTTGTCCTCGCCGGGGTCGTGCCGGTGCCGGGCGACACGGGCTGGCAGCTCGCCGACACGACGGGGCCCGACGCGGTGCCGGTGGCCGCGGGCGACGGCGGCGGCGCCGGTGGGCTGTGGCGCCTGGCGGCGGTCTCGGGGGGCCGGCCGGTGACGGTCTTCGGCGAGCTGGGACACCGCGGCTTCCGGCCCTGCACGGCCTGGGGCGAGGGCGGCACGGAGGCGGTCGTCCTGGCGCCGTAGCGCCGGTACCGCGGACACACGCGAACGACACCGAAGGGGGACGCATGGAGACGACGGCCTGGACCGATCTCGTCGGGACCGCCCTGATGGGCACCGAACGCAAGGGCGGGACTCCCGCCGAACTGCTCGACACCGCCGCGGTCGCCGTCGTACGGCGCCGTGCGGGGC
>NZ_JBHXSO010000055.1:0-52582 GCF_042714775.1 Streptomyces sp. NPDC058691 | reverse complement strand
GGCCTCAGCCCCTCGTCGTGCGCCCGGTCACGGCCGGGCGGCTCAGTCGCCCTCGCCCTCGCGCGGCTGGTCCTTCCACCGCGGGTCGTTCTCCCACTGCAGGTTGCGCTCGGCGGCGGTCTCCATCGCGCGTTCGGCGTCGGCCCGGCTGGGGTACGGCCCCATGCGGTCCTTGGCCGGGCACTCCGGGCCCTCCTCCACCTTTCTGTGCTCGATGCAGTAGAACCACTCACCGGGCTTGCCGGCCGGCTTGCGGACCCTCCTGAACGGCGCCATCGCTCCTCCTCGTACGACGTCCTGCCGCCATGCTGCCCGACCGGCCGCCGATACACTCGCTGACATGTCTGTCCTGGTGCCCGGCAAGCTCTCCCCCACGCGTCCTGTCCCCGCCTCGATCCCGCGGCCCGAGTACGTGGGGCGTCCCGCCCCGCGGCCGTACGACGGGCCGGAGGTGCAGTCGGCGGAGACCGTCGAGAAGATGCGCGTCGCCTCCCGGATCGCGGCCCAGGCGATGGAGGAGGCGGCCAAGGCCATCGCGCCGGGGGTCACCACCGACGAACTGGACCGGATCGCGCACGAGTACATGTGCGACCACCAGGCCTATCCCTCGGACCTGGGCTACCGCGGCTTCCCCAAGTCGCTGTGCGCCTCGATCAACGAGGTGATCTGCCACGGCATCCCCGACTCGACGCGACTGCGCGACGGCGACATCGTCAACCTCGATGTCACCGCCTTCGTCCACGGAGTGCACGGCGACACCAACGCCACCTATTTCGTCGGTGAAGTCGACGAGGAATCAAGGCAGTTGGTGGATCGCACCCGGGAATCCCTGAATCGCGCGATCAAGGCGGTCAAGCCGGGCCGGCAGATCAATGTGATCGGCCGGGTGATCGAGTCCTACGCCAAGCGCTTCGGGTACGGCGTGGTGCGCGACTTCACCGGCCACGGCATCAACACGGCCTTCCATTCGGGTCTGATCGTCCCGCACTACGACGACCCGCGCGCGACCACGGTGATGAAGCCGGGCATGACCTTCACCATCGAGCCCATGCTGACGCTCGGCACCCACGAGTACGACATCTGGGACGACGGCTGGACGGTGGTCACCAAGGACCGCAAGCGCACCGCGCAGTTCGAGCACACCCTGGTGGTCACGGACACGGGCGCCGAGGTGCTGACGCTGCCGTGACGCGTCCCTGACGCGTCCCGATGCCGCCACGCCCTTCATTACCTTTTCTTTACTCAATAGTGGGCACGGCGAGATGAGGCTCGGATAGGTTAGGCAAGCCTTTCCACAGAAAGGCACACCTAAGTCCTCGCCACACCGAGCTGCCAGGAGCCCGTATGTCCGCCGTCCGCATGTCCGCAGTAGCCGCCGCCGGGCTGGTGGTCGCCGTCACCGCTGTGACCGGATGCGCGAAGAAGGCGGACAGCTCCTCCTCGGACGCGATAAAGGTGACCGCTTCGGACACCGCCTGCGAGGTCTCCAAGACCACCTTCCCGGCCGGCCATGTGCAGCTCGCCGTGGAGAACAAGGGCTCCAAGGTCACCGAGGTCTACGTCTACACGCCCAGCGACCAGATCGTGACCGAGCGGGAGAACATAGGCCCCGGCACCAAGGCCAACATCACGGCCGAGATCAAGGCCGGTGCGTACGAGATCGCCTGCAAGCCCGGCATGCAGGGCGACGGCATCCGCCAGAAGATCACCGTGACCGGCAAGGGCGCCGTCAAGTCCGACCCGCGCCTGGACACGGCCGTCGCCGCGTACCGCAAGTACGCCCAGGAGCAGGCCGACCAGACCATCCCGGTGGTCCAGCAGTTCGCCGACGCCGTCAAGGCCGGCGACGTGGAGAAGGCCAAGTCGCTCTTCGCGCCCTCGCGCGTCGGCTGGGAGCGCACCGAGCCGGTCGCCGAGTCCTTCGGCGACATCGACCCCCTGACCGACACCCGTGAGGACGGTCTGGAGGACGGCCAGAAGTGGACCGGCTGGCACCGGCTGGAGAAGTCCCTGTGGAAGGACAAGAAGGCCGGCACCGAGGAGGGCACCCTCGCCGACCAGCTCGTCACCGACCTGAAGGACTGGCAGACCCGGGTCGGCAAGGCCGACATCACCGCCACCAGCATGGCCAACGGCGCCAAGGAGCTGCTGGACGAGGTCGCCACCGGCAAGATCACCGGTGAGGAGGACCGCTACTCCCACACGGACCTGTCGGATTTCCAGGCCAACGTCGAGGGCGCGCAGAAGGCGTACGAGCTGCTGAAGCCGGTCGCCGCCGAGAACGACCCGGCGCTCACCACCGAGCTGGACAAGCAGTTCACGGCCCTGGACGGCCTGCTGGCCAAGTACCGCAAGGGCGACACGTTCGTCTCGTACGACACCGTGGGCAAGGCCGACCGCAAGGACCTCTCGGACGCCGTCAACGCGCTCGCCGAGCCGCTGTCCAAGCTGGCCGCGGCCGTCGCCAAGTAACCGCAGAGGACTGGGGAGCATGTCCGAGGAAAGCACCACCTCGCGGCGCACGCTGCTCGGCTGGACCGGCGCCGGGGTCGTTCTCGGCGCCGCCGCGGCCGGCAGCGCAGTGGCCGCCGTACGCACCGGGAACGACGTGCAGCCCGCGGCCTCCGCGGGCAGCGCGATCGCCTTCCACGGCGCGCACCAGGCCGGCATCACCACCCCGGTCCAGGACCGGCTCCACTTCGCGTCCTTCGACGTCAAGACCGAGGACCGCGAGGAACTGATCGCGCTCCTCAAGGAGTGGACCGAGGCCGCGCGCAGGATGACGCAGGGCCGGCCGGTCGGCGAGGGCGCGGTCGGCGGTCTCGCCGAGGCCCCGCCGGACGACACCGGCGAGGCCCTGGGCCTGCCGCCCTCACGGCTCACCCTGACCATCGGCTTCGGCCCCTCGCTCTTCCGTGGCGCGGACGGCAAGGACCGCTTCGGGCTCGCCGGGAAGCGTCCCGAGGCCCTGGTGGACCTGCCCAAGTTCCCCGGCGACAACCTCGACGCGAGCCGCAGCGGCGGCGACCTGTGCGTCCAGGCCTGCGCCGACGACCCCCAGGTGGCGGTGCACGCCATCCGCAACCTGGCCCGCATCGGCTTCGGCAAGGTCGCCATGCGCTGGTCGCAGCTCGGCTTCGGCAAGACCTCCTCGACCACGCCCGAGGAGCAGACCCCGCGCAATCTGATGGGCTTCAAGGACGGCACGCACAACGTCGCCGGCTCCGACCGGGCCACCCAGGACAAGCATGTGTGGGTCTCCTCCGGCGACGGCCCGGCGTGGATGGCCGGCGGCTCGTACCTGGTGGCCCGGCGCATCCGGATGCACATCGAGACCTGGGACCGGACCTCCCTGGGCGAGCAGGAGGACGTCTTCGGCCGGACCAAGGGCGAAGGCGCCCCGCTCGGCAGGAAGCACGAGCGGGACACCCCCGACTTCAAGGTGATGAGGCCCGACGCGCACGTCCGCCTCGCGCACCCGGACAACAGCGGCGTCACGATCCTGCGGCGCGGCTACTCCTTCACCGACGGCACCGACGGCCTCGGACGGCTGGACGCCGGGCTGTTCTTCATCGCCTACCAGCGCGACGTGCGCGACGGCTTCATCCCGCTGCAGATGCAGCTGGCGAAGACCGACGCGCTCAACGAGTACATCCAGCACGTGGGTTCGGCCGTCTTCGCCGTGCCGCCGGGCGCCCGGGACACCGGCGACTGGTGGGGCCGTGCGCTGTTCGAGAACAAGTGAGAGGAAGTGACGGCGGGTGTTCGGCAACTACCTGATCGGGCTCCGTGAGGGTCTGGAGGCCAGCCTGGTCGTCTGCATCCTGGTCGCCTATCTGGTCAAGACCGACCGCAGGGACAAGCTGCCGCCGGTCTGGCTCGGCGTCGGCGCCGCGGTGCTGCTGAGCCTGGGCTTCGGTGCCGCCCTGCAGTTCGGTTCCTCCGAGCTGACCTTCCAGGCGCAGGAGGCACTCGGCGGGTCGCTGTCGGTCATCGCGGTCGGCCTGGTGACCTGGATGGTGTTCTGGATGCGGCGCACCGCGCGGCATCTGAAGGCCGAGCTGCACGGCAAGCTGGACGCCGCGGTCGCCATGGGCACCGGCGCGCTGGTCGTCACCGCCTTCCTCGCGGTGGGCCGTGAGGGGCTGGAGACCTCGCTGTTCATCTGGACCGCCGTGCAGGCCACCGACGACGGCGTGCGTCCGCTGGTCGGCGCGGCACTGGGACTGCTCACGGCCGTGGTGCTGGGCTGGCTGTTCTACCGCGGCGCGGTGCGCATCAACCTGGCCAAGTTCTTCACCTGGACCGGGGCGATGCTGGTCGTCGTGGCGGCGGGCGTCCTCGCGTACGGCTTCCACGACCTCCAGGAGGCCGGCTGGCTGCCGGGGCTGCGCGCGAAGGCCTTCGACATCGGCACCACGATCCCGGCGGACTCCTGGTACGGCACCCTGCTCAAGGGCGTGTTCAACTTCCAGCCGGACCCGACCTGGCTCCAGGTCACGGTCTGGGCGCTGTACCTCGTACCGGCGATGTTCTTCTTCCTTCGCCCCGGTAAGGTTGCGGCGCCGGTCGCGAAGGCGCCCGCCGCTGCCCCGAAGGAGCCCACGTCCGATGCCGCGCAGGTCCCGACTCCCGTCAGCGCTCGTCCTGTTGATGATGGCGCCGCTGACCGGGTGCGTGACGGTGCACGGGGAGAAGGCGCTCATCCCGTCGGTGACGAAGGCTGACGCCGCCAAGGCGCTGGCGCACTTCACCGAGGTCAACAACAAGGCGAACAAGAGCCTCGACGCGCGGCTGATCGCCACCGTGGAGACCGGCCCCCTCGGCGCCGTCGACGAGGCCGGTCTCACGGCGCGGCACGCGGCGCAGCCGGGCGGCAACCCGGACTTCAAGGAACTCTCCCTCAGCGACGCCGACTTCCTGATACCGCGGCAGGTCGGCTGGCCCAAGTGGTTCGTCGCCGACGCGGCCGTGGGTGTGGGCGACGCCGCCCCCGGGGCGAACCGCTGGCTCGTGGTCTTCCAGCGCGACGACGCCTCGAAGGCCTGGCGCGCCTCCTACGTCTCGGTCTTCCGGACCGGCTCCCTGCCGCGGTTCGCCCGCGACGCGGACGGCCTGGTCGAGGCCGTCCCGGCGGCCGGCTCGGGGCTGCTGGTGGAACCGGGCGCGCTGAGCAAGGCGTACGCCGGCTATCTCGACAAGGGCGACGCCAAGGACACCTCCGTCTTCGCCCCGGGCGCAGCGACCTCGCAGCAGATCGCGGAGCGGGCCAAGGGGGCCCGTACCGCCGCATCGGCGACGCAGTACGCCGACCAGCCCGCCACGAACGGGGAGTTCGCCCCGGTGGCGCTGCGCACCGCGGACGGCGGGGCGCTGGTCTTCTTCGCCTCGCACCACACCGCGAAGATCACGATGCTCCGCCCGGGGGTCGCCCCGCCGGTCAACGCCTACACCAAGGCGCTGATGACGGGCACCCCGAAGAAGTCCGTGACGCTGGGCCGGGTCGCCCGGCAGGCCGTCGTCGTCCCCGCGAAGAAGGACGGCGGCCAGGTCGTCTTCCGCAGCCGCATCGTCGGTCTGGTCGCCGCGCGCGGCGAGTGACGCGGCGGCCCGGGAGGGTTCGCGAGGGGCCCGGCCGCCGCCGGCCTCAGCCGATCCAGCCGGCCGTCTCCGGCTCGTGCTCGATCTGGGCGCAGGCGTCGGTGAGGACGGCGAGCAGCGGCAGCGGGTCGGGCAGCGGACGGTCGGGGCCGTGGCCGGGCAGCCAGGCCACGACGGCGCCGGACGGCAGCCGCGAGGGCGGCATCAGCACATAGCTGGCGCGGCAGTGCCAGCGCAGGCCGGGGTGCTCGTCCTGGGTCTCGGGATGGCAGTCCAGTTCGCAGGGCCACCACTCGTCCTCGTCGGCGGTGGCGCGGGTGCCGGTGAAGAAGAGCGTCCGGCCGTCGGAGACGGCCACCGGTCCGGTGGCGGCACCCTCGGCATCCAGCCGCTCCAGGGCGATCCTGCCCGCCTCGGCGGGGACGTCCAGGACGTCGTGGGCGATCCCGGTGGCGGTGATGAAGTTCGCGAGCGGCTGGGTGCGCAGCCAGCGCTGGATCTTCTCCGGGTCCGTGGTGGCCTGGGTCTGCCAGGCGAAGGAGACCGGGTGGGTGCCCGGGGTCGGACAGCCGATCCGGTCACAGGAGCAGCGGTAGCCCGATTCGGCGGACGGATGCGCGGCGGGAGCCAGCGGCAGCCCGGCCGCGGCGGCCGCCAGCAGCAGGTCGTCCCGGTCGCGGGCGCCCGGGGTCCGCTGGGCGAAACCGTCCTCGCCGTCGCCGTCCCGCTCCCCCGCTTTCCGGCGCAACCAGCCGGACAACCTGCCCTTGGTGACCATCGAGCCCCTTCCCTCGCCCGCGTGAACCCTCACTCCACCCTACGTAACGAAGGAAAAGACGTAAGCGGAATCCACGGATGGTGGATTTCCATCCTGCGCCCTGTACCGATCCGGTCCGCACCCGGGGTGCCCGGAAGGTCCCTCGAATGGGGGATGGGACCCCGCAAATGACCCTATACCGCACCGACCGGACGTAACCTGGTTTCCGACAAGTTGTCGGCAAGCCCATTGACTTAGGTGAGCCTAAGTTGACACGATTCCTGCTGGGACCGACGCAGGAGGATTCCTTTGACGCCCGCCAGTTCTTCCGGAGCCACGCCGTTCTCCACCGTGATCCGCGCCGCCGGCCACGACCGCCACACCGAGGCGGAGAACTCCACGTTCATCGGCGACCTGCTGGGCGGGCGCCTCGGAGTGACCGCGTACGCCCGCTACACCGAGCAGCTGTGGTTCGTGTACCGGGCCCTGGAGGACGCGGCCGGGACCTTGGCCGGCGACCCCGTCGCGGGCCCCTTCCTGCGACCGGAGCTGCCGCGGGTCGCCGCCCTCGAACGTGACCTCGGCCACCTGCTCGGGGCCGGCTGGCGGCAGCGGGCGGCGGCGCTGCCCGCGACCGCCGCGTACGCCGCCCGCATCACCGAGACCGCCCGTCTCTGGCCGGCCGGCTACGTCGCCCACCACTACACCCGCTACCTCGGCGACCTCTCCGGCGGCCAGGTCATCCGCGGCATCGCCGAGAAGACCTGGGGCTTCCCGCGCAAGGGCGACGGTGTGCGCTTCTACGTCTTCGAGGCGATCGGCAACCCCGCCGCCTTCAAGCGCGAGTACCGGGCCCTGCTGGACGCCCTGCCGGCCGACGAACTGGAGAAGCAGCGCGTCGTCGAGGAGTGCCGACGGGCCTTCGCCCACAACTCGGCGGTCTTCGCCGCGCTCGGGCGGGAGTTCCCGCTCACCGCCTGAGCACGTGCTCCGTGATCGGGCTAGGCCCCGTGTGCTCCCCAGCCCGCCGGGTCCACGCCGCCCGGGACCGGGGCCGCGGGGTCGTAAGGGGTGCGGGTGAAGACGAACGAGCCGATGTCGAGGTGGGTGACCGTGCCGTCGGCCGAGCGGACCGCGCGCAGCGTCTCGCCGTCGTAGTAGCCGTCCTGGCCGGTCCAGGTGCCGTCCTGCCCGGCGCGGAAGCGGGCGCCGCGGCCGCCGCCGGGGGTGGCCGGGGCGAGTTCCAGGTCGCGGCCCGCGGCCAGGCGCAGCACATGGGGCGCGGTGCCCCAATACCAGGGGCCGGTCAGCGCCAGCAGTTCCGGGTCGGGGTCGGAGACCGGGCGCCAGGGCTCGGGGATGCGCGGCTCGCGCTCGGCCACGATGCGCAGCAGGTCGCGGGCGATCTCCCCGGTCGGCGCGCCGGTGGTGGAGTTGGCGAGGACGGCGGCGCCCAGCCCCTCGGCGACGTCGCACCACAGCCCGGCCACGAAGCCGGGCATGGAGCCGCCGTGCCCGACGAGCGGCCGCCCGCCGGGGCCTGTCACCACCTGGAGGCCGAGGCCGTACTCGCCTGCGGGCGCCGCGGGCCGGCGCATCTCCTCCAGGGTGGCGGCGGACAGGACGCGTTCGTCGCCCGCGGCCAGGAAGGCCGCCCAGCGGCACAGGTCGTCCGCCGTCGACCACAGTTCGCCGGCCGGGGACATCAGCCCGGTCTCCTGGACCGCCTCGGGCAGCATCAGCTCGGCGTACGGGTGCACGGCCCAGCCGCCCGCGTGCGGGGCCTGCGGACGGCGTGTGGTGCGGGTCATCCCGAGCGGGTCCAGCACCTGGGACCAGAGCACCTCGTCCCACGGCCGTCCGTCGTGCAGCCGCTCCACGACGGCGCCGAGCAGGGCGAAGCCCGGGTTCGAGTAGTGGTGCCGCTCGCCCGCCGGGTGCAGCCGGGCGCGCTCGCCCAGCAGCCCGTCGAGGTCCGGGCGCAGCGCGCCGGGGGTGCGCTCCCACCACGGCCCGGGGGTCTCGGCGGCCAGACCGGCGGTGTGCGAAAGGAGTTGACGGATCGTCACCCCGTCTGCGGCGGTGGCGCCGAGGTGCTTGCCGACCGGGTCGTCCAGTCCGAGGCGTCCCGCGTCGCGCAGCCACATCACGAGCACGGCCACGAAGGTCTTGGTGATCGAGCCGATGCGGTACTGCACGTCTCCGTCCGGCGCGTGCCCGTCCACACAGGACCGGGAGCCGGTCCACACGGTGCGGCCGTCCCGGACGACGGCCGCCACGAGGGAGGGCGTACGGGCGGCGGACTGGGCGACCGCGATCCGGTGCAGCAGAGCGCGGCGGGTCTCGGGGAGCAGGACATCCGCGGACTCGGGGGACGCGGGACTGGGTGTCGGCATGCGCTCACCTTAGAGTCCGCCCACCAGGGCCGAACGGGCATTTTTCCGTCCGCAATCCGGTGCGGGATGTCCGCCGCGGGTCCACCATGTGCACAACGGCCTCAACCACACCGTGAGGAGCCTTCATTGAGCGCAGCGCGAACCGCTTCGTTCCGGCGGTACCTGATGTGTCCTCCCACGTACTTCCGGGTCACCTACTCCATCAACCCCTGGATGGACCCCGCAAAGCCGGTCGATCCCGCGCTCGCCCTCTTCCAGTGGGAGGACCTCCGCGACCGGTACCGCTCGCTGGGACACGCCGTCGAGATCCTGCAGCCGCTGCCCGGCCTGCCGGACATGGTGTTCGCGGCGAACGGCGCGACCGTGGTGGACGGACGGGTCTTCGGCGCCCGCTTCGCCAACATCGAGCGGAGGGCGGAGGCCCCGGCGCACCGCGACTGGTTCCTCAGCCGCGGCTACAGCCACGTCCACGACCCGCAGCACATCAACGAGGGCGAGGGCGACTTCGCGGTCACCGACAGCTGGCTGCTGGCCGGCAAGGGCTTCCGCAGCAGCCCGCTGTCGCACTCCGAGCTCCAGGAGTACTTCGGCAGGCCCGTGATCGGCCTGGAGCTCACCGATCCGCACTTCTACCACCTGGACACGGCGCTGTGCGTGCTCTCCGGCGACGAGATCATGTACCACCCGGACGCCTTCTCCCCCGGCAGCCGGTCGGTGCTGCGCCGGCTCTTCCCCGACGCGCTGGTCGCCACCCGGGACGACGCGCTGGCCTTCGGCCTGAACTGCGTCAGCGACGGCCGGAACGTCCTGGTCCCGGCGGCGGCCAAGGGACTGCTCAAGCCGCTGCGTGAGCGCGGTTTCGAGCCGCTCACGGTGGACATGTCCGAGCTGCACAAGGCGGGTGGCAGCGTGAAGTGCTGCACCATGGAGCTGCGCGACTGACCGTGATACGAAGGGGCCCATGTCTCAGCAGCCGCAGCAGCCGCCTCACCGGCCCCTTCGGACCACCTACGACGCCGTGATCGTGGGCGGCGGCCACAACGGCCTGGTCGCCGCCGCGTACCTGGCCCGAGCGGGCCGCTCGGTGCTGCTGCTGGAGCGGCTGCCCTCGACCGGCGGCGCCGCGGTCTCCACGCGGGCGTTCAGCGGTTTCGACGCGCGGCTGTCGCGCTACTCGTACCTGGTGAGCCTGCTGCCCCGGAAGATCACCGACGACCTGGGACTGCGCTTCGCGGTGCGGCGGCGGCGGATCTCCTCGTACACCCCGCACGGGGACGGCGGCCTGCTCGTGGACGCCGGGTCGCCCGCCCGCACCCGGGAGAGCTTCGTGCGGCTCACCGGCTCCGACCGCGACTTCGAGGCCTGGCAGAGCTTCTACGCGATGACGCAGCGGGTCGCCGAGCGGGTCTTCCCCACGCTGACCGGTCCGTTGCCCTCACGCGACGAGCTGGAGCGGATCGTGGACGACCCGCGGGCCTGGGAGACGCTGTTCGAGCGGCCGCTGGGCGAGAGCGTCGAGGCGGCGTTCGACGACGACGTGGTGCGGGGCGTGGTGCTCACCGACGCCCTCATCGGCACCTTCACACACGCCCACGACCCCTCGCTGCTGCAGAACCGCTGCTTCCTCTACCACGTGATCGGCGGCGGCACGGGCGACTGGGACGTGCCCGTGGGCGGCATGGGCGCCCTCACCGACGCCCTGGCGGACGCGGCACGGACGGCCGGTGCGGAGATCGTCACGGACACCGAGGTCACCGCGATCGCCACGGACGGGACCCGCGCGGAGGTGGACTTCGACGGCGGCCGGGTCTCGGCCCGGCACGTCCTGGTGGGTGCCTCCCCGCACACCCTGGCCGGGCTGCTCGGCGAGGCCGCCCCGGACAAGCCCGAGGGCGCCCAGCTCAAGGTCAACATGCTGCTGCGCCGCCTGCCGCGGCTGAGGGACACCGCCGCCGACCCGCGCGAGGCGTTCTCCGGCACCTTCCACATCGCCGAGTCGTACACCCAGTTGCAGACGGCCTACGAGGAGGCCGCGGCCGGCGCGGTGCCCACCGCCCCGCCCTCGGAGATCTACTGCCACTCGCTGACCGACCCCACGATCCTGGCCCCCGGGCTCGTCGCGGACGGCATGCACACCCTCACCCTCTTCGGGCTGCACGCCCCCGCCCGGCTGTTCGCGGCCGACCCCGCCGGGGCGAAGGACGCCCTGCTGGCGGCCACCCTCGCGCAGCTGGACGCGGTGCTCGCGGAGCCGCTGGCGGACTGCCTGGCGGTCGACGCGGACGGACGGCCGTGCATCGAGGCGAAGTCCCCGCTTGACCTGGAGCGGGAGGTCGGACTGCCCGGCGGGCACATCTTCCACCGGGACCTGTCCTTCCCCTACGCGCGGGAGGGCGCCGGCGCCTGGGGCGTGGGGACGGCCCACGCCAACGTGCTGCTCTGCGGCGCGGGCGCCGTGCGCGGTGGTGGCGTCAGCGGGATCCCGGGCCACAACGCGGCCATGGCGGTGCTCGGCGCCTGACGGCGCGGGACCGGTTGGACCGGGCCCGGGCACTCGGCGGTGGCGTCCGGGGTGGCAGGCCTCGCCCCACGCCGCCACGCGCCGACCCGGCTGAGTGACGCGCGCGCACGGACCGGGCCCGGGCGGCCACGGGGCTACTTGGCCGTGTCCGGATCGCCCAGGCGTCGCCCCACGGCACGGGCCGACCGGGCACAGGGCATCGTGACGTCCGACGGGAGCGTCGCCCGTCCGGCGCCGAAGCCCGCCACCGCGACGCGGCCGGGACGGGTCGGCCGGCTCCCCGGTCATTGTCCCGGGCCGGCCACGCGCCGAACGGCACAGGGCACCCTGCCGGCTACGGATTCGCCCGGAGCGCACCCCCCGGACCGGCGCCGAAGCCCGCCACCGCGACGCGGCCGGAAGGGGCCGACCGGCTACTCGGCCGTGTCCGGGGGCGGCCAGGCGTCGCCCCATGCCGCGTCGCGCGCCGCTCGGTACAGGGGGCCCTGGCGCTTGCTGACCGTGGTGCGGCGCAGCCCCTCCTCCACGGTGCACAGGTCGATCAGCACCTGCCCCTTGCGGATCTGCGGGTGGCGCACCACCCGGTCCGGCGCGGGCCCGGCGGGGAAGCGCGCCGCGGCGACGTAGCTGAACTTCTCGTCCTCGTAGGGCAGGGAACCGCCCTTGACCTGACGGTGCAGCGAGGTCCGGGCGACGCGGGCAGCGAAGTGGCACCAGTCGGGCGCCTGCACCGGGCACGCCCCGTCGTGCGGGCAGGGCGCGAGCACGTGGAGGCCGGCCGCGACGAAGGCGTCGCGGGCGGCGAGCACGCGGGCGTAGCCGTCGGGGGTGCCGGGCTCGACCACGAGGACGGCGCCGCGCGCGGCGCGGGCGGCCTCGGCGACGACGGCCGCCCGGTCGGCGTCCGGCAGTTCGCCGATGACGTAGGAGAGCGTGATCAGGTCGGCCTCGGGGAGCCGCGCCCCGGCACCCAGCGGCGCCCTGAGCCATTGGGCCTGCCGTACGGCCTCGGGCCGGGCGGAGCCGGCCAGCTCGCGGCCGAGCGCGAGGGCGGCGTCCGACCAGTCCAGGACCGTGCTGGTGTGCGTGCCCTCGTCCCAGGCGTCGGCGACCGCCCAGGTCGCGGCGCCCGTGCCGCCGCCCACGTCGACATGGCTGCCCGGCGCCCACTCGCCCGCCCGGTCGCGGAACTCCGCCAGCGCGGCGTACACGGCCGCGTAGGTCGCGGGCATGCGGTAGGCCGCGTACGCCGCCACGTCGGAGCGGTCGCGGAGGATCGGCGTGCTGCTGGGCGTACGCCCCCGGTAGGTGGCGATCAGACGGTCGACGGCCTGGGCGGCGCGGCCCGGGGGGAGCCCGTCGAGGAGATCGGCGAGGGCGGCATGCAGTGTGGACACAAGGGACAAGGGTAAGGGCCACTCCCGCACCACCCGCCCCGGCCGCGGCCCCCGCGGACGCCCCGCCCGACGCCCGGCCCTACGCCCCGCCCGTCACCCGGACGGCCGAGCGGACGGCCGAATCCTGGCTCCCCGGCACCCCGGCGCGGCGTACCGGGCCGGTCGTACACGATCCCGGCCCGTTCCTGGCGAACCCGCAGGTTGATCTCCACACTCCGTAACATGCGCGCAATCAGCCACAAAAGGGCAGAGGCTTCACTGGAGTGACCAGATCCAGCCGAACGTGAACTTCAGGACAACGGACCTCCGAAATTTCGTAAACCGCAGCGAACGTACAACTGTTTGGCATAGCGTTCCGGCTTACTACGGCACACCGCTGCTTGGGGAAGTGGCGGATGTGCCCACTTTGTCGCGTTGTGCCAGGGGGGTCCATGCGGCGGGTCGGTACACCCAGTTCGGAAGAGATGGATACAACTCCCGGGCAGGGCCGCATGGTCGCGGCTCCGCACGGGTCGAGCGACAAGGCGCGCTGGTATCTCCCGGTGGCGCTCGTCACGGATGCCGCCGGGGTCGGCGTGCCCGTCGAGCTCGTCTTCGACGCCACAGGCCAGCCGCATCCCCTGCTGTGCGCCGGGACCGCGGCGGTGGCGTGGGCGTGCGTGCAGGCCGGGCGGCACCGCTACGCCGGCCGGGTGCTGGGCGAGTCGCGCAGCGCGCGCTCGGTGCTCTACGACTGGCTGATCCTGCTGGGCGTGCTGGCCATGATCCGCACCGTCGTGGGCGAGGCCTCGGAGCCACTGGTGGCGCTGGTGGCGCTCACCCCGGGACTCCTGCTGACCGCCGTCTGCCGCAAACTGACATACCATCACCTGATCGCCTCGCGGCGCGAGGCGCACGCCGTGCGCAGGGTGCTCGTGGTGGGCGAACCGAGCGCGGCGGACTACGTGGTCGACCATCTGGCGGCACGCACCGACCACGAGTACGTGGTGGTCGGCGCGGTCCCGGTCGGCCTGGCCAATCTGGAGTGCGGCGCCCCGGTCGCCGCCCGCCTGGACTCGCTGCCGCCGGCCCGTCCGAGCGGCGACTCCGGCGCCGTCCTGGCCGCCGCCCGCGAACTCGGCGCGGACCTGCTGCTGGTGGCGCCCGGTCCGCGGATGGCCGGGGAGCGGCTGCGCAGGCTGTCGTGGGCGGTGCACGACGCGGGGGTGCCGCTGGCCGTCCTGCCCGGCCTGACCGACGTCTCCGAGCGCCGGGTGGAACTCGCCTCCGCCGCGGGCCTGACGCTCCTGCACATCAGCCCGCCGGTGCGGCGCGGGGTGCAGGTCACCCTCAAGTCGGCGATGGACCGGGTCGGGGCGGGGGTCGGACTCCTGCTGCTCTCCCCGCTGTTCGGGATCATCGCGGCGGCCATCCGGCTGGGCTCCAAGGGCCCGGTCTTCTACCGGCAGATCCGCCACGGTCTGGACTGCGCGCCCTTCACCATGTGGAAGTTCCGCACGATGGTGGCCGACGCGGACGACCGCAAGCCGGAGTTGGCGCCCGCCAACGAGAACGACGGCCTGATGTTCAAGATGCGCCGCGACCCCCGGGTCACCCGGGTCGGGCGCATCCTGCGCCGCTGCTCGCTGGACGAACTGCCGCAGCTGCTCAACGTCCTAAGGGGTGACATGTCCCTGGTGGGTCCGCGCCCGCCGCTGCCCGAGGAGGTCGCGCGCTACGACGAGGTCGAGCTGCGACGCCTCGCCGTGAAGCCCGGCCTGACCGGCCTGTGGCAGATCAGCGGGCGCTCCGAGCTGTCCTGGGACGAGACCCTCCAGCTCGATCTGCGCTACGTGGACAACTGGACGTTCACCAGCGACGTCGACCTGATGGCCCGCACGCTCCGGGCCGTGGTCGACGGCCGCGGAGCGTACTGATGCCCAGCGCCTCATCAGCCCGCGCCGTGCTCCCGCCACCAGGCGTACGTCGCGGCGATGCCGTCGCGCAGGGCGATCTCGGGCTTCCAGCCGAGGCCCGCCAGCCGCGACACGTCGAGCAGCTTGCGCGGAGTGCCGTCGGGCTTGCCGGTGTCCCAGGCGATGGCGCCCTCGTAGCCCACGACCTCCCGGACGGTCTCGGCCAGTTCGCGGATGGTGAGGTCGGCGCCGCAGCCGACGTTGACCGGCTCGTCGCCGTCGTAGGAGCGCAGCAGCAGCGCGCAGGCGGCGGCGAGGTCGTCCACGTGCAGGAACTCCCGGCGCGGTGTGCCGGAACCCCACAGCACCACCTCGGGGGCCCCGGCCAGGCGGGCCTCGTGGAAGCGGCGGACCAGGGCCGGCAGCACGTGCGAGGACTCCAGGTCGAAGTTGTCGCCGGGCCCGTAGAGGTTGGTCGGCATGGCGGAGACGAAGGACGCCCCGTACTGCCGCCGGTAGGACTGCACCTGGACAAGCCCTGCGATCTTGGCCAGCGCGTACGCCTCGTTCGTCGGCTCCAGCGGGCCGGTGAGCAGCGCGTCCTCGCGGATCGGCTGGGGCGCGTGCTTGGGGTAGATGCAGGACGAGCCGAGGAAGAGCAGCCGTCCCGCCCCGGCGGCGTGGGAGCCGGCGATCACGCTCAGCTGGATCCGCAGGTTGTCCTCCAGGAACTGCACCGGGTAGGTGCTGTTCGCCATGATGCCGCCCACCTTGGCGGCCGCCAGCACCACCGCGTCCGGGCGGGCCCCGGTCAGGAACGCCTCGGTTGCCGCCGCGTCCCGCAGGTCGAGTTCGCCGCGGCCGCGGGTGATCACCTCGTGCCCGTCGGCCTCCAGCCGGCGCACCAGCGCCGATCCGACCAGTCCGCGGTGGCCCGCGACGAAGATCCGGGCGCGCTCCGGCAGCAATGCGTTCGCTTGGGTCATGACAGCGGATTCTGCCAGCCCGGGTCACCCCATAGGGGCTGAATCCAAACATCAGTACGCAAAGGAAACATATCCGACCCCAGGGGGGACAGCGCATGGGCAAGAGCGCCCTGATCACGGGTGTCACCGGCCAGGACGGCTCCTATCTCGCGGAGCTGCTGCTGAGCAAGGGCTACTCGGTGCACGGCCTCGTCAGACGGTCGTCCAGCTTCAACACCGAGCGGATCGACCACATCTACCAGGGGCCACAGGAGGCGAATCGTTCCTTCACGCTCCATCACGCCGATCTCTCCGACGGCGTGGCCCTGGTCAACCTGCTGCGCGACCTGCGCCCCGACGAGGTCTACAACCTGGGCGCGCAGTCCCATGTCCGCGTCTCCTTCGACGCGCCGCTCTACACCGGCGACGTCACGGGCCTCGGCTCGATCCGGCTGCTGGAGGCGGTGCGCGCCAGCGGCGTCGACACCCGCGTCTACCAGGCCTCCTCGTCCGAGATGTTCGGCGCGACCCCGCCGCCGCAGAACGAGCGGACGCCCTTCCACCCGCGCAGCCCGTACGGCTGCGCCAAGGTGTACGGCTACTGGGCGACCGTCAACTACCGCGAGGCGTACGACATGTTCGCGGTCAACGGCATCCTCTTCAACCACGAGTCCCCGCGCCGCGGCGAGACCTTCGTGACCCGCAAGATCACCCGCGCCGTCGCCCGCATCAAGGCGGGCCTGCAGGACCGGCTCTACCTGGGCAACCTCGACGCCGTCCGCGACTGGGGCTACGCGCCCGAGTACGTCGAGGCGATGTGGCTGATGCTGCAGCGCGACACCCCGGACGACTACGTGGTGGCCACCGGGGAGGCGGCCACCGTACGGCAGTTCCTGGACACCTCCTTCGCGCACGCCGGCCTCGACCCGGCCGAGTACGTCCGCTACGACCCCAAGTACGAGCGCCCGAGCGAGGTCGACGCCCTCATCGGCGACGCGAGCAAGGCCGGGGAACTGCTCGGCTGGAAGCCCTCGGTACGGGTGGACGAGCTGGCCCGGATCATGGTCGACGCGGACTGCGAGCAGGTCGAGCGGCAGCTCGCGGGCGCGACGGTGCGCATCGACCGCTGAGGCGGCCGCCGGGATCCCGGCGGCCCCGCCACTCCCCCGGGATGTCCCGGGCCCCGGGAGGGTGTCGGGCAGGGAAAGTCCGCCCGAGTATTCAGTGAACACAATTTCGTCAAACTTTAGACCGCCCTCGTTCACATACCCCTACGCTGCCGTCCACAGGTGGGCGATTGGGCCGCTTGTGCACGAGTGGGCCTTGGGGGGCACATGCGAAGACTTGGGGCAATGACGGCTGCCGCGGCGCTGGTGGCGGGCGCGCTGGCCGGGGCGGGGATGGCGGTGGCACCCGGCGCGACCGCGCTCACCGCGCCGGTGGCCATGACCGCCGACGACCTGCCGACCTGGCAGACCAACGGCATCGTCTGGGCGATGGCCCAGGCGCAGGGGGTCGTCTACGCGGGCGGCACCTTCTCCACCGTCCGGCCGCCGGGATCGGGGCCGGGCAGCAACGAGCAGCCGGCGGTGAACTTCGCCGCCTTCGACGCCTCGACGGGCGCGCCGACCGGTTGCCGGCTGTCGTTCACGATCGGCGCGGGCAGCACGGCCACCGTGCGCGCGCTCGCGGTCTCGCCGGACGGCCAACGGCTCTACGCGGGCGGGTACTTCAGCGCCGTCAACGGCGTCCAGGTCAACAGCCTGGCCGCCATCGACCTCGCCACCTGCACCCCGGTCGCCTCCTTCCACCCGGCGGTCTCCGCGACCGTGCGGGCGCTGGACGCGACCGCGGACACGGTCTACGCGGGCGGCGACTTCACCGCCGTCGCCGGCCAGTCCCGCCGCTACTTCGCGGCGCTGACCTCCTCGGGGTCCCTGACCCCGTGGAACCCGACCGGCGACAAGCCCGGACGGGCGGTGCAGGTCACCCCGGACGGCGCCGACGTGATGATCGGCGGCGACTTCGACACCATCGGGGGCGCCGACTCGCACGCCCTGGCGGTGGTCGACTCCGCCGACGGGTCGCTGACGAAGGCGTACCCGGTGGGGTTCTTCCCCGCGACCTCGGTCGTCAAGGACATCGCCGACGACGCCACCGGTCTGTACACGGGCAACGAGGGCACCGGCGGCGGGGTCTTCGACGGCCGGGCCGCCTTCGAGCTGAGCGACTTCAGCCAGCGCTGGCGGGACAACTGCCTGGGCGCCACCCAGTCGGTCGAGGTCTACAAGAGCGTGCTCTACAGCGGCTCGCACGCGCACGACTGCAGCAGCATGGGCGAGTACCCCGACCAGCGGCGCAAGCACCTGCTGGCGGAGCCCGTCAACGACCCGCACCTGGTCGGCTGGTTCCCCGACACCAATGACGGCCTGGGCGAGGGCATCGGCCCGCGCGTGATGGCGGTCTCGTCGAAGAACGACACCGACTACCTTTGGGTCGGCGGCGAGTTCACCACCGTCGACGGCGGCGCGCAGCAGGGCCTGACCCGCTTCGCGTCCGGCCCCGACACCGGCAACCCGACCACGCCGGAGGCCGGCGCGGCCAGCCTGTCCGGCGGCAAGGCCAAGGTGACCTGGCAGGCGAGCCTGGACAACGACGACAGCGTGCTGACGTACAAGGTCTACCGGGACGGGGGCGCCACCCCCGTGTACACGACCACCGGCACCTCCCTGCCGTGGGTGCGCCCGCAGCTGAGCTTCACCGACACCGGGCTCACCCCCGGCTCCGTGCACAGCTACCGCGTGTCCGCGAGCGACGGCACCAACACCAGCCCGCTGTCCTCGGCCGCCACGGTGACCGTGGCGTCGGGGAGCAACAGCTACGCGGCGGCGGTACTGGACGACGGCGCGACGCTGTACTGGCGCTACGACGAGGCGAGCGGCACCTACGCCGCCGACGCCTCCAGCGCGGACGACAACGGCGACTACGTCGGCGGGCCGTCCTACCGGCAGACCCCGGCCGCGGTGACCGGGCCGAGCACGGCGATCGGCTTCAACGGCTCCAACCAGTGGGTCTACAGCGACCGCAGCCACGGCCGCCCGGCCACCTTCAGCGTGGAGACGTGGTTCAAGACCACCACCACCTCGGGCGGCAAGATCGTCGGCTTCGGCAACTCGACCACCGGCACCAGCGGCCAGTACGACAAGCACGTCTACATGACCAACGACGGCCGGCTGGTCTTCGGCGTCTACACCGGCGCCACCAACACCGTGACCACCAGCGACTCCTACAACAACGGCGCCTGGCACCACGTCGTCGCCACCCAGGACGGCGACGGCATGAAGCTGTACGTCGACGGCGCCCTGGCCGGCACCAACCCGCAGACCGGCAACGAGAACTACACCGGCTACTGGCGCGCGGGCGGCGACAACCTCAACGGCTGGCCCCTGCAGCCGTCCAGCAACTACTTCAACGGGCAGATCGACGAGACGGCGGTCTACCCGGCGGCGCTGACCGCCGCCCAGATCACCCACCACCACGACCTGGCCAGCGCGCCCGCCGACACGGTGACCACGCTGACCGCGGCGGAGGACAGTTACGTCAACGCCGGTGCGCCGTCCGCCAATTACGGCACCTCCGGCTCGCTCGCCGTGCGCGGCAGCTCGGCGTACCTGACCTACCTGCGCTTCAGCCTGCCGTCGGCCCCGGCCGGCCAGACGCTGAGGAGCGCGGTCCTGCGGCTGACCACCAGCAGCGACCCGACCGCCGGGACCAACGACACCGCCAACGTGGTGCCGGTGACCGGCGCGTGGACGGAGGGCGGTGTCACGTACACCGGCCGCCCGGCGCTGTCCTCGACGGTGCTCGGCAGCCTGACCGGTGCCACGAGCATCTCCACGGCGTACACGGTGCCGCTGGACGTCGCGCAGCTCGGCGGGTCGCTCGGCGGCTCGTACGGCATGGCGGTGACCAGCACCGGGACCGACGCGCTGTGGCTGTGGTCGCGGCAGGCACCGTCCTCGGCGAACGCGCCGAAGCTGGTGCTCACCTTCGGGTCCTAGCGGGGCAATCGGGAGACCTGGGCGGAAAGTACGCGCAAGGGTCTCCTCCGGACCGCCTGGCACGGCGTACGCTGCCGTGCCAGGCGGTTCGTCGCTGCGCCGCCGGGGGTCGCGAGGGCTGGGGGGCTCATGCGCACTGCGGGAACCGCGAGTACGGCGAGAACGGCACGTACGACGAGAACGACGCGAGCGGCGCGAACGCTTTCGGCCGCGCTCGCACTGACGGCGGCGTCACTCGCCGGAGCGGGGGTCGCGACCGCGCCGCCCGCCGCGGCGCTCACACCGCCGGTCGCGATGACCGCCGACCCGCTGCCCACCTGGCAGACCAACGGCGTCGTGTGGGCGATGGCCCAGCAGGGCGGCACCGTCTTCGCCGGCGGCACCTTCTCCGTCATCCGCTCCTCCGGCGCGGGCACGACCACGCAGCCGGCCGTCAACTTCGCCGCCTTCGACGCGGCGACGGGCGCGCCCACCGGCTGCCGGCTCTCCTTCACCATCGGCTCGGGCACCGCGACCGTGCGCGCCCTGGAGGTCTCCCCGGACGGGCGGACGCTGTACGCCGGCGGCTGGTTCAACGCCGTCAACGGCGTCACCGTCAGCAGCCTGGCCGCGATCGACATCGCCACCTGCACCCCGGTCGCCTCCTTCCGGCCGTCCTTCTCGGCCACGGTGCGGGCGCTGGCGGTCACCGACGACACGGTCTACGCGGGCGGCGACTTCACCTCCGTCGCCGGCCAGTCCAGACCGCGCTTCGCCGCCCTGTCCACGGCCGGGGCGCTGCGCGCCTGGAACCCGGACGCCGACAAGCCCGGCCGGGCGATCCAGCTCAGCCCGGACGGCGCGCACGCCGTCATCGGCGGCGACTTCGACACGGTCGGCGGCACCGGCTCGCACGCGCTGGCCGTCGTCGACACCGCGGACGGCGCCCTGACCCGCGCCTACCCGGTGGGCTTCATACCGCCGACTTCGGTGGTCAAGGACCTCACCGCCGACGCGACGGCGGTCTTCACCGCCAACGAGGGCACCGGCGGCGGGGTCTTCGACGGCCGCATCGCCCTGAACACCAGCGACTTCGGGCAGCGCTGGCGGGACGACTGCCTGGGCGCCACCCAGTCCGTCGTCGTGTACCGCACGGTGCTCTACAGCGGCTCGCACGCGCACGACTGCAGCAGCATGGGCGCGTACCCCAACCAGCGGCGCAAGCACCTGCTGGCGGAGTCGGTGGACGACCCGACGCTGCTGCCCTGGTTCCCCGACACCAACGACGGCATCGGCGAGGGCCTGGGGCCGCGGGTGATGACGGTCGCCTCCTCCGGCGGCACCGACTACCTGTGGGTGGGCGGCGAGTTCACCACCGTCGCCGGGGCCGCCCAGCAGGGCCTGACGCGCTTCGCCTCCGGTCCCGACACCGGGGCGCCGAGCGTGCCCGAGGTGAACGTGTCCAGCGTCCGCGCCGGCGAGGTCGCGGTGCGCTGGCGGTCCGCCCTGGACCTGGACGACGGACCGCTGACCTACCGCGTCTACCGCAACGGCTCCAGCACGCCGGTCTACACCGCCACCGGCCCCTCGCTGCCCTGGTCGCGCCCGCAGCTCACCTTCACCGACACCTCGGTCACCCCCGGCACCACGTACTCCTACCGGGTCAGCGCGAGCGACGGCACCAACACCAGCGCCCAGTCCGCCGCCCAGTCGGTGACGGCGGCCGGCAGCACGCAGGCGTACCCCGCGCGGGTGGTCGCCGACGGCGCCGGGCTGTACTGGCGCTACGAGGAGGCCTCCGGCCAGTTCGGCGCCGACTCCTCGCCCGGCGACGACAACGCGGTCTACCTCAACGGCCCGCTGTACCGGCAGACCCCGGGCGCGGTGCCCGGCGGCGGCACGGCCATGGGCTTCAACGGCAGCAACGACTACGCCTACAGCGACGCCCGGCACCCGCGCCCGGCCGCCTACAGCATCGAGACCTGGTTCCGGACCACGACCACCTCCGGCGGCAAGCTGATCGGCTTCGGCGACCGCAATGTCGACGACAACCTCAGCGCCAACTACGACAAGCACCTCTACATGGCCAACGACGGCCGGCTGGTCTTCGGCGTCTACAACGGCGGCACCCGCACGGTCACCACCACCGGCGCCTACAACGACGGCGCCTGGCACCACGTGGTGGCCACCCAGGGCGGCGACGGCATGAAGCTGTACGTCGACGGGTCCCCGGCGGGCAGCGGCACGACCACCACCAGCCAGGACTACGCGGGCTACTGGCGGATCGGCGGCGACAACCTCAGCGGCTGGCCGCTCCAGCCGGCCAGTGCCTTCTTCGCCGGTCAGCTGGACGAGACCGCCGTCTACCCGCTCGTGCTGACCGCCGCCCAGGTCGCCGACCACCACACCCTGGGCACCGGTGGCGGCGGTACACCGCCGCCGCAGGACACCCAGGTCACCGTGGCGGCCGGCGAGGACACGTACGTCAACGCCGGGGCGCCGTCGAGCAACTTCGGCACCTCCGGGTCGCTGGCGGTGCGCGGCAGTTCGGCGTACGTCACCTACCTGCGCTTCGCGCTGCCGTCCGCGCCGGCCGGCACCGTGCTGAAGTCCGCGACGCTGCGGGTGCGGACCAACTCCGACCCCACCGCGGGCTCCGCCGACAGCCAGAACGTCGTCCCGGTCACCGGGGCCTGGACCGAGACCGGCGCGACGTACGCCGGCCGCCCGGCCCTGTCCTCCACCGTGCTGGGCACGCTGAGCGGCGCGACCGCCTCCCAGACCACGTACACCGCGGCGCTGAGCGCCACGGGGCTGAGCGGGGCGCTGAGCGGCTCCCTGGACCTGGCGCTCACCAGCGGCGGTACGGACGCGCTGTGGCTGTGGTCGAGCGAGGCCGCGGGCACCGGGAACCACCCGGAACTCGTTCTGACATTCGGCGCACCTTAGTGCTCACTTTTTCTTCAAACCACGTCCATCGGACGTATGCCACGCCCTACCCTGCGGTGCACGGGCACCGAAGGGGACGCCCGGGCTCTTGGGGCCTTGGGGGGCACATGAGAAAGCGAAAGCTGAGATCCATATCCGCCGCCTTGACCGTGGCTGCGGGTTCGCTGGCGGCCGGCGCGGTGGCATCGCAGCCGGCCGGCGCGCTGACCGCGCCGGTGGCGATCACCGCCGACAGTCTGCCGACCTGGCAGACCAACGGCATCGTCTTCGCGATGGCGGAGGCCAACGGGACGGTCTTCGCCGGCGGGACCTTCTCGTCGGTACGGCCGTCCGGGGAGGCGGCCGGCGGCGGAGGCGAGCGGGAGGCGGTCAACTTCGCCGCCTTCGACGCGGCGACCGGCGCACCGACCGGCTGCAGCCTGTCGTTCACCGTCGGCACGGGCACGGCGACCGTGCGCGCGCTCGCCGTCTCGCCGGACGGCACGACCCTGTACGCGGGCGGCTTCTTCGGCGCGGTCAACGGGACGCCGGTCAGCAGCCTGGCCGCGATCGACACCGCCACCTGCGCCGTGAAGTCCGGCTTCGGGGTCTCGGTCAACGCGACCGTGCGCGCCCTCGCCGTCAGTGACGACACCGTCTACCTCGGCGGCGACTTCTCCTCCGTCGGCGGCCAGGCGCGCAGCGACTTCGCGGCCGTGACCACCTCCGGCGACGTCACCCCCTTCACCGCCGACGGCGACGCCCCCGGCCGCGCCCTCGCGCTCACCCCGGACGGGAGGAACCTCGTCCTGGGCGGCGACTTCGACCGCGTCAACGGGACCGCGTCGCACGCGCTGGCCGTCGTCGACGCCGGCAGCGGCGCGGTGGTCAAGGGCTACGGCTCCTCCTTCGTCCCGTCGACCTCGGTCGTCAAGGACATCGCCACCGACGCGACCGGCTTCTACACCGGCAACGAGGGCACCGGCGGCGGTGTGTTCGACGGCCGCATCGCGATCAACCTCAGCGACTTCAACCAGCGCTGGCGGGACACCTGCCTGGGCGCCACCCAGTCGGTCGAGGTCTACCGATCCGTGCTCTACAGCGGCTCGCACGCGCACGACTGCAGCACCATGAACGAGTACCCCAACCAGCGGCGCAAGCACCTGCTCGCGCAGGGCGTCGACAACCCGGCGAAGCTGGGCTGGTTCCCCGACACCAACGACGGCCTGGGCGAGGGCATCGGCCCGCGCGCCATGAGCCTGGCCTCCTCCGGCGGCACCGACTACCTGTGGGTCGGCGGGGAGTTCACCACCGTCAACGGGGTCGCGCAGCAGGGCCTGACCCGCTTCGCCTCCGGCCCGGACACCGGTGTGCCGACCACGCCCAACGTCAACGTCTCCAGCGTGACGCCGGGTTCGGTCAAGGTGCACATCCAGACCAGCCTGGACCTCGACGACAGCTCGCTGACCTACCGCGTGTACAAGAACGGCGGCACGACCCCGGTGTACACCACGACGGCCTCGTCGCTGCCCTGGGTGCGGCCGCAGCTCACCTGGACCGACACCGACGTGACCGCGGGCGCGACGTACACCTACCGCGTCACCGCGAGCGACGGCACCAACACCACCGTCAAGTCCCCGACCCAGACGGTGACCGCGGCGTCCGTGCCGGACGCCTACCCGAGCCAGGTCCTCGCCGACGGCGCGACGCTGTACTGGCGCTACAACGAGACCGCCAACACCTTCGCCGCGGACGAGTCCCCCGCGGACGACGGGGGCAACCACGTCGGCGGCCCGACCCGCGGCGTCAGCCCGGGCGCGCTGACCGGTTCGGCCAGTACGGCGGTGACGTACAACGGCACGACGCAGTGGTCGTACAGCGACGCCAAGCACACGCGGCCGTCCTCGTACAGCATCGAGACCTGGTTCAGGACGACCACCACTGCCGGCGGGAAGCTCGTCGGCTTCGGCGACCGGACCTCCGAGATCAGCGCCACCACGGACAAGCACGTCTACATGACCAACGCGGGCCGGCTGATCTTCGGTGTGCGCAGCGGCAGCAACCGCACCGTCACCACCTCCGCGGCCTACAACGACGGCCAGTGGCACCACGTCGTCGCCACGCAGGGCTCGACGGGGATGCGGCTGTACGTCGACGGCGCGCTGCAGGCGTCCAGCTTCCTGATCACCGGGGGCACGGACTACACCGGCTACTGGCACGTGGGCGGGGACAACCTGTCGGGCTGGACCAGCCGCCCCACCAGCAACTACTTCGCGGGGTCCATCGACGAGACCGCGATCTACCCGGGCGTCCTGTCGGCCGCGCAGATCGCCCAGCACTACACCCTGGGGAAGAACGGATGACCCGTACGCACCGCCGGGTCCGCCTCGCCGCCGCCGTCCTCGTGACGGCGGCGGCGGTGCTGCTCACCGGCTGCTCCAGCGGCTCCAGCACGAAGGACGTCGCGCAGGGCGCATCCGCCCCCGCCGCCACCGCGACCGCGCCCGCCACCGCGTCCACCGGCGCCACCGCCTCACCTGCCGCACCCGCCGATCCCGCCTCCGACGCCGTCCCCAGCGGGCCCAAGGTCCCCCAGGACGAACTGACCCCGGTCACCGGCTCCTTCACCAAGAAGGAGAAGGCCTATCTGACCGGCCGGGTCCCCAAGGGCACCGACCCCGCGGCCGTGCTCCAGCTCGGCCAGGAGACCTGCGACCGCATCGCCTCCGTCGCCGAGGTCGACGAGGACGCCGCCATCGGCGGCATCATCACCGGCCAGATCGGCGGTGCCAAGGGCGCGGTCATCCATCTGTGCCCGAAGCAGGAGTCCATCCTGAAGGCCGCCGAGACGGGCTTCGCGGACGGCTCCTACACGGTCGGCGCCAAGGCGAAGGCGGGCAGCGTCATCACGCCCGGCACCTACCGCGCGCTGACCCCCACCAAGGACTGCACGTGGACGGTCGGGACGAAGTCCGGCACCGCCCACAAGGTCACCGTCACCACCGCCGCCGGGACCTTCGGCTCCCGCGGCTGCTTCGCCTGGGCCAGGGAGGGCTGATGACCCAGCTCGTGAGCAGGCTGCCCGCGGTGGTGGCGATCCCGACCAAGAACGAGGCCGAGAACATCGCCTCGACCGTCGACGCGGTCGCCGGGCACTTCGAGGCGGTGGTGGTCGTCGACTCGGGCAGTACGGACGACACCTGTGCGATCGCCGTGGCGCACGGCGCGGAGGTCGTCCCGTACACCTGGGACGGCGGGTATCCGAAGAAGAAGCAGTGGTGCCTGGAGAACGTGTACCCGGACGTGCCCTGGCTGCTCTTCCTGGACGGCGACGAGGTGCCGACGCCGGAGCTGATCGCCGAACTGCGGGAGGTCTTCTCCCGGCCGGTGACGGCGGCCGCCTTCGACATCCCGCTGCTGTACTGGTTCGCCGGACGCCCGCTGCGGCGCGGCCACACGGTGGTCAAGCGGTCGCTGCTGGACCGCACGCGGGTCTCCTACCCCGAGGTCGACGACCTGGCGGCGCCCGGCATGGGCGAGCAGGAGGGCCACTACCAGCCGACGGCGAAGGGCCCGGTCGGGCAGCTCAAGGGGCGCATCGAGCACCGCGACCTGGACCCGGTACGCACCTGGTTCGAACGGCACAACCGCTACTCCGACTGGGAGGCGTGGCTGGAGCACCACCCGGGCGCCAAGGAGCAGGTGCGCGGGCTGAAGACCCATCAGGGGCGGCTGTTCCAGAAGGTGCCGTTCAAGCCGCTGCTCTTCTTCGGCTACACCTATGTGGCCCGGCGCGGCTTCCTCGACGGCCGCGCCGGCTTCGACTACGCGCTGGCGCTCAGCTTCTACCGCTGGCAGATCGGGCTGAAGGCCCGCGAGCGGGCGCCTTCATAGCCCGCTCGTACACCTCCTGGAGGGTGTCGAGCACGGCGTCCAGAGACAGCTCGTCCCTGATGAGCCGCCAGGCGGCCTGCGAAGCCGCCTGGTTGGCCCCGGGCTCCAGCAGGCCGAGCACCGCCTCGCCGATGTCCTCGGGGCGGTGCACCACCCGCCCGGCGCCCGCACGTTCGATGTCTGGGGCGAGGCCGTTGGACTCCCGTACGACCACGGGCGTGCCCACCGACATCGACTCCAGCAGCGACATCGCGAACGGCTCGTCCACCGACGGCAGGACGTAGACGTCGGCGGCGCGGAAGGCCTCCAGCGCCTCGGCGTGGCTGAGCGGCCCGACGTGCCGCACCTCGTCCGTCACGCCCAGCTCCCGAACGGTCTCCAAGGTGCCGGCCAGCTCTCCCGAGTCGGGGCCGGCGAGGACGAAGCGGGCGTCCGGGTACCGCTCCAGTACCTCCGGGATCGCGGTGGCGAAGTCGCGGGGGCGCTTGCGGGTCTGGAAGCGCGCCAGATACAGGACGGTGGGCGGGCCGCTGCGCGCCCGCGGCCGGTGCAGCGCGGTGCCGTTGGGCAGCCGTACGGGACGGGCCAGTCTCCCCGCGCCGACGACGGCCTCCAGGTCGCCGCGCTCCCAGTCGGTGAGGTGGAGGACGGCGTCGGCGCGGCGCAGCAGCCGCTTGGTGGCGAGCGCGTCCAGCACCTTGGCGAGCGGTTTGTCGCTGGGGTCGATCATGCCGTGGGTCTGCAGCACCAGCGGCCGGCCGCACTGGAGTGCCGCCACCGCCACCGGCAGGGTGATCAGGTCGCGCATCAGATGGACGTGGACGACGTCGGCGGAGCGCACCAGGCGGCGGGCGCCGGCCAGCAGCGAGGGCGAGGTGATCCCGGAGACCTCGAAGCGCGGCAGGACGTGCCGGGCCCGGAAGACCCGCGCGGGCACGCCCTCCACCTCGTCGGGCAGCCGCCCCGGCGGGAAACCGTCGCCCAGGGTGACGAGTTCGGCGTCGACGCCGCGCCCGCGCAGTCCGCCGGCCAGGTTGAGGGCGACCCGGGTGGGGCCGCCGAAGGCGTTGGTGGGCGTGTGCAGGGTGACGACGTGCAGCACCTTCACGACTGGGGCTCCTTGAGCGGGCGCGTGCCGTCGGCCGTGTGCAGGGTGAGCTCCGGCAGGTCCTTCGCGAGCACGGTGCCGGCGGCGACGACCGCGTGCCGGCCGACGGTCACCCCGGCGAGCACGATGGCGCGGGCGGCGACCCATGCGCCGTCCTCGACGGTGATGGGCGCGTTGCGGTAGCGGAAGTCCACGGCGCGGTGGTCGTGGCTGCCGGTGCACAGCAGCGCCTCCTGCGACACGCAGACGTCGGCGCCGAGGGTGATGGGCTCCAGATTGAGCAGCCAGGCGCCCTCGCCGATCCAGGTGCGGTCGCCGACGGCCAGCTTCCAGGGCCACAGCACCCGTACCCGGTGGCGGATGAGCACGCCCTCGCCGATGGTGGCGCCGAAGGCGCGCAGGAGGGCGACCCGCAGCCGCGCGGGGCAGAACCAGGCGGCGAAGACGGTGTTCATCACGGCGAACCACAGGGCCTGGACCGCCTTGCCCCGCCCCTTGTCGTACCCGGCCAGTGTGAAGGCCGACAGATCACGTGCCGTCACGGCGCACCCCCAGTAACCCCCTGTGTCCCCCGCCCCGGTGCCCTCCCCCGGCACGGTCCGCACAGATTATCGGCGTACACGGTTGCGGGGCAGGCGGATCTATAGACTGCCCGAGGGGAATCGTTGGGGGGCTGTTGCATGGCAGTTCAGACGCACGAAATCCAGTCGCGGGACCTGCCGTTGGGGGAGGTGGAGGTCCCGGCCGTCTCGCCGCGGGCACTGCTGTCCCGGGCGCTGGCGGTGCCGCTGATCCTGGGCCTCGGCCTGTTCCTGCCCGCGCTGGTCGCCGTGCAGCCGGGGCCGGGGGTGCGGGACACCGTCTTCTGGCTCCAGATGGTGCTGACCTGCTACGCGGGCATCCGGCTCGCGGTGATGGCGCTGACCGCCCATCGCAAGCTGATCCAGGGCTCGTTCTGGCTCTTCGTGTACGTGGCGATGGGTGTCGCCCCGCTCGCCCAGGACGTGCTGGACCAGACGCCGACGCCGGTGGTCGGCACCCGGGCTGACCTGCTGGCCGCGGTGGTGCTGGTGCTCATCGGCTGCGCGGCGTTCGACGTGGGCGCGCTGCTGTCGCGGCACCGCCCCATCCGCCGGGCCCGGCGGCGGGAGCGCTCGGCGTCCTTCCACCGCAGGCGGGTGTTCCTGCTGGCGGCCGTCGCCTTCGCCGGCAGCGCGCTGCTGGTCGTCAAACTCGGCGGTCCCGCGGCCTTCTTCAGCAGCCGGCAGGCGATCACCGACACCATCCGCGCCGACGGCGCCGCCTCCGCCGAGTCCAATGTGGGCTCCGCCTTCCTGCGCGGCTTCGGCACCGTGCCGGCGCTGGTCGCCCTGCTGATCTTCACGCGGTGGCTGGTGACCTCGCGGCGGGCCCGGCGCCGGCCGCTGGTCATCGCCACGTGGGTCGCTCTGCTGCTGCTCAACGCGGTGGTGAACAACCCCGTCTCCAACCCGCGTTACTGGTTCCTGACGGTCCTGTTCTCCTTCCTGTTCACCGCCTTCCCGCGCAGCCCCGCGATGTACCGGGCGGCGCTGGCCCTCGGCGTCATCGGGGCCCTGGTGGTCTTCCCCTTCGCCGACCGCTTCCGGTACGACGACGGCGGCTACAAGCCGGTGGAGACCACGTCGGTCTTCGAGCCGCTGGCGGTCAAGGACTACGACCAGGTGGGCATGTTCGCCAACACCGTCACCTTCGCCGACAGCGGACCCGGCCACTTCTACGGGCGGCAGATCGCGGGCTCCGCGTTCTTCTTCGTGCCGCGCTCGGTGTGGCCGGGCAAACCGCGCGACACCGGCGTCATGATCGGGCAGTGGATGGGGATGAAGAACGTCAACCTCTCCTCCCCCATGTGGGCGGAGCTGTGGATCGACTTCGGCGCCGGGGGCGTCGTCGCGGGCTTCCTCGGCCTCGGCTATCTCTCGGCCCGCGGCGACCGCCTCTACGCCCGGCGGACCGCCGTCGACCGCCGCCCCGGCAACGTCATGGCGATCGTGATCCCGCTGATCGCCGGGTACTCCTTCATCCTGCTGCGCGGCCCGCTGCTGCAGGCCTCGGGCCGCATCGGCGTGGCGCTGATCTGCTTCGCCCTGGTGACCACCCTGCGCTCCGACCGGCGCAGGCTGCTGCGCTGACCGCCGGCCGCGCGCCTACTGCACGGAGGCTCCCGCGGCGGGCGTGGTCAGCGCGTCCAGGGCGCGGCGCAGTTGCGTGCTGGAGGTGTGCACGGTGTACGGGAAGTAGACGACCTCGACACCGACGCCGGCGAAGTCCCGCTCCAGCCGCAGCCCCTTGTCGGTGCCGCGCCAGTCGTCGCCCTTGAAGATGACGTCGAAGCGGACCTGCTGCCAGGTCTCCAGCTTGTCGGGGACGGTCTCCACGAAGGCGGCGTCGACGAAGCGGACGCTGCGGACGATCTCCAGGCGTTCGATGAGCGGGACGACCGGTGTGCGCCCCTTGGCGAGAGCGGCCATCTCGTCGGACACCACTCCGGCGACGAGGTAGTCGCACTGACTGCGGGCGTGCCGAAGGATGTTCAGATGCCCGACGTGGAACAGGTCGTAGACCCCGGGCGCATAGCCCACTCGATGCGACATGGTGTCAATCCCCCCACAGGAATACAACCTTCTCGCGAGTTGCGGAGTCTCAGACATTAGCGTGAAGGCAGCATGTTTCTCCGGTGAACGGATAAGGTGAGCTTCTGGTCACTTCTGGGGGGAAGGGGTCCGTCCGTGCCCGAGTTCCAGGGCCGCACTCTGCTGCTGGTCTCCACCAACTACGCACCCGAGCACGCGGGTATCGGCCCGTACGCCACGCAGATCGCCGAGCACTGGGCGACGCCCGACGGCGGCGGGGCCGAGGTCCATGTACTCGCCGGGATGCCGCACTATCCGTCATGGCGCCTCGACCCGGCCTACCGGGGGGTGTGGCGTGCCGAGGAACACCGCGCCGGCGTCACGGTGCACCGCCGCCGGCACACCGTGCCGCCGCGTCAGACCGCGCTGCGGCGTGCCCTGTTCGAGGCGTCGGTGCTGGCGCACGGCCTGGTGGCGGCGCCGCGGATCCGCCCGGACGCGGTGGTGGCGCAGATGCCGAGCCTGGCGGGCGGCGTGATCGGCGCCCGGGTCGCGGCCCGGCACAAGGTGCCGTACATACCCGTGGTGCAGGACCTCATGGGTGCGGCGGCGGCGCAGAGCGGCATCCGCGGCGGGGACCGGGCGGCGGCCGTCGCGGGCGCGGCGGAGGCCTACGCGCTGAAGCGGGCGACGCTGGTCGGGGTCATCCACGAGACCTTCGTCGACAAGGTCGCCGCGATGGGCGTCGACCGGGGCCGCATCCGCCTGGTGCCCAACTGGTCCCATGTGGCCCGTCCTTCGGCCCCCCGTGAGGAGACCCGGGCCCGGCTCGGCTGGGCACGTGGGCAGATCGTGGTGCTGCACTCCGGCAACATGGGCCTCAAGCAGGGCCTGGACGTACTGGTGGAGGCAGCCCGCCGCGACCCGTCGGTGCGGATCGTGCTCATGGGCGACGGCAACCAGCGCGAACGGCTGCGGCAACTGGCCGCGGACGTACCGAACCTGGAGTTCGCCCCGCCCGCCGGGGACGCCGAGTTCCCCGACGTGCTGGCCGCGGCCGACGTGCTGGCGGTCACGCAGCGCGCCTCGGTGCTGGACATGAGCATCCCGTCCAAGCTGACCTCGTACTTCGCCGCCGGGCGCCCGGTCGTCGCCTCCGTCGCCGCCGAGGGGGGCACCGCGCAGGAGGTGCTGCGCTCCGAGGCCGGGCTGCTGGTGGCACCGGAGGACCCGGAGGCGTTCTTGAAGGCGGTCCGGGCCCTGGCCCAGGACCCGCAGGCCGCCGACGAACTGGGCGCCCGCGGCCCGGCGTACGTGGCGGCGCACCTCAGCCGCGAGGCGGGACTGGCACGGATCAGCGCGCTGCTCGCCGAAGCACTGGACACGACGACGCAAGGTGTCGATCCTGTGGGGTCGGACGCATGGGGGGTTCCACGCACGTGAGTGATCAACCACACGGTTCGCAGCTGTCCGAGGCACAGGACGAACCGGATCTCCTCCGGGACCAGTTCCGGCAGCTCATCCGCTACCGCGCGCTGCTCGTGGCGGGTGTGCTGCTCGGCCTGCTGGGCGGCGGCTACCTGGCGCTGACGGGCAGCGACACCTACGTGGCCACCAGCGAGGTGGTGCTGCGCGCGGCCACGACCGACCCGTTCGCCGCCGGGGCGTCCTCGCCCGACAAGTCGATCAACATCGGCTCGGAGCGGCAGACCGCGATGAGCAACGAGATCGCCAAGAGCGCCGCGAGGAAGCTCGGGCTGTCCGGCCGCGCGGTCGCCGGCCTCCAGTCCGACCTCCAGGTCACCAACCCGCCCAACACCGTGGTGCTGCGCTTCGCGTACACCTACTCCGACGCGGACGAGGCGGCCCGCCGCGCCAACGCGCTGGCCACGGCGTTCATGGACGCGCGCAAGCAGAACACCGAGAACACCATCAAGAACACGGTGCACGGCCTGCAGAAGCAGCTCGCCCCGGTGGTCAAGCAGCGCAAGGAGCTCGACGAGCAGATCGCGAACCTCGGCGAGGGGCCGACCCTCGACGCGGCCACCACGGTGCAGGCCACGCTCGTCGGCCGGATCTCCGAGCTCAGCAGCCGCATCACCGAACTGCAGTCCCTGGACACCACCCCCGGCAACTGGAACCGCGTCGCCACCCCGCCGTCCGCGCCGTCGGGCCCCGGGCTGCCGATGATGCTCGGCCTCGGCGCGCTCGTCGGTGTCGCGGTCGGACTGCTCGCCGCCTGGGTGCGGCTGGTCTTCGACCCCACCGCACGCTCCGAGGGCGACGTGGTACGGGCGCTGCGCGCGCCCGTGCTGGGCACGCTGCCGCGGACCAGGAACGGGCCGCTGCTCGCCGTCGACCACGCCGACCCGCGCCTGGCCGAGGAGTACCGCTCGGTCGCCTTCCGGCTCGCCTACGACCAGCGCTTCGCCGACCGGCGGCGGCTGCTGGTGGTCGCCCCGCGCGGCGTCGGCGACACGGCCGCCGCGGTGGCGGTCAACCTGGCCGCGTCCTTCGCCGAGATGGGCATGGACGTGCTGCTGGTCGAGGCCGACCTGCGCACCCCTGGTCTCTCGGCGCGGCTGCGCGCGGCCGACGGCTCGCGGCCCGGCTGGGCGCGCTCCCCGCAGCTGAGCGAGGGCGGCTGGCCGGCGGGCATCCAAGTGCCCGTCGACGCAGGCGAGTCGGGCTCCTTCGACCTCGTGCCGGGACGCCGTGTGCGCAATGTGGCCCGCGCGCTCACCTCGGCCGCGGCCGGCCGGCTGTTCGCGGAGGCAGACGAGCCGGGTTCGGCCGTCGTCGTGCTGGCCCCGGCGGTCCTGACGTACGCGGACGCGCTGGCGCTGGCCGACCGCATCGACGGCGTCCTCGTCGTCGCCGACCCGCACGCCGTGCACCGCGCCGATCTGGACCGGGTGCGCCAGCTGATCAGCGGCGCGGGCAGCACCGTGCTGGGCTCCGTCCTGCACAGCTCCCCGGGCGGCGGCTGGTGGTCGCGGCGGCGGCTCGCCCGGCGCGGCCGCAAGGCCGCCGCGCCGCGCGCCGCGGCAGCCGGTGCGGGCGCCTCGGGCGGCGCGAGTGCGGAGAGCCCGGCGACGGGTACGGCCACGGCCCCCGCCCCCGCCCTGACGACGGGGGACAAGACCACGGACACCATTCCGCTGCGCACGGTGACCCGGTGACGGGGCGGCCGGCGCCCGGCGCCAAGGCCGCCATCGTCTGCTCGGTCCTCGACCAGGGCGTCGCCGCGCTCACGAACATCCTCGTGCTCGTGGTCGCCGCCCGGCTCTCCAGCGCCGCCGGCTTCTCGGTCTTCTCGATGGTCTACGCCGTCTTCTCCGTGCTGCTCGGCGTCGGCGTCTCCTACGTCGGCCAGGCGCTGGTGCTGGAGCGCGGCGAGGACTCCGCGGTGCACGCCGCGTGCCGCTCGGCGGCCGGCTTCGTCGCCGTCGCCTCGACGGTCGTCGGCGCCACGATGGCGGCGGTGCTCTTCTTCGTACCGGGTCCGACGGCGCGGGCGCTGGCGGTCCTCGGGCTGGTGCTGCCCCTGGTCCTGACGCAGGACGGGCTGCGCTACTGCTTCTCCACCCTCCGCCTGCCGCATCTCGCCCTGGTCGGCGACGTGTTGCGGCTCGCGGTCGCGCTGCCCGCGCTCGCCCTTCAGCCGCACGGCACCGGGCCCGCGCGGCTGGTGGCCGTCTGGGGGCTGTCGGCTGTGCCGGCGCTGCTCGCGGGCGTCGCGCTGCTCGCGCCCCGGCTGCGCGGCGCGCCGTCGGACCTGCGGCGCTTCCTGCGCAAGGGGCACCTGGGGCGCCGCTTCGTGGTCGAGTACGGGGTCGGCAACGCCTCCAGCCAGCTCGCGGTCGTCGGACTCGGCCTGTTCGCCAGCCCGTTGGCGGTCGGCGCGCTGCGCGGTACGACCACCCTCTTCGGGCCGATGAACGTGCTCTTCAACTCCGCCACCGCCTTCGGGCCGCCGCTGCTGGGCCGCGTGCCCGGCATGCGCGGCCAGGTCCGGGCCACCGCCGTGCTCGCCGGGGTCCTCGCCGGGGTCGCCGCCGGCTGGACGGCGGTGCTGACGGCCCTGCCCGACCGGCTCGGCCGCCAGCTCCTCGGGGCGACCTGGCAGGCCGCGGAGGGTCTGCTCCCCGCCACCGGCACGCAGTACGCCGCCATCGCCGCGGGCACCAGCGCCCTGCTCACCCTGCGTGTGCTCCAGCCCCGGGCGACCCTCCCCATCCAGGTGGTCTTCTCCCTCGCCTCCATCGCCTTCATGATCTCCGGCTACGCCCTGGCCGCCGTCCCCGGCGCCGCCTGGGGCCTCGCCCTCGGCTCCGCCCTGAAGGCCGCCGTCCTGTGGACCCGCGTCTCCCTCGTCCGCCGCGAGCCCACCGCCTCCGGCCCTGACCCCCGCCCCGAACCGGCCCCGGCGGGCGCCTGACGGTCCGCGGGGAGAAGGGCATCCGGTGGGGCTGGGTCACCGCGCGAGCGGCGTGCGCAATCCAGGTGCGAGCCGTGAGCCCTGCCTCATAGCCTCGGTCCCATGACCGACCATGCCTTCGTCCCCGACGACTTCGCCGTCCCCGCGGAGCTGATCACCCCGCGGTTCCGGCTGGAACCTCTGGGACCGCAGCACAACGCCGCCGACCACGCGGCGTGGACCAGCAGCATCGACCACATCCGTGCGACCCCGGGCTTCCCGGACGGAAAATGGCCA
This sequence comes from Streptomyces sp. NPDC058691, assembly GCF_042714775.1. Taxonomy (NCBI): domain Bacteria; kingdom Bacillati; phylum Actinomycetota; class Actinomycetes; order Kitasatosporales; family Streptomycetaceae; genus Streptomyces; species Streptomyces sp. NPDC058691. Next base: position 17,751 of record NZ_JBHXSO010000055.1, on the reverse strand, counting down.
CCCGTGGACGGGATGACCCTGGAGGCGAACCTCGCCGACCTGCGGCGTCACGCGGACGACTTCGCTCAGCGCCGCGGATTCACCTACACCGTCATCGACACCGACGGCGGCGAGGTGATCGGGTGCGTCTACATCTATCCCTCCCGCAGCGACGACCACGACGCCGAGGTCAGCTCCTGGGTCCGTGCCGACAAGGCCGAGCTGGACGCGCCCTTGCATGCGGCCGTCACGACCTGGCTGTCCACGCACTGGCCCCTCGGCACCCTCGACTACCAGCCCCGCTGACAACCATGTGGTCCCGCAGCAGCCCTGCCCCGGCCGCGGGATGAAGCGAACACACCGTGCCGGTCACGGCACGGCACTAGACCATGCCCAGCAGGTGATCGGCGGGGCTGTAGTCGATCTTCCAGTCGGCATACACCCCCACCGCTCGGTCCCTCCGGCACCGCAGACCCACCCTCACCCAGCGGACCGATCCATCGTCGGTGAGCTCGAACGCGACGGCTGCCTCGAACTCCTCGCCTCCGCAGGGGCAACCAGCCGTGCCCGGGTCCGCGTCCGCCCAGTACTCCTCGCTGTCCGCGATGAAGGCCCGGCCACCGCAACCGGAGCACTCCCGTTGGGCTCCACCCTCGAGGTCATCGACGAGCACGCGGAACACGCGCCCGCCGCAACCACCGCACACGCAGGGAACGATCTTCACCGGACCGTCCGCACCGCCCCGGAGAAACGCTCCGAGTTCCACCGGGACACCCTCGCCAATCTGATCATCAGCATGCACAACCACACGGTTCCAGAGACCGATGACATCGCCTGCGAGCAGCAGACCCGAGCCGACGCGCGGGACGGGGCCCCGGTGGCCGCCCGGCAGAACGCCGCGGCCCGGCCTCCGGGACGGGCCCGCGGCGCGCCGCGTCACGGCTCACGGCGCCTGTGGCGCCCCCGGTGCCGGGGCGAGACGGGGGAAGAGCGGGACGGGCGGCGGGAGGGTGCCGTCGGGGGCGGAGGCGCATTGGGCGGTGATGCGGGACGCGGCGTGCGGGAGGAAGGGGGCGAGTTCGTCGCCGAGGGTGCGGCAGGCGTGGAGGAGGGCGGCCAGCACCGCGTCGAGGCGCCGGCCCGCGGGGGCGTTGCGGTGGTGGCGTTCGGCGCGGGCCAGTTCCCAGGGGCGGGTCTCGTCGATGCAGCGGTTGGCCTCGTCGACGATCCGCCACACGGCCGCGGCGGCGCCCCGGAAGTCGACCTCGTGCAGCGCCCGGGCGATGTCCGTCGCGGCGCCGTCGCAGACCGCGCGCAGGTGCTCCGTACCCGGCTCCGGTTCCCCGCCCGCGCCCGCGGGCTCCGTGCCGCCGCGGAAGCGGTGGACCATGGTGACCACCCGGTTGACGAGGTTGCCGAAGCCGCCCGCGAGGTCCGCGTCGGAGCGGGCGACGAGCCGTTCGCGGGTGAAGTCCGCGTCCCCGATTCTGGGCACCTCGCGCAGCAGCCACCACCGCACGGCGTCGGTGCCGTAGGCGGCGGCCAGTTCGACCGGATCGACGGTCGTGCCCGCGGACTTGCTGATCTTCCGGCCGTCGACAGTGAGGTAGTCGTGGACCAGGATGTCGGTCGGCAGCGGCAGTCCGGCCGACAGCAGCATGGCCGGCCAGTACACGGCGTGGAAGCGCAGCACGCCCTTGCCCACCAGGTGCACGCGGCGCCCCTCGCCGGCCCACCAGCGCTCGTACTCCGGCGACCCCGCGCCGTCCGGATCGCCGTAGCCCAGGCTCGTGACGTAGTTGCCCAGCGCGTCCCACCACACGTACACGACCTGCCCGGGGTCGCCCGGCACGGGGATGCCCCAGCCGCGGGCCCGTTGCTGCGAGCGGGAGACGGAGAAGTCGTGGAGCCCGCGGGCGAGAAGGGCCAGCACCTCGTTCCGCCGGGCGGCGGGCTCGATCCGCAGCCGGCCGTCCTCGATCAGCTCGCGCAGCACACCGGTCCAACGGGACAGCCGGAAGAACCAGTTCTCCTCCGCGACGGGCTGCGGCTCGGTGCCGTGCTCGGCGCAGCGGCCGTCGACCAGTTCGCCCGGGGTGTAGAACTGCTCGCAGCCCACGCAGTACAGGCCCTCGTAGTGCGTCCGGTACAGGTCGCCCGCCGCCGCGCAGCGGCGCCACAGCCGCTCCACGCCCGCGCGGTGCCGGGGGTCGCGGCTGGTGCGGATGAAGTCGTCCAGCGACAGCGCGAGCGGCCCGTCCAGCGCGGCGAAGGCGGCGGCGTTGCGGTCGACGAACTCCTGCACGGGGACGCCCTCGGCCTCGGCGGCGAGCACGTTCTTCAGCGAGTTGTCGTCCGTGCCGCTCAGGAACCGCACCGGCTCCCCCGCACGGCGGTGGTGCCGGGCCAGCACGTCGGCCTGCACCAGTTCCAGCGCGAAGCCGAGGTGGGGGCGGGCGTTGACGTACGGGATCGTGGTGGTGACGTAGAACGGGGCCGGTGCGGGACCCGGCGGGTGCGTGGTCATCGGAACCTCCTGCGAAGGGGGCGGGGCTCCGACGCGCACAACAGCCGAGGCCCCGGTCCAGGGCCTCGGAAAACGCGACGCGTCCGACTCAGCAGCCCCGGCAGCGGGGCATCATGCGGCGGTACGGCGCGGTCGCGATCATGCCCGGATGGTAGCGGAGCCCGGACCGGGTGCGGCGGCCATTTACGGCGGCGGGCCCCTCAGCGCAGCTCGCGGAACCACTTCACCAGGAAGGCGGCCAGGTAGAGCGCGTACACCGCGAACAGCGCGGTGTAGGCGGCCAGGAAGACCCGCGGCGCGCCCAGGGTGAGGAAGAGCAGGCAGAAGACGCCGTAGTCGACGGGCAGCAGGGCGACCGCGCGCAGCCGGGACGGCGCGGGGGCGGGCCCGGGCGCGGCGGCTGTCCCGGCAGCGGCGGGCGGGGCCTTGGGCTTCAGCTTGTCCGCCAGCAGGCCACCGCAGAAGAGCAGCACGGCGGCGAACTGGAAGCCCAGGGGCACCAGCAGCCAGCCCTCGGAGGGCAGGTCGAAGAAGCGGTGGAAGGAGATGAGCACGGCGGAGTGGACCGCGGTGATCTTCGCCGCGTCCACGACGTGGTCCAGCCACTCCCCCGCCGGGCTGCCCCGGCCCAGCAGGCGGGCCAGTTGACCGTCGGCGGAGTCGAAGGCGAAGCCGGCGACCAGGCCCAGCCAGACCGCCACGGCCAGCGGCCAGGACGGGCCGGCCAGGGCGAGCGCGGCCACCGCGCCCAGGCTGAACACCGCGCTCACCAAGGTGACCTGATTGGGCGTCAGACCCACCCGGTAGGCGCCCGCGGCGAGCACCCGGCCGGCCGGCCGGTTCACGTACCGCGAGTAGAGCGACACGCCCTTGGCGGACTTCTGCGCGGTGCGCAGCTCGTGCAGCGCCCCGGCCATCGTTAGCGTCACGTATCCCCCCACGCAATACCTCATTCGTGTACGTCACATCATGGCAGGGTCCGGTCACATCAGGGGCCGTATGTCAGGTCACGCGGGTGAGCAGCAGGGCGATGTCGTCGCTGCGGGGCGCGGAGCGGCGGGCTTGTTCGACCAGGGCGTCGGCGAGTTCCTCCAGCGACAGGTCGCCGGCGCGGTCGACGTGGCCGGCCAGGGCGGCGGTCGCCTCGTCGAGGTCGACTCCGCGGGCCTCGACCAGGCCGTCGGTGTAGAGGACGAGGAGCGTGCCCGGCGGCAGCGGGATCTCGATCGTCGGGTAGCGCGCGTCGCGGTCGACACCGAGCAGCGGTCCCGGCGGCACTCGCAGCAGCTCGCAGCCGCCGCCGGGGTGCCGCAGCAGCACCGGCGGGTGGCCGGCCGTGGCCAGGTGGGCGCGGTGCCGGGCCAGGTCGAGGTGGACGTAGACGCAACTGGTGAGCAGGCCGGGGTCGAGGTCGACCAGGAGGCGGTTGGAGCGGGCCAGGACCTCGCTGGGGGAGGCCCCGGAGGTGGCGCGGACGGCGGTGCGGACCTCTCCCATGAGGGCGGCGGCGTTGACGTTGTGGCCCTGGACGTCGCCGATGGTGAGGGCGGTCATCTGCGCGCCGAGGCTGATGACGTCGTAGAAGTCGCCGCCGATGTCGATGCCCTGGGTGGCCGGGACGTAGCGGGCGGCCACGTCCAGGCCGGGGATCTCGGGCAGGGCCCGGGGCAGCAGACGCGCCTGAAGGGTGATGGCGAGGTCGTGCTCGGCGTCGTAGAGCCGGGCGCGGTCCAGCGCCTGGGCGATCAGGCCGGCGATGGAGGTGAGGACGCTGCGTTCCCCCGGCGGGAAGGGGTGCGGCCGGTCGTAGGCGAGCACCATGGTGCCGACGGCACGGCCCGAGGCGATCAGCGGCAGGAACGCCCAGGCGGCCTTGGTGTCGCGGACCTCGACGGCCGGGTAGAACCGGCGGAGTTCCGCGACGGTGGCGAAGAAGCCGGGGACGCCGGTCCGCATGACCCGCACGGCGGGGTTGCCCATGGACAGCGGGGCCATGTCGAGCTCGGCCATCAGCTCCTCGGTGTACCCGCGGTAGCCGATGATCCGCAGCCGGTCCGCCTCCGTCGTCAGCAGCGAGACGCCCTGCACCCCGAAGACGGCCAGCATCTGGTCCATGACCTGGTCGATGACGTCCTGCACGCCGACGGCCTCGGTGAGCGTCGCGGCCAGGTGCAGGAGGTGGTAGAGGGCCACGGCCCGGTCCTGCCCGCCGGTCTCGGGCAGCCGCGCGGCCGGGGTGTCGGCGTCCACGGGGGCGGGGGCCGCGGTGACGCGGGCGCTGATGCCGGAGGGGTCCGGGTGGAGCTCGAAGGAGAGCCAGTGGTCGGGCGGCCGCAGCGTGGTGAGGGAGGCCGGCCGGAGGCTGATCAGCGCGCCGCGGCAGCTGTCCTCGAAGACCGGGTCGCCGAGCCAGGGCAGGGTCTGCCAGGGCCGGGACCCCAGGAGTACCGGGATCTCCGCCCCGAGCAGACGGGCGGCGGCCCGGGTGACGAAGGTGAAGCGCCCGTCCAGGTCCAGCGCGAAGGACGCCTCCGGCAGCCGCTCGGCGAGGGAGGCCGCCGCCAGCGCCTCGGCGGGCCCGTGGACGCGGGCCCGCAGCGGGGACAGCATCCTGGGCTCCTGCCCGGACGGCAGCGGGCACCCCCGGTCGGCGGCCTCCCGCAGCAGCACGCCGATGCGGTGGCAGGCGGCCCGCAGGGCGCTCCGCTCCCGCAGCGACAGCTGCCGGGCGTGGGCGCCGGGCAGGAAGAGCACGAGCCCGCCCCAGGACCTGCCGTCGGCGGTGATCGGGGCGGCGGCCAGCGAGAACTCGTACGGAAGCACCAGGGCGAGGCGGGGATAGATCCGGGCGGTCTCCTCGGGGCCGCCGAGCCAGACGAGTCGGTCCTCGCGCACCGCGTCGGAGACCGGGGTGCTGTAGGCCAGCCCGATGCGCGCCCACAGCCCCGCGAACGACTGCGGGCCACCGACCAGCGTCGCCAGGCGCAGCGTCTCGTCGTCGGGGCTCAGCAGGTAGACCAGGCTGACGGAGGCGCCGGTCTCACGCGTCACCTGGAGCAGTGGGGGGTCGATCAGCTCCGGGCCCGGGACCGGGCCAGGACCCACGGCACCGATGCCGTCGGCGTCCGTGGCGGCGACTCCGGCGGGGTTCCGCATCCTTTCCCCTTCCGGCGGCGGACCTCACCCCCCGAACAAAACGAACCGCCCCCTTACTGACGATATTCCCCTTTTGGGAGGTCGGCGGCGCCACATGGTGCCGCGTTCACGCCACCCCGAGCGCCCGGGCGAACCGGGTCCCCACGGCTGCCCGCGGGGCGCTCCCGTCGCGCCAAAGGCGGCAGGGGTGCACGGAGTTGGCGAGCAGCACCAGGAACGAGTCGGTCGCCGGGTCGATCACCAGGCTGGTCCCGGTGAAACCGGTGTGCCCGACGGCGCCGCGCCCGGCGAGGGCGCCCATGAACCAGGGCTGGTCCCTCTCGAAGCCGAGGTGGGGGCCGCCCGCGTCGAGCAGGGAGCGGCACAGCAGGGCCAGGTCCCAGGCGGTGGAGAACAGGCCCGCGTGACCGGCGACGCCGCCCATGGCGTACGCGTTCTCGTCGTGCACCGAGCCGCGGAGCATGCCGCGGTCCAGCCGGCCCCAGGGGCGGCGCTGGTCCTCGGTGGCGGCGATGCGGGGCAGCCATCCGGCGGGCGGGTTGTAGCGGGTGTCGTACATGCCGAGGGGACCGGTGATCTCCTCGCGCACCAGGGCGTCGACGGATTCGCCGGTCTCGCGTTCCAGAGCGTGCTGGAGGGCGATGAGGTTGAGGTCGGAGTAGACGCGCGCGGCGCCCGGCGCGGCGACCGGCTCCTCCTCCCACAGCAGGCGGGCCCGGGCCTCCGCGTCGGCCTGGTCGTAGAAGGGCAGTTCGGGGCGGAGCCCGGAGGTGTGGTCGAGCAGCTGGCGTACGGTGACGCGCCGCTTGCCCGCGGCGGCGAACTCGGGCACGTACGCGGCCACCTCGCGGTCCGGCTCCAGCCGGCGGACGGCGACGACGGCCGTGAACAGCTTGGTCAGCGACGCCAGATCGAAGATCGTGTCGGGCCGCATCGGCACCCACTGCTCGCGGGGCAGTTCGGCACCGCGGTCGGCCCGCTCGTCGTACCCGCGGTAGCGCACCGCCCAGCCCACGGCCTCGTGCAGGGCAACGGTCGCCCCGCGCCCGGCGAGGACGACGGCCCCCGCGCACCAGGGATGCACGGAGGCGGGCGAAGGTTCCAGAAAGGGGGTGATCTCCCCGACGAGCCGGTTCAGCTCGTCCGCGCGCAGCTCCGCGTCAGGGCAGGTACCTCTCGACAGCCGCGGGGCCATGCTCCTCCAGCAACTTGCGGGCCTGTTCGAGCCGGGCCGGCGTCGGCTCGCGGCCGGAGGCCATGACCAGGTCCTCCGGATCAATCATGTGTTCGGACCCGGTGTGCAGGCAACTGTCCGCGGTCTTCCAGGCCCACTTGCTCTCGTCGATCGGCTCGGTCATCACTGCCTCCTGACTCGGCACGGCAATGATCGCAGGGATCACCGTGCATCCACAGTACGCCGCCAGGGGCGGCACAGCCCGGCGAAACAGGCCACCGCGGCCAGCACGCTGCCCAGCTGCACCAGCGCCATCGGCACGGCCGAATCCTCGCCCGCGACACCCACCAGCGGCGAGGCCACGGCGCCCACGAGGAAGGAGGTCGTGCCGAGCAGCGCGGAGGCGGAACCGGCCGCGTGCCGGGTGCGCATCAGCGCCAGGGCGTTGGTGTTGGGCAGCACCAGGCTCATCGCCGACATCAGCACGAACAGGCCCGCGGCCACCGGCAGCAGCCCGACCCTCCCGAACACGCCGGAGGTCATCGCCAGCAGCGCGACCGCGGCCAGCGTGATCACCACCAGTCCCACGGCGACCACCTTGTCCATGCTGACCCGCCCCACCAGCACCTTGCCGTTGACCTGGCCCAGCGCGACCAGCCCGACGGAGTTGACGCCGAAGAGCAGGCTGTAGGTCTGCGCGGAGGCGCCGTAGATCTCCTGCACGACGAAGGAGGAGGCGGAGACGTAGGCGATCAGGGCGGCGAAGGTGAAGCTCGCGGTGAGCATGTAGCCGGTGAAGGGCCGGTCGGCGAGCAGCCCGCGCATCGTGTGCAGGGTCTCCCCCAGGCCGCCGCGGTGCCGGTCGGCCGGGTCCAGGGTCTCCGGAAGGCAGCGCCACACCAGGAGGACCAGCAGCGTGCCGACCACGGTGAGCACGACGAAGACCCCCCGCCAGTCGGTGATCCGCAGCACCTGGCCGCCGATGAGGGGGGCCACGATCGGGGCCACCCCGGAGATCAGCATCAGCGTGGAGAAGAAGCGGGCCATGGCGACCCCGTCGTACAGGTCGCGGACGACGGCCCGGGCGATGACGATGCCCGCGGCGCCGGTCAGGCCCTGGAGCAGCCGGAAGGCGATCAGCAGCCCGGCGCTCGGGGCGAACGCGCACACGGCGGTCGCCAGCACGTACAGGACCATGCCCACCAGCAGCGGCCGGCGGCGGCCCCAGCGGTCGCTCATCGGGCCGACGACCATCTGGCCGAGGGCCAGTCCGGCCAGGCACGCGGTCAAGGTGAGCTGCACCATGACGGCCGGGCTCCGCAGCGACTCCGTGACCTGCGGCAGCGCCGGCAGATACATGTCCATCGACAGCGCGGGGAGCGCGGTGAGGCCGCCGAGCACGAAAGTCACCAGCAGTCCGGTACGGCCTCCTGGGCGCTCTGCGGCGCGTCGTACCGGGGTTGACGCCCCCGGTGTGGATATCTGGTCGGGCGGGATCGGGCCGGCTTCCGGCATCTGCATCTCCGTGGTCGGTGAATCGTTCTCTATGCTCTCAGCCATCACAAGGTGGATGAGACCAGGTGGGGGCAGTTCCGTGAGTGATTCGATCGGTGGTTCCGGCGACACCTCCGCCGGCGCCTCTTCCGCCGGGTCCGGACGCAGGATCCGGTGGGGCATCCTCGCGACCGGCGGCATCGCTTCGGCGTTCGCGAGCGACCTGCGGGAGCTCAAGGACGACGCGGAGCTCGTCGCCGTCGGCTCGCGCAGCACCGCGGCGGCGCGCGCCTTCGCCGACCGCTTCGACGTGCCTCGCGCGTACGGCAGCTGGACCGCGCTCGCCGACGACGAGGACGTGGACGTGGTGTACATCGCCACCCCGCACTCCGCGCACCGCGTCGCCGCGGGACTGTGCCTGCGGGCCGGACGGGCGGTGCTGTGCGAGAAGCCGCTCACCGTCAACGCGGTGGAGGCGCGCGAGCTGGCCGAACTCGCGCGCGGGCACGGCCGCTTCCTGATGGAGGCGATGTGGATGTACTGCAGCCCGGTGATCCGCCGGCTCACCTCCCTGGTGGCCGACGGGGCGATCGGCGAGATCCGGGCGGTCCACGCGGACTTCGGCCTGGCCGGGCCCTTCGAGCCGAGCCACCGGCTGCGCGACCCGGCCCAGGCCGGCGGCGCCGTGCTCGACCTGGGCGTCTACCCGGTGTCCTTCGCCCACCTGCTGCTCGGCGAGCCGGACGAGGTCCAGGCCTGGGGGCACCTCACCCCCGAGGGCGTGGACGACGCCACGGGCATGGTGCTCGGTTACGACAGCGGCGCGATGGCGGTGCTGAGCTGCTCGCTGGCCGCCGACACGGCCCGTACGGCGGTGGTGACCGGGACCACGGGACGGATCGAGTTCCCGCGCGGCTTCTTCTACCCCGAGCAGTTCGTGCTGCACCGCGAAGGCGTCGATCCGGAGGTCTTCGGCCCGCCGGCCGCCCCGGCGGGCGGGCGGCTGCAAGGCCTGCACGGCCTGCAGTACGAGGCGATGGAGGTCATGCGCTGCCTGCGGGCGGGCGAGACCGAGTCGCCGCTGGTGCCGGTGGAGGGCAGCCTCGCCGTGATGCGCACCCTCGACACGGTCCGCGACCGCATCGGCGTCCGCTACCCCGGCGAGGCCTGAGCGACGGACCCCCGAGCGGCCCCGTCCGGCAGGTCTTCCCCCGCCGCCCGCCACCTCGGCGGGACGGCGGCCACGGGCTGCCGCGCCCGGGAAGGGATCGCGGGGCCGTCCCCGGTCCTGCACCAGGTGCTGCCCTGCCCGCGGGCGTGGATGCTCTCCTCGCCGCCCGGCGGCGACGCCACGGCGCGGGGCCCGCCCTCGGGCCGCCCATGACCGCCGGAAGTCTCGCGCCCGGCCGCCACCTTGGGGCAGCGGCCGCACGGGCTCCGGCACGAGGCGATCGAGCTCATCCACTGCCCGCGCGCGGGCGAGACCCCGTCACCGCCGGTCCCGGCGTGCCAGCCACGGGCTGCCGCTGACCACGGGATGCCCTCGGCCTGATGTCGCGCCCCAAGGACGACGTCGCCGACGTCGCCGGTGACGCCGGGGCACGGGAAGGAACCGCGGGACGAACGTCCCCGACGCGCCTCCCGACGCTCCCGCGGGCGGGATCCCTGACCGCCGCAAGTCTCCGGCCCGGCCGCCACCTTGGGCCAGCGGCCGCACGGGCTCCGGCACGAGGCGATCGAGGTCATCCACTGCCCGCGCGCGGGCGAGACCCCGTCACCGCCGGTCCCGGCGCGCCGAGCCACGCGCCGCCGCTGACCGGACGACGCGGCCGCGAAGAGGACGTCGCCGGCATCTACCGCCCGCTCCCTCGGGTGCATGCGCTGCCTGTGCGGTGAGCCGTCATCACCGTCGGCGGCCGGGGAAGGGCAGCCTCCCGCCCGCAACGCAGCAGCGCCTAGCCGCAGGCCACGCGCCGCCGCCGGCCTGGCGGGACGCCCCCCGGCGCAGGGCACGGTGCGCCGGCCCCACGCTCCCGCGGCGGAGAGCCGCTACGCGGCCCCGTGCGCCGGGGCGATGTCCTGGATGCGGCGGGCGAGGTCGAAGTCCTTGGCGGTGAGCCGGCCGCCGGCCGCGTGCGTGGTGACGGCGACGTCGACCGCGTTGTAACGGAGCGTCAGGTCGCTGTGATGATTGACCTCGTCCTGGATCTGCGCGATGTGCACCACGAAGACCGCGCCCGGCAGATGCGGGAGCCGGTAGGTGCGCTGGAGGGTCGCGCCGTCGTCGGTCAGGGACCAGCCGGGCAGCTCGGCCAGGCGGTCCTCGATCTCCTTGTGCGACAGGGGCTCGGCGTAGGGCGGCATGTCGCCATGGTCCCACCGCCTACGCTGCGGGGCCATGAACGGTAATGAGACCGCGGACAGGAAGATCGCCGTCGTCACCGGCGCCGGCTCGGGCATCGGGCGGGCGGTGGCCGTCGAACTGTCGGCCGCCGGCTGGACGGTGGCGCTGGCGGGACGGCGCGAGGAGGCACTGCGGGAGACCGCGGCGACGGCGGCCGGGGAGACCGCCGTCATCCCGACGGACGTCACCCGGCCGGAGGCGGTGGCGGCGCTGTTCGACGCCACCGCCGCACGCTGGGGCCGGGTGGACCTGCTCTTCAACAACGCGGGCCGGGGTGCCCCGGCCGTCTCCCCGGACGAGCTGTCGTACGACGACTGGCGGGCCGTCGTGGACGTCAACCTGCACGGCGCCTTCCTCTGCGCGCGGGCCGCGTTCGCCGCGATGCGGGCGCAGGATCCGCAGGGCGGCCGGATCATCAACAACGGCTCGCTCTCCGCGCACGTGCCGCGTCCACTGAGCATCGCGTACACCGCGACGAAGCACGCCGTGACCGGACTGACCAGGTCCCTGTCGCTGGACGGCCGCCCGTACCGGATCGCGTGCGGTCAGATCGACATCGGCAACGCCGCGACCGACATGACCGAACGCATGGCGGGCGGAATCCTGCAGGCGAACGGCGCCCTCCTGCCCGAACCGCGCATGGACGTGACCGACGTGGCCCGCACGGTCGTGCACATGGCATCCCTGCCGCCGGAGGCGAACGTGCAGTTCGCGACGGTGATGGCGACGGCGATGCCGTATATCGGACGCGGCTGAGCCTGGCAGAGAACGACCAATTCGCCTACGGAATCGGTCAAGTGCGAAATACGTCCCATAGGACCGCTTGCGTCGCGTTACGTTGCGGCATGCTCTCCAAGCACCACCATGACGTATGGTCAGAACCGCCGCCCGTGGACGATCCGGAGGCCGGCACCGGGATCGACGATCCCGAGACCGAGCTCATATCGCTGCCCGGCCCCGTCTTCGTCGATTCCAGCGGGCGGCGGGCCCGCATGGTCCGCAGGGCCGGCTGGGCGGTCGGCGCAGCTTGCACGCTCTACACGGCCGCCCTCGTACTCAGCCTCTCCGGCGCGACGCCGATCGCGCCGAAGACGCTGCTGCCGCTGCCGGGGGTACCGAGCACAGCGCCGGACGACGCGGGCTCCTCGGGGACGGGGGAAGTCGACGTACCGGCCGACCAGGCCGCTCCCCCGGCGACGGCGGGGCTGTTCCGGGCGGGGACGGGCGCGGGTCCGGCCCCGTCCGGCAGCGCCCGGCCGAAGGCGACCGCTTCTCCCAGTCCGCGCACCACACCCAGCGGCCACGCCACCGGTAGCACCGGCCCCAAGGCCGGCACGTCCCCGACACCGCGCGCGACCGGGACCAAGCCGCCCGCCTCCTCGCCGACACCCAGTACCTCGGCGAGTTCGTCGGCCAGTTCATCGGCCTCGTCGTCGGCGCAGCCCTCCGGCTCGTCCGGGCCCGGCTCCGAGGTGCCGCCCGCCAGCGGCACCGGCACCGACCAGCAACCGCAGGGCGGCTCGTGATACCCCTGCGCCCCCGGCTCGTCATACCCGTCCTCGCCCTCGTCGTCCTCGTGTGCGTGCTGCTGCTCGGCGGCTACGTACGCGGCGACTTCGAGGCCGACCACCGGGTGCACCCGCCGGTGGCCACGGACAAGGTCCCCGAGGCGGTGCTGGACGGCGGTCCCGTGGTGGACTCCACCGGGGACCGCCCGCGCTCGTACCGCACGCCGGACCACACCATCGCCCTCACCTTCGACGACGGACCGGACCCGGTCTGGACGCCGGAGGTGCTCGACGTGCTGCGGCGGCAGAACGTGCACGCCACCTTCTTCGTCACCGGCAGCAACGCCGCCCGCCACCCGGACCTGATCCGCCGGATGGTGAACGAGGGGCACGAGATCGGCGTGCACACCTTCGCCCACCCGGACCTGGTGTACCAGTCACCGGGGCGGGTCGACCGCGAGCTGTCGCAGACGCAGCTCGCGCTCGCGGGGGCGGCCGGCATCCACAGTTCGCTGTTCCGCCCGCCGTACTCCTCCACCGCCGACGCGCTGGACGACCTGTCCTGGCCGATCGTCCAGCAGGTCGGCCGCAAGGGCTACGTCACCGCCTTCATCGACCAGGACGCCGAGGACTGGCGCCGGCCCGGCGTCCAGGCGATCGTCGACGGCTCCCTCCCCAAGAAGCCGGGGAAGGGCGCGATCGTGCTGATGCACGACGCCGGCGGCGACCGCTCGCAGACGGTGGCCGCGCTGGACCGGCTGATCCCGCTGCTCAAGGAGCGCGGCTACCGCTTCGAGACGGTCGGCGCGGCGGTCGGGGCCAGTTCCACCAACCACCCGGTCGGCGGGGCCGAGTTGTGGCAGGGGCGGATCTTCGTGGCCGCCGTGGAGCTGTCCGAGACGGCCGTACCGGCGCTCGCCGTCCTGCTGGCCGCCGTGGGCGTGCTGGTCCTGGCGCGGTTCGCCGCGATGCTGCTGCTGGCCCGCCGGCACGCCCGTCGACGCCGGGCACCCGGCTTCCGCTGGGGACCGGCGGTCACCGAACCGGTGAGCGTCATCGTGCCGGCGTACAACGAGAAGGAGTGCATCACCCACACGGTCAACTCGCTCGCCGCCGGGGAGCATCCCATCGAGATCGTGGTCGTCGACGACGGGTCCAGCGACGGCACCGCCGACATCGTGGAGGCCCTCGGCCTGCCCGGTGTCACGGTGGTGCGGCAGCCCAACGGCGGCAAGCCGGCCGCGCTCAACAACGGCGTCGCGCACGCCCGGCACGACCTGATCGTGATGATGGACGGCGACACGGTCTTCGAGCCGGCCACCGTCCGCGAGCTCGTCCAGCCCTTCGCCGACCCGCGGGTCGGCGCGGTCGCCGGCAACGCCAAGGTCGGCAACCGCAACCGGATGATCGGGCGCTGGCAGCACATCGAGTACGTGATGGGCTTCAACCTCGACCGCCGCATGTACGACCTGATGCGCTGCATGCCGACCATCCCCGGCGCCTGCGGGGCCTTCCGGCGCGACGCGCTGCGCGACGTGGGCGGCATGAGCGACGAGACCCTCGCCGAGGACACCGACGTCACCATGGCCCTGCACCGGGCCGGCTGGCACGTGGTCTACGCCGAGCGGGCCCGCGCCTGGACCGAGGCGCCGTCCTCGGTACGGCAGTTGTGGGAGCAGCGCTACCGCTGGAGCTACGGCACCATGCAGGCGATGTGGAAGCACCGCGGGGCGGTGCTGGACCGCGGCCACTCCGGGCGGTTCGGCCGGGTCGGGCTGCCGCTGGTAGTGCTCTTCCAGGTGCTCACCCCGCTGCTGGCGCCGCTGCTCGACGTCTTCGCCGTGTACGGGCTGGTGTTCATGGACCCGTTTCGCACCGCGGTCGCGTGGGCCGCGGTGCTGGGTGTGCAGGCCGCGTGCGCCGCGTACGCGTTCCGGCTCGACGGCGAGCGGCTGCGGGACCTGTGGCCGCTGCCGCTCCAGCAGGTCCTGTACCGGCAGTTGATGTACCTGGTGCTGCTCCAGTCCTGCATCACCGCGGTCAACGGCGGCCGGCTCGGCTGGCACAAACTGCGGCGCACGGGCGAGGTCGGCACGCCGCCCGTGGCCGCCGGGAGTGAACGGTGATACCGCGTCCGCCCGACCACCCCTACCCGGAGGACCCCATGCACGCCCACGACCCGCGCGGCGTCCGCCCGCCGGGACCGGCGCCGGTGCCCGCACCGCTCCCCGGTCCCGGGGGCGGACGGCGGCGTGCCCGCGTCGCGGCGGAGCACGGCGCGACCGTGACCGTCGACGCACCGGAGCGGGACCGGGCGGGCGGGTTCCCGGCGGGGGCCGGCGCACCCGCCGCGACGGCCGGCGCCGCAGCCGCCAAGCCCGCCAGGGTCGGGGGCGAGGGCGGGGGCCGGGACCGTTATCTGGACCTGCTCCGGGCGCTGGCCCTGGTGCGGGTGGTGGTCTTCCACACCTTCAACTGGGCGTGGCTGACCTACGCCTTCCCCTCCATCGGCGTGATGTTCGCGCTCGCCGGCTCGCTCATGGCGCACTCGCTCAAGCGCCCGGCGGGCTCGGTGCTGCGCAGCAGGGCGCGGCGGCTGCTCGTGCCGTACTGGCTCTTCGCGGCGGTCGTCGTGGGCGCGATGCTGGTGCACGGCTGGCGCATCCACTCCTGGCCGCGGATGCTGCTGTGGGTCCTGCCGCTGGCGGACCCGCCGCGCATCGCGTGGGCCGAGCAGATGACGGACCCGCTGTGGTACATCCGCACCTACCTTTGGCTGGTCCTGCTCTCCCCGTGGCTGCTGAAGGCCTTCCGCGCCGCACCCAGGGCGTGTCTGGCCGCCTGCGGGGTGCTGGTCGCCCTGGCCCAGTACGACAGGCTCCCGCTGACGGAGCCCGCGCTCACCCCGGCCGTCGACCTGGTCACCTTCGCGGCCTGCTGGCTGCTCGGCTTCGCGCACCGGGACGGACGGCTGGACGCGATGCGGGCCCGGACCGTGCTGGGTCTGGCCGCGCTGTGCCTGGCCGCGGGCGGCTGGTTCGCGCTCACCCACCCCACCGACGAAGGCTTCGACCTCG
This sequence comes from Streptomyces sp. NPDC058691, assembly GCF_042714775.1. NCBI lineage: Bacteria > Bacillati > Actinomycetota > Actinomycetes > Kitasatosporales > Streptomycetaceae > Streptomyces > Streptomyces sp. NPDC058691. Next base: position 2,432 of record NZ_JBHXSO010000055.1, on the reverse strand, counting down.
GCGAGATCCCGCTCGCGCAGGCGCTGTGGTCGGTCGGTTTCGTCCTCGTACTGCTCCGCTTCCGCCCGCGCCGGCTGACCCGCGTACCGGTGGCGGACGGCGCGGTGAAACTGCTCAACGCCCGCGCGGTCACGGTCTACCTGTGGCACGAGGTCGCGCTGTTTGTCAGCGTCCCGCTCATCGACCGCATGTGGGACGTGCCGTTCTTCGAGGCCCATCTGCCGCTGGACGCCACCTGGTTCCAGTTCCTCGTGGCCTGGCCGCTGATCGGCACGGCCATCCTGCTGACCGGCTGGGCCGAGGACGTCGCCGCCCGGCGCAAGCCGCACCCGTGGCCGGCCGGCGGCGGAGGGCGCCGCGCACGCGCCCGCCGTCGCACCTGACCGCCCGACCCGCCCTATCCGCACCACCTTGGGGGACCCCGCACCATGCGCACCCGTACGACGCTGACCTGCCTGCTCACGGCGATCTCCGCGACCGCCGCCACACTCGCCCTCGCGGCCCCGGCCGCCGAGGCCGCCGGCTCCGTCCACCTCGCCAAGATCTACTACGACAGCCCCGGCACCGACCGCGGCTCCGACGCGAGCCTCAACGCCGAGTGGGTGACGATCACCAACTCCACCTCGCGCGCGGTCAGCCTCAAGGGCTGGACGCTCACCGACGCGGCCAACCACAAGTACACCTTCGGCAGTTACTCCCTCGGCGCCGGCAAGACCGTCAAGGTCCACACCGGACCGGGTACGGACACCAAGAGCGACCGCTACCAGAACCGCGGCTGGTACGTGTGGAACAACGACAAGGACACCGCGACCCTGCGCAAGTCCGGCGGCGCGAAGGCCGGCGCCTGCGCCTACAACAGCACGCGCTCGGACTACAAGAACTGCTGAACTGCTCCCGCGGTGCCGGGATCTGCTCCCACAATGCACATCCACGCCGCCGGACCCCCTGGGTCCGGCGGCGTTTGCGAGGGTGGGGCCGTCAACCCCCGCGCAAAGAGGAATGGTTCCCGTGACTGCTGCACACGACGTCGAGCGGATCGAGCAGGCCAACGCCTCGGGGCGCCCCCCGGTCGTCTTCGTCCACGGGCTCTGGCTGCTGCCCAGCAGCTGGGACCGGTGGGCCACGGTGTTCGAGGAGGCCGGGTACGCCCCGGTCACCCCCGGATGGCCCGACGACCCGGAGACCGTGGAGGAGGCCAACGCCCATCCGGAGGTCTTCGCCGGCAAAGGGGTCGCCGAGGTCGTCGACCACTTCGCCGACCTCATCGGCAGGCTGGACCGCAAGCCGGCCGTGATAGGCCACTCCTTCGGCGGCCTGATCACCCAGATCCTCGCCGGACGCGGGCTGTCGGCCGCGTCGGTCGCCATCGACCCCGCGCCGTTCCAGGGCGTGCTGCCGCTGCCGGTGTCCTCACTGCGCTCCGCGGCCCCGGTGCTCGGCAATCCCGCCAACTTCCATCGCGCGGTGCCGCTGACCTACGACCAGTTCCGGTACGGCTTCGCCAACGCGGTGAGCGAGGAGGAGGCGCGGGAGCTGTACGAGACGTTCGCCGTGCCCGCCCCCGGCGAGCCGCTGTTCCAGGCCGCCGTCGCCAACTTCAACCCGTGGAGCGAGACGAAGGTCGACACGGAGAACCCGGAGCGCGGGCCGCTGCTGCTGGTCTCCGGCGAGAAGGACCACACCGTGCCGTGGGCCATCACCAACGCCTCGTACAAGAAGCAGCACCGCAACGAGCGGGCCGTCACGGAGATCACCGAGATCGCGGGCCGCGGGCACGCCCTGACGATCGACAGCGGCTGGCGCGAAGTCGCCGAGACCGCGCTGGCGTTCGTCAAGCGCTTCCACTGAGACCGCCCGAGGGGAGACAGAACCATGCCCGAGCACGTGCCCACCGCTCCTGTGCTGGAGCCCGCCGCGGCGGATTTCGCGGCGGCGACCGCGAAGCCGCCGTTCCTGTTCGACCTGGACCCGGCCGAGGGCCGCAAGGCCGTCGACGAGGTCCAGTCCGGTGACATCGCCAAGCCGGACGTGGACGAGGAGTGGATCAACGTCGAGGGCGGCCCGACCGGCAGCGTCCGCGCCCGGATCGTCCGCCCCGCCGGCGCCTCCGGCACCCTGCCCGTCATCCTCTACATCCACGGCGCCGGCTGGGTCTTCGGCAACGCCCACACCCACGACCGCCTGGTCCGCGAACTGGCCACCGGCGCGCGGGCGGCCGTCGTCTTCCCCGAGTACGACCTGTCCCCCGAGGCCCGCTATCCCGTGGCCATCGAGCAGAACTACACCGTCGCCCGCTGGATCGTCACCGCCGGCGCCGCCAAGGACCTGGACGCCACCCGCCTCGCGGTCGCAGGCGACTCCGTGGGCGGCAACATGACCGCCGCGCTGACGCTGATGGCCAAGGACCGCGGGGACGTGCCGCTGGTGCAGCA